>JAQGJB010000066.1 GCA_028290825.1 Micavibrio sp.
TGCCTTTCTCGGACGCGATGATCTTCGCATCGACCTTTTCACCAACGGCGAAACGGTCAGGACGCTGTTCGGAACGCTCGCGGGACAGGTCGGATTTCTTGATGAAACCTTTCTTGTCGCCAACCGTCACTTCGATACCGTTGCCGGTGATCTCTGTGATGGTGCAGGTTACGACTGCGCCTTTGCCAACATCCGAACCAGACGAAGCGCCGGAGGAGGAAGGAGCCGACGAAACGTCGTTGCTGCCGCCATTCGGGTTTTCGGTCAGTTGCTTGATGCCGAGAGCAACACGTTCCTTATCGGCTTCGATCTCGAGGATCTTGACCTTGACCATGTCGCCCTTGTTGTAGTCTTTGAGGGCTTCTTCACCGGCCTTGTCCCATGAAATGTCGGACATGTGAACCATGCCGTCCAGATCGCCAGGCAGAGCAACGAACATACCGAATTCGGTGATGTTGCGGATTTCGCCCTCAAGGATTTCGCCGTTTTTGTGTTGGTCAGCGAACGTTTTCCACGGGTTGTCCTGGGTCTGTTTCAGGCCGAGAGAAATACGACGTTTCTCACGGTCGATGTCCAGAACCATAACTTCAACTTCTTGCGATGTTGAAACGATTTTGCCCGGGTGGACGTTTTTCTTGGTCCAGGACATTTCGGACACGTGAACGAGTCCTTCAATCCCTGATTCAAGCTCAACGAACGCGCCGTAATCGGTAATGTTGTTGACGCGGCCTTTCACTCTGGAGCCGATGGTGAAGCGGCTTGCGACGCCTTCCCAAGGATCGGATTCCAGTTGTTTCATGCCGAGGCTGATACGCTGGTTCTCTTCGTTGTAACGAATGACCTGCACTTCGATGCTCTGACCGATGGACAGAACTTCTGATGGGTGGCCGATACGTTTCCACGAAATGTCGGTAACGTGGAGCAAACCATCGACACCGCCGAGATCAACGAACGCACCGTAATCGGTGATGTTTTTCACAACGCCGGTCAGAACCTGGCCTTCTTTCAGAGCGCCCATCAGTTCCGAACGTGCGGACTCACGGGATTCTTCAAGAACGGCACGACGTGAGACAACAATGTTGCCGCGCGGACGGTCCATTTTCAGGATCATGAATGGTTGCGGGGTTCCCATCAGCGGGCCGACATCGCGCACAGGGCGGATATCAACCTGTGAACCAGGAAGGAATGCAACTGCGCCGCCGAGATCGACAGTGAAGCCGCCTTTAACGCGACCGAAGATAACGCCGGTAACGCGTTCTGCTTTTGTATGGGCTTTTTCGAGGTCCACCCAGACTTCTTCGCGGCGAGCCTTGTCGCGGGAGAGAGCTGTTTCGCCGTCGCGGTTTTCCATGCGCTCGACGAATACTTCGACGATGTCGCCTGGTTTCACTTCTGACGGTTGACCCGGCAGAGAGAATTCACGCAAGGGGATGCGGCCTTCGGATTTCAGGCCCACATCAATGATTGCGTAATCATTGCTGATCGAAACGATACGGCCTTTAACAACCGAACCTTCGAATTTGGACTTGTTATTCATAGATGTGTCGAGGAGTGCGGCGAAGTCGTCGGAGCCGATCCGGTCTTTGAGTTTGGAGGATGCACCTGCCATGGATTTATTTCCTTTTTCGGAAAAATGCGCCCACGCAGTCAGAGGATCAGGCCGGTGGGTTGCCTCCAAAAAGGCGGGACCGGGCTGTCATGTCCGCAGGACGGGGCATTAATACCGCCAAAAGGAGAGTCAAAGCAATGAAATATTTAGCATTTTTGAATATTGGATGACAGAAGATAAATGTTATGGTAAGTATTTTACAAAGGAGATCCGGCCATGACCGAACAAGACGTTCAAAAAATGAATCGCCTCCAGATCCACGCCGGGCTTGCTGATTATTTCGGGGTCGCGGCGGAGGATGTGGGTAAGGCCTTTTCCAGCGGCCAGACGGAACATCTGCGCTCAGTCCTGGCTACCAGCCTTGCCGGGCGCGAAACGGAAAAATTGTTCCTGATAACCGGCGGCGCGGTTACTGCCCTGGGCGCGGTGATGTTAAATCCCCCTTTACTGGCCGCCGCCTTTGGCACGGCTGCCACACTTGGTCTTTATGGAGTCTTGAGATCGAGCCGCGCGAATGGAAAAGGCTTTTCACAATTGCCTCAGCGTACTGGAAAATGGGCGTCCGCGACAGGGTTAAGCCTGAAGACTCATTCAGTGATCGAAGCGCGCAATCTTGGCCGGGCCGAACGGCTTGAAGACCACCTGGGCGATCGTAAAACCGCACCCTTCGAACATGGCCTCGCACATCGCCAGATAAAAAAGCCACATGCGGCGGAAACGTTCATCGTATTTCTGCGGATCAAGGCGGTCCATGTTACGCGTAAAATTGCTGCGCCAGTGCCGCAGGGTTTCCGCGTAATAATAAGACGGCTCCACATACGGTTCGGCTACAGGCGTCAATCCTTCCGCTTTGGCGGCATTCAGCATGGTCTGAAGGTCGCATATCTCACCGCCCGGGAAAATATAACGCTCCAGCCACTGGCTGCTCATCTTGCCATTGCGGCCTTTCTCCCTTCCGCTGATGATTGAATGGACAAGCGCCTTGCCGCCCGGGGCCAGCTGGCTGCGGATTGCGGCGAAATAGTTGCCATAGGAATCTGCGCCCACGTGCTCGAACATCCCGATGGAATAGATGCGGTCATAGGCCCCAAGATGAGTTTTGGCGTGCTCGCGATAATCCTGCAATTCAAAATGCAGGCGGTTTCCAAGACCCGGCGTATTGGCGCGTGTTTTTGCTACGGCCAGTTGTCGGTCGGCAAGAGTAATCCCGGTAACGGAAGCGGCCCCGGCTTCCCGCGCCATGATCGATGCCGTTTCACCCCAGCCGCACCCGATCTCTAAAACCCGCATACCGGGGGCAACGCCGAGCCGCCCGATAATGGCATGAATTTTATTCAGCTGCGCCTGACGCAAATCGATATCCCGGCTTGGCCAGAAAGCACAGGAATAATTCATGCCTTCATCAAGGAATAATTCGTAAAGATCATTGCCCAGATCATAATGGAATGACGCATTCTTGCGGCTGCTTCTGGCGTCATGAACGGTATCCGGCGGAACGGTTTGCAGGAATCTTGAAAAAATGCCGCCAAATCTTGAATCGATCAGCCGCTGCGCGTTGCGGGCCAGCACGGTCATAAACCGGCCCAGATCCCCGCGCCGTAAGACCCATTTCCCATCCATAAAGGCTTCGCCCAGAACCGGGTCAGGATTGCGGATAATATCCCAGAGCGTATCCGGATTATCGATTTCCATGGCGAAATATTCGGTACCCGCACGGCCCACCGTAATATGTGTGTAGGGACTACGGCAGAAAATAGTCAGTTCGGCATCACGCAGGAAAAGGTTGATAACCCGTCCCGCCAAACGCAGGCGAAGGCTGCTTCTATGCGGGAGGTCCTGGTTCAGGGCGGTGGGGAAAAGCTGGCTTTTCATGGCTGCACTAACAAATCATGATGCAGAAAGTTCCCTGATCCTGTTATACGTAATGGCAACGGATTTTTAAGGGCACCGGACACCATGTTTTATATCGGGCGAAGCGCGCAGCTGCACGTCGTAAAGGAGGTCGAATTCGGCCTCTACCTCGACGGCGATAATTTTGGCGAGGTGTTGCTGCCGAAACGTTATGTTCCCGCCGGTGTGCAGCCGGGCGACTGGCTTGACGTTTTTCTCTACCGCGATTCCGAAGATATCGTCATCGCCACCACCGAAAAGCCTTTTGTGCAGGTTGGCGAATGCGCGCATTTAAAAGTGGCGCAGGTCAACGATTACGGCGCATTCCTCGACTGGGGGCTTTCCAAAGACCTCTTTGTGCCGTTCAAGGAACAGCGCGTTCCAATGGAACAGGGCCGGTCATACACCGTCTGCGTTTTTGAGGACATCACTGGCCGCATCTGCGCCAGCAGCAAGCTGAGCCTTTATCTTGGCGAAAAGAACGAAGGCATGTTTACCGCCGGCGAAGCCGTCCATCTGATGATCGCAAGCCGTTCACCGCTGGGGTATAAGGCCATCATCAACGGCGCCTATCTCGGCCTCATCCATAATAATGATGTTCTTGGCGCGCTCAAACCGGGGCAGAAAATTTCCGGCTACATCAAGAAAATACGCCCCGACGATTCCATCGACCTGACGCTGCAGCAACAGGGCACGGAAATGAAAACCGGGCTGGCCGAACAGATTTTAATTGATCTGGCAAAGGCTGGCGGCACTTCAACCCTGACCGACAAAAGCCCGCCGGACGAAATCTTCCAGTGGTATCAGGTCAGCAAGGCCAATTATAAAAAAGTCATCGGTCAGCTTTACCGTGAAAAGAAGATCCTCATCGAGGACGGACGGATCGTTCTGGTGAAATAAGATTTAGAGCTTCAGGCTTTCGATTGCCTTTTGCAGAACCTGTTCGGCATTCATTGCGGTCGTATCGATCATGATCGCATCGGGCGCAATCTCCAGCGGTCTAAAATCCCGGCCCTTATCGCGCGCATCGCGGATTCTAAAATCATTCAGCACAGTTTCATAATCAATCGCCTCACCCGCCGCGACGAGCTCACGGTAACGGCGCTCTGCCCGGACACTCAGATCGGCATCCACATAAAATTTCACCTTCGCATCGGGGAAAATCGCCGTGCCAATATCGCGCCCGTCAAGGATAGCGCCCGCTTTTCCTGAACGGGCAGGAAAATTTTTCTGAAAGCTGTCAAGCGCCTGACGTACGGCAGGAATGGCGGCAACCACCGAAGCCCCGCGTCCCGCCGCCCCGCTGCGCAGTTCGGGCTTATCAAGGGCCGATGGGTCAAGCGCCTCTGCCGCCGCGATGGCCGCCCCTGTGTCATCGGTCGGAATATTCTGCGCAATCAGGCTCCACGCCACGGCCCGGTAAAGCAGCCCGGTATCGAGATACGCATAACCAAGATAATCGGCCAGACGCCGCGCCAGTGTGCCCTTGCCGCTGGCGGCGGTTCCGTCGATGGCGATGGTGGGGATATTGCTCATGGGCAAATCTTTAGTCCAAATCCCGGAAGCTGTAAACGCACAATCAAATTACTGGACAGAAAGCGGGGGCGGGCGCAGAATTTATAAGGTCCTTTCTTTTCCCTTTAAGTGTTGTCTGAGCGCCCCAATGGACGAAGCTTTTCATGCCAAATCGCTGATGGATTATCTGGTCATTTTCGACCCGCAGCAACGCATCCATGTTCTGTATCTGGCGTCCGCCCTGTTCCTGGCCCTGATCTCCTTCTGGACGTTTCGAAAAGACCCGGACGGACCGGATACCAGCAAGGGTTTTCGCGGTTTCGTCTTTGGTCAGGGGGCTTATACCCACCGCTCCGCCCTGCAGGATTACGCCTTCGCCCTCGTCAATGTCTTCGTCTATTACGTGGTCATCGCCCAGTTGCTGATCAGCGCCAATGCCTGTGCCATGGTCATGCACGAATTTTTCGGCCAGTTGTTCGGGCCGCTGTCGAAACCGGTGCTGATCGCACCGTGGTCAAAGATCGTCTTCACAATCTGTTCCATCCTCGCCTTTGATTTCGCCCTGTTCTGGCAACATTATTTGATGCACAAAATCCCGATCCTGTGGCATTTCCACAAGGTGCATCATTCCGCGGAGGTGCTGAACCCGATCACGCTTTACCGCATGCATCCGGTCGATCTGGTTCTGAGCGCGTTCCTCGCCGCCATTTTTGGGGGAACGTTTTACGGTCTGTTCTGGTACCTGACGGGCAGCACACCGCAGGAATATCTGGTGCTGGGCCTCAACGTCGTGATTTTCCTGTTCTATATCTTCGGCTATAATCTGCGTCATTCCCAGGTGTGGTTTAATTACCCTGCCTGGCTCAGCCATATTATCGTCAGCCCCGCCCAGCATCAGGTCCATCACAGCATCGCGCCCAAACACTGGGACAAAAATATGGGCCTGATTTTTTCGGTGTGGGATAAATTATTCGGCACTCTTTACGTCCCGAAAACCTACGAAAAACTCAGCTACGGCATTAGCCAGAAGCAGCCCAACCCCTTCAATTCGGTATGGGATCTTTATGTTGCACCGTTCAAATGGACTTTGGACAGCCTGAAAAACCCGAAGGAACGCAGGACAATCATGCCCTTTGCGGTTTTTATTATTCTGGCCGCGATGTTTTTCGGCTTGATGAACAATGCCTTGCAGGACCGCATCCTGCGCAGCGTGCATATCGAAGACCTGACCTGGGTCGAGATTGAGCGCGCGCAGAAAGAGGGCTTTGACAGCATCATCATTCCGACCGGCGGTACCGAACAGGGCGGTGCCCACCTGGCCGAAGGGAAACACAGTTTTATCGTGCGCTACACGGCCGAAAAAATCGCGCAGCAGGCCGGGCATATGCTTGTCGCACCGATTTTAAGCTACGTCCCCGAGGGTGGCATCAACCCGCCGGAGGACAACATGCGTGTGACCGGCACGCTGAGCCTTTCGGATAAAGACTATGAGGCTGTCCTGCGCGATGCGGCGGAAAGTTATCTGCAGCACGGCTTCAGACATATCTTCTTTATCGGCGATAGCGGCCCGAACCAGGCGGCCCAGGACAGGGTGGCGAAATCCTTATCCTCCAAAGGCGTTGTCCAGATCAGCGACTATTATGGCGCCAACGGCCAAGTTGAATGGCTGCTCACCCAGGGCTTTACCAAGGAGCAGATAGGCCATCACGCCGGCATGCGCGATACGTCCGAACTTATGGTGGTCAGGCCGGACGCCGTCCGGAAAAATCCGCCCGGAACATTGGGACAGATGGGCGAAAACGGTGATTACCGCCTGGCCAGCAAACGGATCGGCAAGAAGATGCTGGAACTGAAGGTCGGGGCGGCCTTGCGCCAGATGCGCCCCTATCTGCAACCCGCCGCCGATACACCGGCGGGCATCGTTCCAAAACCCGATCTCAATCAGAAAAAAACCAAACCCTCCACCTCTGACGGCTAGACGGATTTGCCATCTGGACATACAAGGGCCGTATGCGCACAATCGTTCCATGACATTGGAATTGAATACGCACAGCGTCGCATGGCTTCGTATCGCGGGTCTGGACAGCCTGCGCGGGCTGGCTATCCTTATGGTCATTCTGTCGCATTTTGTCCCGGAAATATTCCCCGGCCTCAGCAACGGTTTTATCGGCGGTCTTTTGGGGGCGATGGGCGGCGGCGGCGTCCTGTTATTCTTTTACCTCAGCGGCTTTCTAATCTATCGCAACGTTCAGGCCCAGACACCTGCGGTTTTTCTATTACGGCGCTTTTTCAAATTATTTCCCGCTTACTGGATCAATATTGCCGTGATCTGCCTAATCGCCCTGCTGTTTAAAACTGGCGTTGCGATTGACCCGAAAACGATTCTTTCGAATCTACTGATGGTACAGGAATTTACGCATTCCTCTCTACTCAATGCCGCGTTCTGGACGTTGCAGATAGAGGTGAAATTTTACCTGATCATTGTCGCTTTTCATTATTTTTGCGGCGCGAAGCGGGTTTACTGGCTGATGGCGGCGCTCCTACTGATCAACATCGCATTGTTTCCCGTTCTTCACCGGGGAAGCACCTTGATCACTTATCTGATTATCTTCTTCCCCGGCATCGCCGCAGCCAGGGGATATGCCGCGGGCTGGAACCCCACAGCGTATAGAGAGATGGCCGCCGTCACTGCAATCGCATCGCTGAACGCGCTGGCCTTCCTGAATGAAATCCATGTTCACATGGCGATCTATGCCTTGGTCCACGGGGCCGCAATCACCCTCATTTTGAACAAAGAATTTAGATCGCAGATCATGTCTTTTTTCGGAAAAGTTTCTTACAGCCATTATCTCTATCACGCCGCAATCGGCTTTCCTCTGATCCTCTGGCTGAAAGCTTACGCAACTGGCCCCGTTCAGCTTCTGGTGCTTTTTGTCCTTGTATTTTCCGTGACCACGGCGATTGCGACCTTATCGTTTTATGCTGTGGAAAGGCCGTCTATTGTATTCGGTCACGCGCTTGAGGCGCGGCTTGCGCGTTCAAGGAATAATTTATTGGGCCGTCTGTTTCAAAAACAATCCGTCCGGATCCAGCGCGACTTCATCACTGGCCGCAAGCTGCGCGCCGAGGCCGGTCATCGTTTCGACGAAGGACGGGAAACTGGTCATCACCGGTGAAATGTCGTCGATCGTTACAGGGGCTTCACTGGCAAAACCCAGGCACAGGAAACTCATCGCAATACGGTGGTCAAGCGCGGTCTGGATCGTCGCGCCGCCTTTCGGGGCCTTGCCCGTGCCGTGGATGGTCAGGCTTTCCTCCCCCATCTCCAGCTTCACGCCGCAGGCCACAAGGCCGTCCGCCACCATTTTCAAACGGTCTGATTCCTTCACGCGCAATTCGCCGAGATTGGTTAGGTGGGACGTTCCATTAGCGCAGGCGCAGACCATGGCCAGCGCCGGAACTTCATCGATCATGCTGGCAATACGCTCCGGCGGGACGGTAATGCCTTTGAGCGGGCCGTTATAACGGATGCGCAGATCGGCAATCGGTTCGCCGCCTTCAAGCCTTTCATGCTCCATTTTGATATCTGCACCCATCTCCAGCAGCGTGACATAAAGGCCGTTGCGGCGCGGATTCATGGTGATATGCGGCAGGACCAGTTCTGAACCCGGCACCATCAGCGCGGCAATCGTCGGGAATGCGGCGGTGGAGGGATCGCCCGGCACATCAATGGCGCAACCCTTTAGCATTTGACCGCCTTTCAGCGTAATGGCCTGTGCGCCATCGCCCAGTGTTTCGGTCGTTACCTCGACGCCGAAGCCGCACAGCATCGTCTCGGTATGGTCGCGGGTGGGCGTGTCCTCGATCACTGTGGTTGAGCCGCTGGCGTTCAGGCCCGCAAGCAGAATGCAGGACTTCACCTGCGCCGAAGCCACGGGCAGGCGGTATTCAATGCCCCTCAGTGACGACGACCCGCGCATGCTCATCGGCAGACGGCTACCGGAGCGTGACATGAACGTCGCACCCATTTCAGTCAAAGGCGTCATGATCCGTGCCATCGGACGTTTGATGAGGGAGGCGTCACCGGTCAGTGTTGCGGTGATATCGTATCCGGCAATCATCCCGGCCAGCAGGCGTGTGGATGTGCCGCTGTTGCCCATGTCGATGATATTGGCGGGTTCACCAAGACCATTGCCGCCATGGATGCGCCACAGCCCGTCCTGGTTGGAAAGGCGCACGCCCATTGAACGCAGAGCCTCGGCGGTGGAAAAAACGTCACCCGCCTCCAGCAGGCCGGACACCATTGTCTCTCCCTTGGCCAGCGCGCCGAACATCAGCGCACGGTGTGAAATCGACTTGTCGCCGGGAATCCGGACATTCCCGGTCAGGGCTTCGGATTTGCTGGCAGTCATCGGTTTCGGGCGGGTGATTTTCATGGCATGTCCCTTGGGGCGGTTGAGCTAAGCCCTCTTTATAAAGCCTTATAGGAACGCTGTCATCCCGGGTGTTTTGCCGATGTAAAGTATTGTTCCGGCTGGACGATTCAGAGTCCTTCAGTTCGTTTCGCATTTTTCTGATTCAGTGATTTGTTTAGTCCGTCCGCCATGATTTTTGTTTGCCGAATGCTGAGTGATGAAGAGGCCATGCGGGTTCCCACACTTCATCACCGGGGCCAAAGGGCCGGGCAGAGTTCCTTTAAAGGGAGGGCAAGTTACGATACTGGCCCATCCTGATGAAGCGACCGAGTGATCCGGGGCCGAGAAGAGGGTATGTTGTTCCTTTATTCTATCCATAATGAAACATAAATAGAATGACGGCCGTCAGGAACTTAAAAGCCCCGGCTTACACGCCTAACCGCCATTATGTTTCGAACTGTGTGATATCGCCATTATATGTGGTGATGAACGCATCGAATTTTTCGTGCGGGATCGGCTTCGAGTAACGGAAGCCCTGCACCTCGTCGCAGCCGTGATCCATCAGGAATTTTTCGTGTTCGCGTGTTTCAACGCCTTCCGCGATCACTTTCAGGTTCAGCGAATGGCCGAGCGCCACGATGGTACGGGCAATCGCCGCATCATCGGGATTGTTCAGCGCATTGCGGATAAACGACTGGTCGATCTTCAGGCGGTCGATCGGGAACTGGCGCAGGTAGGACAGGGATGAATACCCCGTGCCGAAATCATCAATCGCCAGTTCGACGCCAAGATTATGCAGGTCCTGAAGAATTTTGATGGTGTGCTGGATATCCTCCATGAACACGCTTTCCGTCACCTCAAGTTCCAGCATGTGCGGATTAAGGCCGGTTTCCTCCAGAACTTTTTTCACATAAGCGACGATATCGCTCTGATAAAACTGTGCGCCGGAAACGTTGACGGCGATGCGGATATTGTGACCCGCCTTGGCCCATCCTGCCGCCGCACGGCAGGCACGCATCGTCACCCATTCGCCGATCGGCACGATCAGGCCGGATTGTTCGGCGATCGGGATGAACTCGGCTGGAGAAATATAGGAACCGCCCTCCTTTGAATTATTCGGTTTCCACCAGCGCAGCAGCGCTTCGGCACCGATAACCGCACCGGTTTTGAGGTCAAGCTGCGGTTGATAGAAGAGGTCGAGCTGGTTGCGTTCCATCGCTTCGCGCAGATCGCGCAGCATCTGGAAACGCTGCTGCACGGCGCGGTCGAAATCTTCCGAATATTCCTTGATCAGGTCGCGACCTTCTTCCTTGGCGCGGTTCAGGGCGATATCGGCGTTTTTCAACACCTGGTCCGGGTCGATCCCGTCATCCGGATAGGTGGCAACACCGATCGACGCGCGGACCTGGAACATTTCATTGAAGACTTTAAACGGCTCCGACCGGATCACGCCGATGACGCGTTCGGCAATGTCGCGGGCCGAGGTTGCATCGCCGTTCAACGGCATCGTAATCGCGAATTCATCCTCGCCCGACCGGGCGACGGTCGCAGATTCCGGCATCGAGGCGCGAAGACGTTTCCCGACGGCGCGAAGAATGGCGTCTCCGATATTGTGGCCCATCGTATCGTTGATGTCCTTGAAGTGATCAAGGTCCATGGTGATAACGGCATAACGCTGGTTGGAATCGGCACCCTTGGCACGGCTCTGCTCGTTCAGGGTCAGCAGGAACAGGGTCCGGTTCGGCAGGTTGGTGAGTGTGTCGTAATATGCCAGTTTGTGGATCTGGTCCTCTGCCGCCGATTTGATGCGTCGGAGGTTGTCGGCGTTCTGGATGATCAGTTTCGCCGACATGTCGATGGCCATGCCGATTTCATCATTATGGTCGAACGGGGATTCCTCGATTTTCGGATTTTCGGGATTTTCCGAAGCCTTCATAAGATTGCTGCGCAGGAACAGGATCGGCTCCAGCAGCCAGTGGCCGAGAGCCACCATCAGAACCGTGGTCACAAACGCCGACATCAGCAGCATAATCAGAATCGTCTGTTTCACATAGGCGATGACCTTCGGCTGAATCTCCTGCGCGTTCATGCGCACGGTCATGATATAGGGGCGGTGCAGGGTATCCTGCCGGAATACAGTCTCGTACGCATCGCCGCTTTCACTGCGATAGGTCCGGCTGAGGTCGTTTGGGGTCAGCAGCGTAATAATCGGCGCTTCGCCATAGGTGTGGATCAGGTTGAGGTAGGGGGAATAGATCGACAGACCGCTGATTTTCGTATTGGCCAGTATGCGTGCAACAAGAGCGTCATTCAAAGGCGGGGCATAGGGATCGGTAACGACCGGATCAATCGCGGGAACGATGGCCGAGCGTACCGATTCAACCAGCACACTGATCTGCGACCGTTCATAATCCTTAATCGTGACACTGAGGATGCTGACCTGCACGGTGAGGATGGTCAAAAAGACGGCGAGCGCGATCCGCCAGCTCAGACGGCTCTTCCAGATTTGCGTCGGCGAACCCATCAGACGGCGCGACAGGGTCATATTCTTGTTTTGGACACGTGTCTTCTTTTTCCTCATGTCTGAGGACGCATCTGTTCTGCGAATGGTTTTACTCTGCGATATCATGCTTAATCCCGGACTATCGGGTTTGCGAGCCGCATCAACCCCTTGATGCGGTCCCTATAATCTCAGTATGGCGTTGATTCATTAAGAAGGGCTTTAAAACGGTGAGAAAATCAGACGCAATTGCTGGCCTAACGCCCTGATTGTACACGTTTATTAGAAATACATAAAAGAATTTTCAAACTTGAGGCAAATTTACTGAAAATTCTGGCAAATGAGGGCCTGAGATGGGTGTCCTGCATTTACGGAACAAACTCCCCATAAAATCCCCTTGTTAGGAAAGGATTTCACGGAAGCGTACGGGCTGGCCCACCGGCTTCTCCGCAAGTTGCCCGTCACGCATGACGATGTTGCCCCGGATCACGGTCATTACCGGCCATCCCGTTACGGTGACGCCGTCGAATGCGGTCCAGCCTGATTTGCTGGCCTGTTCGGCATTGGTGATGGTGTGACGGGCCATCAGATCGACGATGGTGAAATCGGCGTCATAACCGCGCGCGATGCGGCCCTTGCCTGCGATCTGGTGAATGCGGTGCGGCCCCTCGGCCATCAGATCGGCCAGACGTTCCAGCGATAATTTACCGTTAGTGACATGGTCCAGCATGACGCCGACCAGGGTCTGCACCCCCGGCGTTCCGCTTGGGCTTTGCGGATAGGGTTTTGATTTCTCCTCAACCGTGTGCGGTGCGTGGTCGGAGGCGAGAATATCGACCAGGCCGGAGTCAATCGCCCTCCACAGAGCATCCTGATGGCGCTTTTCGCGGATGGGCGGATTTTGCTGGGCGAAATTGCCGAAGCGGTCATAGCAATCAGGGGCGTGAAGCGTCAGGTGATTGGCCAGGACCTCGACGCTGGCGATATCACGGTTGTCCTTTAAAATCTCCATTTCCTCGGCGGTGGAAATATGTAGAACATGCACACGGCGGTTATGCTGCCGCGCCAGGCGGATCAGGCGCGTGGTGGCCGATACACATGACTCCACCGAGCGCCACACCGGATGCAGGCGCACATCGTTTGAATCGCCCAGCATGGTGACCTTGTTTTCATTCATCATCATTTCATCCTCGGCATGGCACGCCACAACGCGGCGGCCATTGGCAAGAACGGCGGATACATCGGCATCGGACGCCACCAGAAGATCGCCCGTGGACGATCCCATGAAAATCTTGACGCCGCAGACACCGGGCAGGTTTTCCCACAGGTTCAGGTCTTTTGCATTGCCCGCTGTGCCGCCGAAATAAAACGCGTAATCGGTCCACCCCACCCGCGACGCGATGTCCAGCTTTTCCCGCAACGCCTCCGGCGTGGTGGTCAGGGGCTTGGTATTGGGCATTTCAAAAATCGCTGTGATGCCGCCGAGTGCGGCCGCCTTCATCCCATGTTCGAGATCTTCCTTGTGCGTTGCGCCGGGTTCGCGAAAATGCACCTGGGTATCGATCAGCCCCGGCATGATATGCAGTCCTTTGCAATCGACGGTTTCCGCCGCCTGCGCTTGTCGCAGATCGCCGATGGCTTCGATCTTGCCAGCGACCACACCGATATCCGTGATGACAGTTCGTCCGGGCAGGAGAACGGTGCCGTTTTTTAAAATCATGTCAAAAGCGGGTGCAGTCATGACAGGGCCTCATTTTTCGGTTTGGAAATGCGCGAAACTTCGTTATCTTTTAAAGTGTTATTTATAAGGATCAAGCCTTATCACCTTTCGATATCCCCGGAGACTTTCCCCATGCTGGTCGTCAAGGACAGCGCCGAACATCATTTCCTGACCCAGGTCGATAAATTCAGATCCAACCCCGTGGGCTGGGTCGCGATTCATGCCGCGCTGGGCCGCAGGATCGATCATGAACACCTGGTCGACGACCCGAAGACGCTGGCTGCCAAACTGGCGGAGATAAAAAAGGAAAGCGACAACGTCATGGGTCGCCTCGATGCCGACCGTGGCGGGTTCAGGCAGGCAACATTGTACCAGTTCGCCGACAGCGACCTCATGCTTCTCTTTCGGCCGCATGACAAGGATTCGCACGACGCGTTTTACGACCTTTTCAAAACCATGTCCGCGACGATGAAATCGGGCCTGGTCGATTTTATTGATTTTGGCCGTGACATCCTCGGCGCACAGAAACTGGCCGACCGGAAATTGCTGGCGCAGTTGCGGATGAGGTCCTATGAAGCCCTCGCCGACGAACACTGCCTGGCCAGCATTCCGGTGCGCCGCGCCCGGCGCGACAACGCCATCGTCCAGATCGTCGAGGACGACCGCTTCACCGCCACTTACACTACCGGCATCCTGAACAAGGATTACGACGTTCTGCATTCACGCACCGGCGAAAACGCCATCCTTGATTATATCGAGAATGCGCCGGATATCGTCTTTCTGGACATCCACCTGCCGGGCCTCGATGGTCTTGAAACCCTGCTCGCGATCCGCAGGGCCGACCCGGCGGCGCATGTTGTGATGGTCAGTGTCGACACTGTGAAGGAAAACATCGTCACCGCAACCGAACGCGGCGCCGCCAGCTTCCTGAAAAAACCCTTTTCCAAAGACCGCCTGGTGGCGATTGTCGAGAAATCGCCCTATATCAAGGGCAGCAAGTCGATCCTGGGCCGCCCTTGAATACATAATTATATTGCACCCCGCACCGCAACAGGGCAAAACTAAATCCATGAGTAACGTCCTGAAACTTCACAATTCCCTGACCGGGCGCAAGGAAGAATTCGTTCCCATAGACCCGGCGCATGTGCGCGTCTATGCCTGCGGACCCACGGTTTATTCCTACGCCCATATCGGCAATGCGCGGATGGCGGTGGCGTTTGACCTGCTGGTGCGGGTGCTGCGCCTGAACTATCCGAAGGTGACCTATGCCTCGAACATCACCGATGTCGATGACAAGATCATGAATGCGGCGCGGGAAAGCGGCGAGCCGATCTCCGCCATCACCGAAAAATTCACCCGGATTTATAACGGGGATATGGCCAGTCTCGGCGTCCTGCCCCCCGATGTGCAGCCGAAGGCGACAGAACACATCCCTGAAATGATTGCCCTGATCGGTGCTTTGATCGAACGCGGCCATGCGTATGAGGCGGCGGGGCACGCAATGTTCAACGTGCCGTCCTTCCCGGCCTACGGCAAACTCTCGGGCCGCAGCCGTGACGACCAGATCGCAGGTGCGCGGGTTGAAATTTCCCCATTCAAAAAAGATCCGGCGGATTTCGTGTTGTGGAAGCCCTCGACCGACGACCAGCCAGGCTGGGATTCCCCGTGGGGCCGCGGGCGTCCGGGCTGGCATATCGAATGCTCCGCGATGACTGAAAAACATCTTGGCCTGCCTTTTGATATCCATGGCGGAGGGGCCGACCTTAAATTCCCGCATCATGAAAATGAAATTGCGCAAAGCTGCTGCGCCCACGGCCATGAAAACGACCCCACCGCCTTCGCCAAATACTGGGTGCATAACGGTTTCGTGACGGTCGAGGGTGAAAAGATGTCCAAATCGCTGGGTAATTTCACGCTGGCGCATGATTTGCTGGAGGGCCGCCCTGCACATTTCGGCAATATCATCCGTCTTGCGCTTCTATCCGCCCATTACCGCCAGCCTCTGGACTGGGGCGCACAGGCCATCCACCAGGCGGAGAAACTGTATGAAAAAATTGTCCGCGCGACCGAAGCGCTGAAGGATATCGAGGCACAGGATCAGGGGACAGATGATGCGGAAGGTATTCTGGCTGCACTTCACGACGACCTGAATACGCCGCTGGCCATCGCGAAGCTGAACGGAATTTTATCATCCGTCTTCAGCCCGGATGGTGCGGATGCCCTGCCGTCGCTTAAAGCCGCTTTGCAAAAATCATTGACGATACTCGGTGTGAACGTTATCGCTCCGCCCGAAAACGGGCAGCAGGCAGACGCCGGCATTGATAAGCTGCTGGCCGAGCGTGTCCAGGCCAAGAAGGATAAAAACTTCGCGCGCGCCGATGAAATCAGGAAAGAGCTGGAAGCGCAGGGTATCGTGATCGAAGATACCCCCACAGGTCCGAAATGGCGCAGGGCCTGAACAGGTCTGATTATTGCTGCACCAGCACCCGGTAATAATAATAGTTTTTGGGATCGGCAGTCGAAACCGTAAAGCACCCATACATCTGTCCGGTCAAGGGCGCCGCGCTTAGAGTTTTGGTGTAATTCAGCGTCCCTGTATAGGGATGCGTCACATCGAAATCCGCGTCGTAAGGCGGTGCGTAATCGGGCGGGTTAATCCCCGCCAGCTGGTTGATCGCCGTGCAGACCGGCAATTTGACCTGTGCCAGAACCAGTAAAATTTCGGTGCAGCTGTCGAGGGTACAGGTGGTCCCCACGCCATTGACCGCGTTGCCGGTCAGGATCTGGTAGGTTTCGGTGCCCGTGGTGGTGACGTCGCTGCTGGGCCGGCGCAGGTTGACGCCGCCGCCATCGATGGCGAACACATCTTTTTCCGTCGTGCCTGTGCTGGAGAAACTGAGCGTGGCGAGACTGACCCCGCGCAGACGTAACATGCCGACGCCCTTCGCGACCGTATCGCCGTAATCAATGATCTCCGTCGCGCGCAGGCGGTTTTGCTGCTGGATGCCCGAATCGCCAGTATTGCGGCTGCTTTGCGACACAGCGAAGGACAGCGCGCCGAACAGTGCCACCGCCAGGAAAATGTAGAACATGACATTGCCGCGTTCGGCCTGGCGTTCAGCATGACGTTCGGCGGGGCGGGGGGCGTGGTTCATCTCTCGATCATAACCGAAGCCCGTTACGCCAGAAAGGGCGCAAATTCTTTTATATTGGTTTTCGGGACGTGAACCGGCATCGTCTTGCACCCATGGGCGGCAAGGGTCAGGAATGTTGCCCGTCCCGATCCGATCTCGACATTCTCCATCAATCCGATGCCGAGGATAGGCATTTCAAGCGCGATCCTGCGTTTCAAACTGTCCTCCACGGTCTGACGTTTCGGGCGTTCGCTCTCCGACAATTCCCCCGCTGCGCGGATGCGGCCATCGGGTAGGATCCATTCATAGGAAAACAGCGACATGCGCCAGCTTTCCAGCACGGCATCAACCTTGATATTGATGGTGGCATAACGGTCTTCGCGGCCGGAAATGACCGGGTTGGCAATGAAGTCGGCTTCTACTGTGTCAGGCATACGGGCCTCCATATAGACTTTTCCCTTTAATTCTATAATCTGAACTTGGTAAAAATTCCTTAAGATCAAGGGTAAAAGGGCTATGTCTGAATCTATGAAAAATACAATCGCCCCGGAAATCATCGCCGTCGGTCCAGAAACCGATCAGGTCTGCTGCGACGGCGGCAACGAAGCTCTGGGCCACCCGACCGTCTGGTACACCTTCGACGGTCAGGACCGTGTGAAGTGCATGTACTGCGACAGGCTGTTCATCAAACAGGGCGGCACCCACTAAATATGCTGACCGGCTTTCTCGCCACACTCATTGCGCTCTTTGTCATTGTCGATCCGTTTGGTACGGCTGCCGTCTTCGCCGCGCTGATCCGCGGGCAGAGCGCGGCGCAGTCAAACCGCATTGCCATCAAGGCCGTGGTGATTGCCATCGGCCTGTTGCTGTTCTTTGGTTTTGCCGGGCAGACATTGCTGAACTATATGGGCATTTCCCTTCCTGCGTTCCGTATTGCCGGGGGCATGCTTCTTTTCGTTACGGCCTTCCGCATGCTGATGGGCATTCACGATCCCGATCATCTCGATTCCGCCGGGACCGCCTATGTCGACCGCAGCGATATCGCCGTCTTTCCACTTGCGATTCCGATGCTGGCGGGGCCGGGCTGCATCACGGCGGTGCTGCTTCACATGACCACGCCGGCCGGTTTTGAAAATGCGGTTTCGGTCAGCCTCGCCATCATTGTGGTCGAAATCATCGCCCTGTTCTGCCTGATCGGCGCGGCGCGGCTGGTGCGCGTGTTCGGCGCGACGGGCACCGGCATTCTCGCCCGCGTCATGGGCATTTTGCTGGCCGCTATGTCCATCCAGTTTATTGCCGACGGAATTCACCAGATTTCCAATGATTTAGTCCCGCTTGGCAAAACCCTGTCCCGTTCTATATAATATTACTGACGGTGCCGCATGGTGTGGGCCGTCGCCGTGAAATGCCGGATTGCCGGGTTTTGCAGGCTATTTTAGAAAACCGACTGACTTGCTTTTAAAGGAGTTGTCATTATGAACCACCGTCTCACCGTATTCGATTCCCCCCTGTTCCTCGGATTCGATCATTTCGAACGCACCTTTGACCGTCTGAAAAAGACCTCATCGGAAGGATATCCGCCCTACAATATTGAACAGATCGCTGAAAACGCGCTGCGCATCACTGTGGCCGTTGCCGGGTTCTCGATGGAGGACCTCGACATCGAAGTTGAAAACAACCAGCTGACCATCAAGGGCTCGCAAAAAGACAGCGAAGCCGAAGCCCAGCGTGTCTATATCCACCGCGGTATCGCCGCGCGACAGTTTGTCCGCAGCTTTGTCCTCGCAGATGGTATAATTGTGGAGAGCGCCTATCTTGATAACGGCCTCCTTCATATTGACATGAAACGGATCGAGCCGGAATCGAACGCCCGTAAAATCGCTATCAAAGCTCCGGCCAAAGCCACCAACGGCCACAGCAACAAGCAGGCCATTGACGTTGAAACCCACAAGGGAGAAGACAATGATTGAACAGCCACGCAGTAACGGTGCCAGTATCCTGAAGCAGCTCTCGACCCAGGATTTCCTGGCGCTGGGGGTCCAGCAGATTGCCTATATCCGCCCGGTCATGGTAAACGGCGTCATCGCCTATTCCATCAATGCCGCCGACGGCACCCAGTTGGCAATCCACGGTGATCAGAATGAAGCCATGGCGCTCACCCGCCAGAATGAATTGCAGCCCCTGACGCTACAGTAAAGACGCTGCAGTAAAATGAGAGACAAAGAAAAACGGGCTGAGAAATCAGCCCGTTTTTTTATTCTGCTGCGGCTTTCGCGCTGTTGCCATAGGGGTCGACCCAGCCGACATTGCCGTCGGCGCGTTTATAGACAACGTTCAATCCGTTATGGCTGGCGTTGCGGAACAGGAACGCCGACTGGTCGGCAAGGTCCATGCGCATCACAGCCTCCGATACGCTGAGGGTTTCGATATCCGACGTCATTTCCGCCACGATGAGCGGTGCGTCGTGTTCCTCTGAATCTTCCTCGTCATGGCTCATTTCCTGTGCGGTCATGGCCAGAACGTAATTCTGCGCCTTCAGGTTTTCTGTTTCCGGGGTTTCTTCCTGCTTGCGGTGGTGATTGCGCAGGCGGTTTTTATATTTGCGCAGTTGCTTTGCAACCTTCGCGGCGGCGACATCGAACGCCATGTAAATATCTGTTTCCGTGGCGTCGCCCATGATCTGGATATTTTTACCGATGCGGATGGAAATGTGGGATTTGAAAAATGCATGACCGTCGCGGGAAAACTGAACGGTGGAATCGATGGCGCGGTTGAAAAATTTCTGGTTCAGATCCTCAAGCTTCGTCTGAACATGTGTGCGCAGCGCGTCACCGACATCAATCTGCTTTCCTTGTACTGATAATTGCATGATTTTCTCCTCTTTATTGGCGGGATTCGTATTAATAAGGGTAGCGCATCCGGATGCCCCGGCAAGCCTTGCCCTGGCGTTTAAAATCCCGGATTTGCGCGATTCTCATTCTTTAAGTTTAGGGGCCAAAAGATTGACAAGAGATTAACAAAGCGGCGGGGCGGACAATAAAGCGGTGAGGTCGTTGCCATAAGCGCCATCGGTTTTCAGCGCCCGTTTTTCTTCAGCTTGCGCCGCATCACCGATGACGGAATGTTCAGCATATCCCGGTATTTGGCAACCGTGCGCCGGGCGAGATCGATGCCTTCCTTTTGCAGGATTTCCACCAGGGCGTCGTCCGAGAGGACATTATCAATCGTCTCACCCTCGATCAGGGATCTGACCCGCGCCTTGATCGATTCGGAGGAATGCGAAGTCCCATCGGCACTGACCAGCGCGGTGGAGAAGAAATATTTCAGTTCGAACAAACCGCGTGGCGTACCGATATATTTGCCCGAGGTTACGCGACTGACCGTGCTTTCATGCATGTCGATTTTTTCGGCGATGTCTTTCAGCGTCAGGGGACGCAGGAATTCAATGCCGTAAAGGAAGAACGCATCCTGCTGCTCGATGATTTCGGCGGCAACTTTCAATATTGTTTTCGCGCGCTGGTCGAGCGCCTTGACCAGCCAGCTGGCGGAATTCATCTGGGTGCTCAGGTATTCCTTATCCTGCTTGTTCTTGGCGTGGCTCGAGACTTCGGTCAGATATTGCTGGTTGATCAGAACGCGGGGAAGGGTGTCGTTGTTCAGTTCCACGCGCCAGCCGCCACCCTGGGATTTCGGGATCGGCTTCATGATCACATCCGGCACAATGGTCTGGACGATCAAATGCTCGAAGCTGCTGGCCGGGCGCGGGTTGAGCGAACGAATCTCCGCAATCATATCCTGCAGATAGGTTTCATTGACGCCGCAGATTTTCATCAAACCCTGCACATCATGATCGGCCAGCATGCTGAGATGCGCCAGCAATGTCTGCATCGGCTTGTCCAGCTTGCCCTGGTCTTCCAGCTGCAGCGCGAGACAATCGCTTAAATCCTTGGCGAAAATACCCGGCGGATCGTATTTTCGCATCTGCGCCAGGATTTCCCGGATGCGTTCCGGCTTGCCGCCAAGGCGTTCGGAAATCTCGTCGATGCCGACGCGCAAATACCCTGTCTCATCCAGCATGTCGACGATGATCCCGCCGATCATGCGATCGCGCGCGTCTTCCATGTCCATATAAAGCTGTTCCAGCAGGTGATCGCGCAGCGTCTTGGTCTGGGCCAGCGTATTCTCAAGCGAGAGTTCGGGATCGTCAAAATTGCGGTTGCCCCCGGCCCCGACGCCGGTCAGCATATTGCCGCTGTCAAAATCCGGTGTGGAATCCTGCGGGGCATTCGTTTCGGCCTCGTTCCCGGTCCAGCCTTCGTCGAAATTCTGCTCGACATCGTCGCGTTCATTGCGCGCTTCGATCTCGGGTGCGGCTTCGCCCTCGGCGGGCGCGGACCCTTCGGCCTCGGCTTTTTCCAGCAGTGGGTTTTTCTCCAGTTCCTCTTCAAGGAATTCCGAAAGTTCGACATTATTCATCTGCAACAGCTTGATAGCCTGTTGCAGCTGGGGCGTCATAACGAGGTTTTGCGACTGCCTGAGATCCAGGCGCTGGGTGAGGTTGTTCGCCATGAATCTATTTTACCACGAAACCCGCAGAAACCGAGGAAAAACCCCGGAGGTGGCGAAGGCAGGAGCAATTATTCAAAAATAATCTGGAAATACAATAATTTGAACGCCGCCGTTTATTGGCCGCGCAGACCGCACTCTGCCGAAAATCGCGGAACTGAATGAATTATAAAGAGAAGCCTTCACCCAGATAAACCCGGCGCACATCTTCATGCGCCACGATATCCTGCGGCGTCCCCTCCATCAGAACATGACCGTCATGCAGGATATAGGCGCGGTCGACGATTTCCAGCGTATCACGGACATTATGATCGGTGATCAATACGCCGATGCCCTTGGTTTTCAGATGCGCGATCAGCGAGCGAATCTCACCCACCGCAATCGGGTCGATCCCAGCGAGGGGTTCATCAAGCAGCATGAAATGCGGGCGGCTGGCCAGCGCGCGTGCAATCTCCACCCGGCGGCGTTCACCGCCCGATAGTGCAACGGCGGGTGTGCGGCGCAAATGCGCAACGGAAAATTCGTTGAGCAGCTCTTCCAGCAACGCTTCCTGGTCCTCGCGGCTTAAATTCTGCGCCTGCAACACGGCGCGGATATTATCCTCAACTGACAAGCCCCGGAAAATGGACGATTCCTGCGGCAGATAGCCAATCCCCAGACGGGCACGCCGGTACATCGGCAGATTGGTGATGTCCTGTCCGTCGAGGCTGATCGTGCCGGCATCCGCCCCGATCAATCCGGTGATAATATAAAAGCAGGTGGTTTTCCCGGCACCGTTCGGTCCCAGAAGCGCCACAGCTTCGCCGCGCTGGATGTCGACGCTGACATCGCGCAGGACCGGGCGTTTTTTATAACCCTTGGACAGGTGTTCGACGACCAGGCCTTTTGGAACAGATTTGAGACGGGGGTTTACCATGGTGGGGACTATAGCGGATCAGATCGAATTAAGCAAAAAAGGATGCTTTCAGGGCATATTGTGTTGATTCGCATCCTATTATCCCCGCCTGGGAGCTATTTGCTGCGGTCTAGTTTGGCGTTGCCGCTTTCTGTCTGTGTTCGGTGATGATTTTGCCTTTTTCCGTCACGGCTTTTTCCATGTTTTCAACGGGCGCGGGTGTCGGTGCCGTAACCGGTGCGGCGGGCTCAGCTCCCGGTGCAGGTGTGGTAGTGATGACCGGAACCGGCGGCTGAACCGGGGGGGCAGGTTCGGCTGAGATGGTGGTGAAAACCGAATTGCCGTTTTCCGCCTTGTCCGCCTTTTTCTGGCTGCTTGGATAGAACACGCCCCGCACGCGGCCGCCTGTCTGTCCGTCTTCGATGGAGCTGCCGAACAGGCGGCTGACATTAGTGCCGAGGTTCACCTCGGCCCGTTCACCCGTCAGGACATTTTTCTCGCGGGTGATTTTGACCTTGCCTGTGACGATGGCGGTATCGGTTTTGGCGATATAATTCGCCTTGTTGCCGGTCAGGGTTTCATTCGGCGTTATGATTTTGACATTCCCGGCCGCATCCATACGGTCCAGACTTTTCTTCCCCTGTCCGTCATCGGCCAGATAGGCTGTGAGGGTATCGCCATAAAGCGTGTCGTTGCCGCGCACCAGTTTCGCATCGCCGATCGCCTTGATCTGCCCCTGGTTCGCATAATATTCGAATTTATCACGCGCGGTAACCGTCTGTTCCGGCGAGGTCAGGGCCAGATTGTTACCGGTCATCGTCGCCAGCCCCGTATCCATGTCATAGACGAGGTTGTCCCCGGTCACGACGTTGCCGGTATCGTCGATACTCACATGGCCGGACCCGGTCATGCGGTAGATCGAATTGCCGGATTTTTTATCGGCGCGGTAATCGGCGGTGATGGTGTCTGCCTTGATCGTGGTTGCGCCGCGTTTGACCATGGCGTTCACCCGTGCCACGTATTGCAAAGTATCCTTGTGCCATTCAAGGGTTTTATCGGCGGTGATTTCCACCGGCGCGTTATTATCCGTCGCGGCGGGCGGCGCGGAAAACATCGGCGCATCAAGATTGGCCGGTTCTTCGGCAAGGGCAGGCGTGGCGAGGAACAGCATCCCGGCGAGAGCAAGCGTTTTGATCATCATGGCGAAGAACCTTTGGTCGTTTGATTAAGGACGAGTTTAGCGGGGCCGGTGAAAATCACAATCCCGGTGGCGTTGTTGGCGTTCATGGCGCGGGCGTCAAGCGTGCCTTGCGTCCCCTCGCCGTGCACGGCGGTGTCGGTCCAGGCGATTTTATCATCAACGGAAAGATTCATGCGCTGCGAATGGATCGTAAAGCCTGCGCGGTTCACGATCTCGACCTGGCCGTCAAGGATCAATATTTTCTGATCCTGGCGGTAAACCCCGTTTTTGGCCTTGAGGTTCAGCATGTCGTTGTTTTTCATGGTGATGTCGGCCACCGGTTGCTCCAGAAGGATGATGGACTGATCGTTCATATCCTGCACGGCGCGGATGGCGGTAATGACGTAAGGATTCTGGTCCTCGGTGGTGCTTTCGAAGTGGGGGCTGAGCAGTTCGTTGCGCCCGGCATTCTGCGGGATGATGTCTTTCGTCTGCGCGGCGGTGAAATCGTCATCCATCTTCGGCCAGGCAAGAACTACCGCAATGATGCCCAGCGCAATGACCGGCAGGACAAAACGCATGCTGTTGACGAAAATGGTATAGCGTCGGGAAATGCGCGGGCGCTTGCGTCGGCCGAGATTGAGCAGCCTGGTGAGGTTGTCGCGCCCATCGAGCGTATTGTCTTCGCTGTCGCTCACGCCACCCCGGCCTGCAGGCAATCCTGTACCCGGATGAGGCCCGCGATTTTTCCATCCCGCATGACGATCAGGCTGGTCAGATAATGCCCCGGTGTACGGGTCATCAGTTCAAGCGCTTCGGCAGCCAGCGCATCGGGGTCGATGGTCTTGGCATTTTTGCTCATCACCGCGACGACGGGTTTCTGCATCAGGTCCGGGGCCATGTGGCGTTTAAGATCGCCGTCGGTGATAATCCCGGCGAGAACGCCCGGTTCCGATTCAATCAGGACCGAGCCGAGATTTTTCGAGCTGAGCGCCAGGATCGCCTGGTCCATCGTGGCCGTGTCCGCAACGATCGGCAGTTTGTCGTAGCCGTGCATGACATCGGATACTTTTTTAAGCTTCTGCCCCAGCTTGCCACCGGGATGAAAGACCTTGAACTGTTCGCTGGTCAAGCCCATGCGTTCCAGCAGCGTCACGGCGAGCGCATCGCCAAGCGCCAGCATCATCGTCGTCGATGTTGTCGGCGCCATCACATCTGGGCAGGCCTCCGGCATGCGCGGCATGAGGAGGACGATATCGGCATGTTGTGCCAGTGCGGAATCCGCCTTGCTGGTCATCGCGATCAATGTAATGCCGAAGCGCCGCGTATAGGCGATCATGTCGGACAGTTCCGAATTCTCACCCGAATTGGACAGAAGAAGAACGATGTCGCCTTCCGAAATCATCCCCAAGTCGCCATGGCTGGCTTCATTAGCGTGAACGAAATAAGACGGTGTGCCGGTCGACGCCAGCGTCGCCGCCAGCTTTCGCGCCACATGGCCGCTTTTACCAATGCCGGAAATAATCAGGCGGTTGCCGCGGGACGACCCTGTCTTCATCGAATGAATGACGTCGACCGCCCGGCTGAAACTACCGTCGATGGAATTGACCAGCGCATTCAGCCCCGCAATTTCTGTTGCAAGGACACGCCTCGCCGCCGCGATATCTTCGCCGGCCTGTTTGCTGTCGGTGGTCAGTGGAATCGGTTTGGCGTTCATATTAGTGCGCAA
>JAQGJB010000005.1 GCA_028290825.1 Micavibrio sp.
TCGGCATGCGTTCATCACCGATGCGGAAATTCTGGATTGAACGCTGCGTCTGCGCGCCCCAGTAGCGATCTGCCGAAACGTCGATCTCGCCGAACGAGTCGGTTTCGATGCGGGCGGCAACAGGTGCGGAGGAGGTGGCGGTTTTAGCGTTCATCATGTCTCTCGGGGCAGGTGGTTTATCGTCATTAAGGATTTATCACCCTGCGGGCAGGGGTGCAAGGACGGGAGTTTACAGAAGGGTGAATATTCAGGCGGGAGTCAGCTTTTCCGGTGGAAAGCACACTCTTAAAAAGGGCGTTATATCACCCCCATGAGATTTGATGAGCTGCGCCATTTTTGAGCTTTTGATCAGATGTCCAGGCGTGAGGAAATGGACATCGGTTCTGGTCGGATAATGCCAATAGGTTTTGGCCTTGATATCGATGTTTTTTCCGTTGGTGTTCAAAAGTGATTTGGCTTTATCCAGATCGTCTTCGAATACAGCCAGAAGCAATTGGTAATCAACGCTGTTGCGTTTGTATGTCCTGATGTCCGGATGAAGACAGGGCACCCTGATCAGCGACAGAACAGTAATGTTCTTTTCCCTGATTGCTGTCTGGATAAGACTGGTGGAGGCAGGGCGCTGACTGGCGCGGGCGAATGCGGGGCTGGAATTGGCGTTGCCGCGCGAGGGAACAGATTTCTGTTCCCTGGACTTCCGGAATTCGTTGATTCCTATGATTTCTCCCATGGATTATTATTACAGGAGGGATGTTGACGTTGTCCATAAAAATTTGGAAAGGCCGCGCGCGTTATTATAGGCGCGGGTTATAGCTTCTGCACTACATTCACCGATACTTCGCATTCGGATTTCACCATCTGGATGCCGACGCCCGGTTCCAGTTTGATATGATCGGTGCAGGTTTCCGTGCTGTTCGCGATGAAGGTGTGTTCCGCGTCGGCGCCGGGTGCGGTCATGCCCTGGATGCGGGAGATTTCCTGAACCTCGGCCGTCATGCCGTCCTGCGCTATCTGGACGGAGAGGACCTGGTTCCAGAGTTTTGCCTGTGATGCGGCCTGATAGGCCTGCTGTGCGCCGTCAAGCAATTGCTGTCTGGTCAGTTCTTCCGTGGTCTGTGTCGGGGGCTGGCCGGGCAGGGTGATCGTGGTCCTGTTTGTGATCAGCAGGTCGTCGCTGGCGCGGGCGCTGTATTCTTTCAGGAACACCGCATAAGGCTTTTTAAATACGCCGGGCAGCTCGGCATAAAACTGACGCACACTTGCATCCGTCAGACGGTCCGATTTCTGGCTATAGGCCGGGGCGGGGGAAAGACCGATGAAAAGCAGGGCAGCCAGTGCGGGATAGATTTTTTTCATGAAACGCGTCCTCTGTGGTTTTGGTTTATCGGTTCTGCGCACGGTCTCCGGTGCTCAGTAATATAGATGCAAGTCTGATGTTCGCCACGGCAAATCTCAATTCAATACGACCTTTTCAGAAATTGTTTCGTCGAGCATCACGGGCTGTGCCGATAAGGGCGTGGTCATTGTGATGTGGCCCATCTTGCGGCCTTCCCGGGCTTCAAGTTTGCCGTAAAGGTGGACGGTGGCGTTGGCTTGTTCGTAGTATTTGGCGAGCCTGTCAACATCGTCGCCGATCAGGTTGATCATGACAGCATCCGAATGCCGGTTCGGTCCGCCGATCTGCATGCCGACGACGGTGCGCACCTGTTGTTCGAATTGCGACGTTGTGCAGGCCTCGATGGTCCAGTGGCCGGAATTATGGGGGCGTGGCGCGATTTCATTGGCGAGAAGCTGGCCTTCGCCTGTGACAAAAAGTTCAAGGCACAGAACACCGATCAGATCAATCGCCTCGGCCAGGAGCAGCGTCATGTTGCGTGCCTTTTCCGCGAGGTGCGCGGGCAGGGGCGCGGGCACCGTGCTTTTGGCAAGGATATGGTTTTTATGTTCGTTGAGGATGGGGCCGTAGATTGCCGTCTGGCTTAATTTATCGCGCGCGATGATGACGGAGACTTCGCTGGTGAAGGCGACTTTTTCTTCAAGGATGGCTTCGGTGGTGTTCAGCGATTTCCAGGCGGCTTTCGGGTCTTCGCCACGGCCAATGCTGACCTGGCCCTTGCCGTCGTAACCGAAGCGGGAGGTTTTCAGGATCGCGGCTTTAAAATCCATATCCTCCATTGCCCTGGTAATATCCCCCGCCCTCGTGATGACGGCCCAGCGTGTGGTCGGGATGCCGATATCGTTTAGGAATTTCTTTTCGCTGACGCGGTGCTGTGCGATTTCAAGGACACGGTCATCGGGATAGACGGGTTTGAATTTCTGCAGATAGCGGATTGTTTCGACGGGAATGTTTTCGAATTCATAGGTGATGGCGTCGACGGATTCCGCGAAAGACTGAAGTTTCTTTTTATCGTCATATCTGCCGACAAAGGTGAAGGGCACGATCTGGGAGATGGGCGAGTCTTCCTCATCCGTGTAGGCGCAGACGCGCATGCCAAGGCGAAAGGCCGCCATGGCCGCCATGCGGCCTAACTGACCGCCGCCGAGAATTCCGATTGTTTTGGGTACGAAAACCATGCGGGAAGATTAAACACCAACAGGCGTCTGTGCAACCGATGCCGTTTGTTTACTGCGATAATCATCGAGTTTTGAGGCCAGCGCGTCGTCGTTAATTGCCAGAATTGCAATAGCGAGGAGGGCGGCGTTCTTTGCGCCGGGCTGGCCGATCGCCAGGGTGCCGACCGGGATGCCTGCGGGCATCTGGGCGATGGATAGCAGGCTGTCCAGCCCTTTGAGCGCCTTGCTTTCCACCGGGACACCGAGGACGGGCAGGGGCGTCATGCTGGCGCACATACCGGGGAGGTGAGCGGCACCACCCGCGCCGGCAATAATGACTTTGAGGCCGCGGTTCTTCGCAGTTTTGGCAAACTCAGCCAGACGGTCCGGGGTGCGGTGGGCGGAAACGATATTGGTTTCGTGCGGGATGCCGAATTCAGCGAGGATATCGGCGGCGGGCTTCATCGTTTCCCAGTCTGACTGAGATCCCATGATAATTCCGATCATGCGATAATATCCGGCAGCAACTGGCTTTCGATCTTCTGAATCGTGTCTTTCAGTTGCAGTTTACGCTTTTTCAGGCGTTGCAATTGCAGGAAATCCACCGGCTGGTGCGTCACCAGACGGTCAATAACATCATCAAGATCCTGGTGTTCACGCTGCAACTCGACGAGTTTTTCGCGTAAAGCTTCGATATCGTCCATAAAGTTGGGAATCCCTTAATTCGGCGCTCACTATAACAGATAATTTATTGTACCATAAGACAAATTTGACAAAATATCTAGAAAGCCGGGGACCCGATGGCATTTAAATCAGCTTTTCTAAGAGAAAATTTCGTAACTGTTCTGGGGATCGCCCTGCCTTTGCTGCTGGTAGCGGTCTTTGCGCTGGCGCGGGTGGCCACAGAATCCTCCACTCCCGCGCCCCAATACAAGGCGGTTTATGCCTGGGCCGAGAATGCGCGGGGCGGGAAATTCCTGTTTTCGGTGGGGCCTGACAAGGCGCTGACTATAACGTTCAGGGGTACGCATTATAACGGGAAGGATATTCCCAACGATAGTTCGGCGGCGGTTACGGTTTTTGTCATGGATGTGAATAACGGTGCCGTGACGCGGCATACCTATACCGTTCCCAATGCCTTCGTTGAGGGGATAAGCCCGGTGGATATGAACGGCCAGAAAATTACGCTTGCGGCCCAGGGCACGCTGGCGCCTGACGGTTATGTTTTTACAAATAACCGTACGGATTATTATTCCGGCGGATTGCTGCCGGATCTTTTTGGCGGCAACAGGCGTTACGGGGACAACACCAATATCATCGTAAAAAGCGGGCGGACTTATCCCCTCGATACAAGTAACGGACAGGGCGCTACGGTATGGAGTCCGGTAGATTTCATCGGCTGGACGAAGGACTAGCCCTTATGTTGATCCAGACCCGCAATCAGGCCCTGCACGACATCGCCACACTGGCGCGAAAGCATCAGCTGGGGCTGGATGATATTGCGGCGGCCCTGACGGCGGCGGAAATTTCCCCGGTTACGCCAGCGCGGAATGTCAGCCAGATCATCATCAGTATCCTGTCCTATATCGGCGGGTTGATGGTGTTTTCTGGCTTGTATATTTACACCGAGATGCAATGGTCCGGCTTTGCCCCGCTGGAGCGGGTATTGATTACACTGGGACCGGGAATCGTTGCCCAGGTTCTGGCGGTCGCCTGTCTGAGGGATGAGCGGTATCACAAAGCCTCCGCGCCTTTGCAGCTGATCGCGTCGGTGCTTCAGCCGACGGGGCTTCTGGTATTCCTGAAAGAATATTTTCCACCGTCACCGCATCCGGAGCTGGCGATCAGCCTTGTTTTCCTGATCCTCGGATTGCAGCAGGCCGTCCTGTTCAGGGGATACGGGCAGACATTGATGGTTCTGTCTGCCGTTGTTTTCAGTTTCACGGGGCTGGGGGCGTTGCTTTACTGGCTGCATGCCGACCTGGCGTTCTCGGGATTGGTCCTGTCTTTCGCCGGGCTTTGCCTGACGCAGGGCCTCAGCCGGTCGCGGCACCATATGCTTGCGCCGTGGCTGTTCTTTTTCTTCGGCTGCAGTTTCCTGCAAGGGTTGTTTCCGTTGCTGTCGCCCGCCCATTCGCAATGGCTTTATGTTATGACGGCGGGGGTGCTGGCGGGGGCGGTTATTCTTTACTGCATCCTGTCCTTTAAACGGCCACATGCGGTTGCGCTGTTTTTCGCGATCGTCTCGTATTTCATGTTTCTTCTCGAGGCGCTCGGGTTACTTCACATGCCGGACGGACTGGCGATGATGGTGATCGGCCTTGCCGGATGCGCGGTTGCGTATGACCTGGCCCGGGGAATTCAGAAGGGTCTGACGCCGGTTCTGTATCTGGTCTTTGCGGGGATGATGTCGACGGGGATGTTCGAACTGGTGCGCAAAACGCCTTATGACCCGATGATGATCGGTTTCGGTGCGCTGATGATGTATATCAGCGTCGTGCTGGGCAGCCGGATGGTGCTGGCGGTGTCGGTTCTCTCACTGCTGGGGTTCTTTGCCTATTATACAGACAGGTACTTTGCCCATGTGGTGGGTTGGCCGCTGGCGCTGATCGGGTTTGGGATGGTTCTGATTCTGACCAGTGTCTATGCCGTCAAACTGGGGCGGAAAATCACGAAAACGACCTGATTGCCTGATTGACCGGGCTTGTGGTGTGTACCATAATACGCACACACAGGGCCGCACGCTGCGCTCTATCTACTTGATTTTAAAGGTAAAATAATGGCTAAAAAACGTATCGGTATTTTGACGAGTGGTGGTGACTGCGCGGGTCTGAACGCGGTTATCCGTTCGGTGGTCCATGCAGCCAGTCACAAGGACTGGGAGGTTGTCGGCATTCTCGATGGGACGGCGGGACTTTTGCAGCGTCCGATGCAGTACCGCGTACTGACCGCGAATGAATTTGACGGCAACGTCATGCGCCAAGGCGGCACCATTCTCGGCACGACGAACAAGGGTAACCCGTTCGCGTTTCCGATGGCCGACGGCACACTGAAGGACCGTTCGTATGAGATTACAGATGGTTTCAAGGAGCTGAACCTCGATGCCGTGATCGGTATCGGCGGTGACGGATCGTTTGCCATTCTCTCGAAACTCGCCAAGCAGGGCGGCATCAATATGGTCGGTATTCCGAAGACCATTGATAACGATATTGGCATGACCGATACGGCGGTTGGTTTCGATACCGCCGTTGCTGTCGCCACCGAGGCACTCGACCGTCTGCAGCCGACGGCGGCCAGCCATGACCGCGTCATGATCCTGGAAGTGATGGGCCGCGATGCGGGTCACATTGCACTGGCGGCAGGCATTGCGGGCGGGGCCGATGTGATCCTGCTGCCCGAAATTAAATACACGATTGAAAATGTCGCCGCCAAGATCAAGTCCGTGAAGGATTCGGGCCGTAACTTTGGCCTCGTCGTTGTCTCAGAGGCCGTCAAGACACTGGAAGGCGCGAAATACGAAGTCGAATTCGCCGACGGGCAGAAACGCTATGGCGGCATTGGCAACTACATTGGTATGAAGCTGTCCCAGGCGACGGGTTCGGAATGCCGCGTGACGGTGCTCGGTCACGTGCAGCGCGGTTGTCCGCCGACTTATAATGACCGTCTTCTGGCAACTGCCTTCGGAGTCAAGGCGCTGCAACTCATCGAAGAGGGGAAATTCGGTCGCATGGTCGCATGGCAAAACCGCCAGGTCGTCGATGTTGCGATTGAAGATGCGATTGCGGCCTATCAGGAAGTAGACCGTGAAGGAACCTTGGTGCATACTGCCAGGGCGCTCGGCATTTCGCTCGGCGATTGATTCGGAGAATCTCCTGATTTGCTTTATGTCCAGCAATCACTGACACCGGATGAGGAGCTGATCCATATCGGCAGCTTTCACTGGATGTACACGGTCAAGGCCGTGCTCAAGGCTGTCTACGGCCTGCTTGGCTGTGTCGGGGTTCTGGTCGCGTCGGTTTATTTCCTCGATCATTTCTGGGGTTATATTTCACGCACGCCTTATGTGTTCCACAGCGAAAACATCTTTGGCAAAATCCGCGAGCTTCATCCCGGTGTGCGCATCGGCGCATTCCTTGTGTTCCTTATGGGGTTGCTGGGTTTTGCCGAGATGATGGTGATCCGCGCCACCACCGAAATCGCCGTGACAACCTCACGCATTATTTACAAACGCGGCCTTGTCGCACGTTATGTCGGTGAAATGAGCGTCGATCGGATCGAGAGCATCAACGTTCTCCAGACCGTCTGGGGCAGGGTGTTCGGTTATGGCCGCCTGCTGATCCACGGGATGGGGGTGGGGGAGGTTATCCTGCCGCCGATCGCCAATCCGATCACCTTCCGCAAGGCGATTGAAAAAGCGCGAACGACTTAAAATCATTCGCTTTGCGAGTTTTTCCGGTTCTCCATTAAAATACGGCAAGGTAGTAAGAGTACTTACGGTAGAAGCAACTTTATAATATGGATTTAATTCCTATATTGTGAGTTATATTCCCATTTTTAAAATCTAGCTAAAAGGCAGGAGTATAAACCGGCTTTGTGCGTTGGTTCTTAAGAGCCCCTTAATCGTTTGGCGGGACAATAGAATTGAGTAAAAGTATTGGGGTATTATATGTCGTCCTTCCGTTTCACTCATCTGACAAAGCCGCTGCTTCTGACATCCGCGTGCATGTTGCTCGGGTTGGGTTGGATCACGGCGGCCTCGGCTGAGCACGAGGGGGTAGATACCGTTACAGCGCAACCGGTTAGGGAAGCTTCTTCAGGCTTTTTCTCATTTGATATTCTCACCGCTGACCGCCCGTTAATCGAGGCCGGGATGCTTTCGGGGCTGGAGCAGGGCAAGATCGGCAAGAGTGCGTTTCGCGATGCGGCGGCGATGAAACAATTTTATGACGCGCGGGACGGTAATCCTTATTGGGTCGATGTGCGCGGAAGCGAACATGAGAAAGTCTCCGATGTTCTGAAAACGCTGGATGATGCCTGGACTCAAGCCCTGAACCCTGAAAATTACCATGTCAGCCAGATCCGCGAATTGCAGAAATCAAATGCGCCGGAGGATAAAGCTAGGCTGGAGCTTCTGGTCACTGATGCGGTGATCCGCTATGGCCATGATATGACCGGGATGCATATGTCGGTCGGCGCAACACAGGAAGACCCGCAATTCTGGCGGAAGGCCCAGACTGCGCAAGAAACCCTTGCCGCAGTGACCGGAAAGGGAGATGTGACAGAGGCGCTGAGCAATCTTGCGCCGAAGGACGCCCTTTATACCCGTCTGCGTCAGGAACTGGTGGCGCTGGTTTCCGATCCTGACCGCGCCCGTGACACGGGCGGGCCGATAAGATTCGACGGCGTCCTGCGGCCCGGCGATTTTGCACGCGATGTACCGAAACTGCGGGAACGCCTTAATGTCATTCACGAGAAGGTGAATGGGCCGGACAGGAAATACGACGATACACTGGCCGCCGCGGTCATGGTGTTCCAGCGTCAGAACGGTATGGAAGCCGATGGGCATATCGGGCCAAAAACCCTTGCGCTGCTTAACCGGACCCCGGACGAAAAGATCAGGCAGATCATCGCCAATATGGAGCGCCTGCGGTGGCTCGAGGAAAATCGTCCCGAGCGGTATGTGCTGGTCAACATTCCGTCACAGACGCTTTGGGCCGTAGATCATGGCAATGTCGCGATGGAAATGCCTGTTATTGTTGGGAAACCGGAACGTGCGACCAAGATTTTCGTGACCGAAATCACCGGAGTCCGGTTCAACCCGAAATGGACCGTGCCGCCGACGATCAAGCAGAACGACATGCTGACCCATCTGCAGGAAGACCGGACTTATCTGGAACAGAAGGGCATTGAACTGAGCCAAACGGTGGATGGCCACCGCGAAACCCTCGACCCGTCCCAGATCGACTGGTCCCAAGTAACGAAGGCCGAAATCAACCGCATGCACATGGTGCAGGGGGCAGGGGATAATAATGCCCTTGGCAAGGTTCGCGTCCTCATGGACAACCCGTATGACATCTATCTTCACGACACGTCATCGCCGGAACTGTTTAGCAAGCAGGAACGGACGCTGAGTTCGGGTTGCATCCGGATGTCGAACCCGGAGGCGATGGCCCGGTTCATCCTGGCCGACAACGAAAACTGGTCTGATAAAAAGATGCGGTCAGTGATCGACAGCGGACGTACGACGGAAATTTCCGCCGCGGCAAAAATGCCGGTTTATATCGTTTACCAGACGATCTGGCTTGATGATGCCGGCCGTCTGGTCTACGGACCGGACGTTTACAAGAAGGATAAGGCGCTGGTCGGGGCGATGAATACGCTGCATGTTTACCATATTCCGGAGCCGCAACAGCCGAAATTCGCCTCTATCGGTGTGGAACAACCTATTCACTAAGTCATTGAATTAGGTTACAATAATCAAATCAATCCACAGACATACCCCGCATCGGCGGTCCAGCCGCTTTGACTCATCCCTCGAATCCAGCTAGAAATTTGCGCATTCCGAAAGAATGCCGCTTATAACGACAAAAGGTTTGGAACTTTAAATGTCCTACGACGAACACGCCGCCGCCGCCACGATGTTTCCCTGGCTTGACCGCCGCTCCCTTCTAAAAAAAGGTCTCATGACGATGGGCACCGGCCTGGTGTGCAGCCTTGCCAGCCCGGCGGTTGCCGCCGTCCGCATGCCAACCAATACCGGCAGCGCGTCCTACCGCATCAACTTCCGCAACGGTCATACCGGCGAAAGTTTCAACGGGGTTTACCGCGTTGGCAACAAATACCTGCCTGACGCCTTTAATTCGATCAACCGGGTCCTGCGTGACTTCCGCACCGGCGAAGAATTCCCGATCGACCCGCGCAGCATCGACATTCTCTATATGCTGCACCACAAGATCGGCAGCCCGCAGAACTTCGAGATTCTGTCCGGCTACCGTTCGCCGACGACAAATTCGATGCTCCGTGAAGCCAGCGCCCGGTCCGGCGTTGCCCGGAATTCCCTGCATATGGTCGGGCAGGCGATTGACCTGCGGGTCGGCGGTTTTTCCACCCGTAAAATCCGCGATGCGGCGATTGACCTGCGTGCCGGTGGTGTCGGGTTCTATCCGTCCAGCGACTTCGTCCATGTGGATAGCGGCAAAGTCCGTCACTGGTAAGATTTTTAATCTGACTTTAAGTTTTTTCATATAAAATTTCTCTTATGCGTTGCGTGTAGGAGTGACCAAATATGCCCGATCTCAGCCGCGAGGCCGTCGCAGAGGCGATCAAGAAACAGAATTCTGAGGTTAAGCCCGAGATCGAAGTGGGCGTGAAAACGAATTTCCTGAAGGATGGGTTTGCAAAGGCGGTCGACTTTGTTAAGGAAGCGGGTGCCGAGGCTAAAAACTTTCTGCAGCCGATCAGCCCCGGACAGGGCGCAACTTCGGTCGAGCGGTACAAGCAGAAGAATCCCGGATCGGAGATGTGATTTAAACCCGGTATAAACGGTTCAGCTTTTCAGCAGGGCGATGATTTCAGGATCATCGCCCTCTATATTTATCCTCATGGAATCCTGGCGCGATCACGGCATTGTTCTTTCAGTTCGCGGGCACGGCGAAAGCGGTGCTGTCGTCTCCTTGCTGACCGAAAACCACGGGCGGCATGCCGGGTATGTGCGCGGTGCGGGCGGGTCGCGCTTGCGCGGGGTAGTGGAGCCGGGCAATCTGGTGTCGGTGACATGGTCTTCGCGGATGTCCGATCAACTGGGTGCTTTTGCGCTGGAGCCCGAGCGGGCGATTACCGGGCCGTTGCTGGGCGATCCGCTCAAACTGGCGGCGCTGGTTTCGGCCTGCAGCCTCACCGATGCGGCTTTGCCCGAGAGGGAGGGGCATCCGGGACTGTTTCACGGGCTGCTGACTTTGCTGGATATGCTTGATGGCGCGGCGTGGGGACCTGCTTATATAATGTGGGAAATTGCATTTATGGGAGAGCTGGGGTTCGGCCTCGACCTGACCCGATGCGCCGGTGGCGGTGATCCGGCAACGATTGCGTATGTCAGCCCGAAGACGGGCCGGGCGGTGAGTATCGAACAAGGGGAGCCGTTTAAGGATAAACTCTTGCCGCTACCCGATTTTCTGAAACCGGGGGGCTCATCGATCGATGAGGCTGAAATCCTGAAAGGGTTGCGGATGAATGCCCATTTCCTGGAACACTGGGTATTCGTGCACGGGAAGGCCATGCCGGAAGCGCGGACCCGGTTCCAGAACAGGGTCGAGGGCGTACCGGGTCGTTAAATTTGGAAATCCTTCCTTGTTATGGTATGTTTATCGCAACCCAACAAAATATAAAAATGGAGGATGTGATGGTCTTTAATCTTCGGAAATCCTGGGATGAACTGGCAACCGGACAGCGCGAGGCGGTTACTGCACTCGCACCAAAATTGCAGGAGAGTTCAGTGCGCGAACAATGGGATAACAGCTCCCTGCGTGAGAGGGCTTTTGTTCTTGGCGTCGGGCAGATTGTTAAGGGTCTTGATCTCACAGAAAAAGATTTTGAGCCGCTGCAAACCAAGCCGGGCTATTTCCGGTAAGAGTTTCCTTGGGAAAAGCCCAGATAGTCTATGGTTTTTGCGCCTGCGGTCGTCTAAATTCGCCGCATGGCACGCAAAAAAGACACGGGCGCTGAAGCTCCGAAATCTGAAATTATCGACCAGCCCCTGACGCAGATTTTGTCAGAGCGGTATTTGTCGTATGCGCTTTCCACCATTATGGCCCGTTCGCTGCCCGATGTGCGCGATGGGTTGAAGCCGGTTCACCGCCGCCTGCTGTTCGCGATGGATCAGCTAAAACTGAATCCCAAAGACAGCCCGAAGAAATGCGCCCGTGTGGTCGGGGACGTCATCGGTAAGTTTCACCCGCATGGTGATCAATCAGTTTACGATGCGCTGGTCCGCCTGGCGCAGGATTTTGCGGTTCGCTATCCTCTGGTCGACGGCCAGGGGAATTTCGGCAACATTGACGGCGATAACGCGGCGGCAATGCGGTATACCGAAGCGCGCCTGACCGAAACCTCGATCCGCCTGCTGGAAGGTATTGACGAGAACGCGGCCGATTTCCGTCCGACTTATGACGGCGAGGGCGCAGAGCCTATCGTCATGCCGTCGAACTTTCCGAACTTGCTGGCCAATGGCGCATCGGGGATCGCGGTTGGGATGGCGACCAATATTCCACCGCACAACGTGGCCGAGCTTTGCGATGCGATGCTGTTCATGCTGGACAACAAGGCGGCGGAGGTTGAAGACCTCGTCAAATTCATCAAGGGACCTGATTTCCCGACGGGTGGCATTCTGGTTGAATCGAAAGCCAGTATTCTCGAATCTTACCGGACAGGTCGCGGATCTTTCCGCCTGCGCGCGCGCTGGAGCAGGGAAGAACTGAACCGCGGAACGTACCAGATCATCGTTACCGAGATTCCGTATCAGGTGCAGAAGTCGAAGCTGATCGAAAAAATCGCAGATCTGATCCAGAACAAGAAACTGCCGATGCTGGACGATGTGCGCGATGAAAGCGCTGAGGATGTCCGCCTTGTCCTGGTGCCGAAAAGCCAGAATGTCGAAGCCGAATTGCTGATGGAATCGCTGTTCCGTAACTGCGACCTTGAGGTCCGCTTTGCGTTGAACATGAACGTGCTGGACAAGGGTGTCACGCCGCGCGTGATGAATATCAAGGAAGTGCTTCAGGCATGGATGGACCACCGCAAGGAAGTTCTGGTCCGCCGTTCGAGCCACCGCCTTGAAGCGGTTATGCATCGTCTTGAGGTTCTGGCCGGTTACCTGATCGTTTACCTGAATATCGACGAGGTGATCCGCATCATCCGGACCGAGGAGGAGCCGAAGCCGAAACTGATGAAGGCATTTGGCCTGACCGATGTACAGGCAGAGGCGATCCTCAATATGCGTCTGCGGTCTTTGCGCAAGCTTGAAGAATTTGAAATTCGTAAGGAACATGACGACCTGACGAAGGAACGCGATGCGCTGGAAGCACTTCTAAAATCCGAAGCGCGTCAGTGGACTGCGATCAAGAAACAGATCGGTGAGGTGCGCGAGCAATACGGCGAGAAGACCAAGCTTGGCGCACGCCGCACCAAGATCGACAAGCCACCGTCACTGGCCGCGATCGAGACGCTGGAAGAGGCGCTGACCACGCTCGAGAAAGAACCGATCACGCTGGTACTTTCGGCCAAGGGCTGGATCAAGGCGATGAAGGGGCATGAGCACAATCCGAAGGAAATGACGTTCAAGGAAGGCGACAAGGTTCTGTTCGCGATTGAAGGCCAGAATACGGACAAGTTCGTCCTATTCGCTACCAACGGGCGCTTTTACACCATCGCGGGCGACAAGCTGCCCTCGGGCCGCGGGTTCGGTGAGCCTGTGCGTCTGATGGTGGACCTGCCGAACGATGCGGAGGTTCTGGATATCATGCTTTATAATCCGGATCTGAAATTGCTGCTGGCCAGTGATGACGGGCGCGGGTTTATCGTGCCGACGTCAGAGGTTCTGGCCCAGACCAAGAACGGCAAGCAGGTTCTGAACGTCGACGCGGGGCAGGAAGCGAAAATCTGTATCATTGTTGAGCCGAGCCACGATTATGTGGCCACCATCGGCACGAACCGCAAGATGCTGGTCTTTAAACTCTCCGAAATTCCGGAGATGTCAAAGGGCAAGGGCGTCATCCTGCAAAAGATAAAGGACGGCAGCCTGGCCGATGTGAAGACCTTCAACATGAAGCAGGGATTCACCTACCGCACAGCAGGGTCGGACAAGAAAGCAGACGTCAAGCCATGGGTTGGTGAACGGGCGCAGGCCGGGAAACTTCCGCCGAACGGGTTCCCGAAATCGCCGCGGTTTACCTGAGTTAAGGGGTTATATGCATGTGCTCGGCGCTTGAGGGGATTGCCTTGCGGTAATCACCGCCGGTGAGATGGATGGCGGGATCGAAATCATGCCAGCCTGTATCTATTAATGCCTCAAGGTTGCGGAAGCGTTTTTTGTAGTTGAGTTTATTGGCGCCGTCGACCCAATGGCCGAGATAGACGGGGCCGGGATTTTCGTTTTTGGAGTGTTCGATCATTTTCAGCAGACAGAGTGTGCCGAGGCTGGCACGGTTTCCGGATTTTTCGGGATCGTAAATAACATAGTAGGGTGCAACGCCCTTATCGAGATAATTGAAGATGACGGAGGCAACGAGCGCGCCATCTTTTTCACGCAGGTCGAGCAGACCGGAATGCCCCTCCAGATAATTCCGAATAACAGTGTTATCCCATTTTTCCTGGCCCTGCGCCGGCAGACGGTGAAGGGAGTGTTTGCGGAACAGGTCGAAATGTTCGCTTGTAAGAGTGACGGGCAGGCCAGGTTTCAGGTAATGAGAAGTTAAGCCGTCATTGTGCCTGAACAGCACCTTGTCACTTTTTGAAAACTTATAATCATCGGTGCGGATGCGAAGCGGGACGCAGGCATTGCAACTTTTGCAATCCGGCGCGAAAGCAAAATAGCGTGCGGCCATGAACCCCTGGGGCAGGAGTTCAGAAAACAATTCTTTTTTACCCGCGGCCGATCTGTCTGCGTGGATAGCGAATATTTTCGCCATCTCTCCCGGCTTGTACGAGCAATTGGATTCTTCGTGAATCCAGATGACGCCACGTTTTTGTTGCATGGCTTTTTATAAAGGGTGAGGCGAAAAAGTGCAATTTTTTGAATGTGGCCCCGTTGCACAGTCGTGGACGGGCGTGGAAACCACTGAAACTGCTCGCATAAACTCATGGGTCCCGGCCTGCGCGGGGAGGACGAATTATAGTTTAAGGGAAATACACATCGCCCGGGGTTTGTTTATACCGGCTGGCTGGCTGTTTTGCGTCATCATCCAGTTGCTTTTTGGTTTCGTCGACAGCGTTCGGGTCGCCAATCTCTTTAGCGGCATCCGAGCCTTCGCGGCTCAGCATCTGTTTCATATCCTCACGCAGCATAAGGATCGTCAGGCGGCGGTTCTGGGCGTCTGTCGGTTTATCCTTCAGCAGGGGATCCGTATCGGCCTTGCCCATGACGTTGGACAGGCGTTTCTCATCGATGCCGCTATCGCGCAGTACGCGGCGTGTGGCGTTGGCGCGGTCGGAGGAGAGTTCCCAGTTGGTGTAGTCGGAACCGGGTTTGTAAGGAGTGGAGTCTGTATGGCCGCGTACCGAAATCTGGTTCGGCATTTTTTTAATCACTTCGGCGGCAAGTTTAATGAGGGTTGTGGTTTTCGGGAACATTGCGGCGCTGCCCGACGGGAACATCGGTTCGCCGGCCTGATCGACGATCTGGATCTGCAGGCCTTCCGGCGTAATATCGACCATCAGGTGTTTTTTGAGTTCCGCCAGTTCAGGGGTCTTTTCAATTTCCTGTTCCATCTGCTGCTTGGCGTTGGCAAAACGTTCGTCCTCGCGTTTGCGCAATTCTGCTTCAAGCTTCTGGACCGATGCATTGCGCAGGTCTCCGTCCTTGCCTTTCGGATTGCCGACATGGGTGCCCTTTACCGTTGCACCGGAATTCTGGGCGACGGTGATGTTCTGGACCGTGGAGGTCTGGGCACCTTCGGTTGCAATGGTGGTGCCACCCATGACGCCGCCCGCACCGCTTTGGGAATCTGACACCATCGGGTGGGTGGGGTCGAAGAAGTTGGAGATGGCGTTTTTCTGTTCTTCGGTCGTGACGTTCAGGAGCCAGAGCAAAAGGAAGAACGCCATCATCGCGGTCACGAAGTCGGCATACGCAACTTTCCACGCGCCGCCGTGATGCCCGGCGGAGACTTTCTTGATCTTTTTGATAATGATGATGGGAGCGATTTCGCCGGCGCCGGGGCCCTTACCTTTTCCTGCCATGGCTTAGCCCGGTGGCGGGAGTTCGTTCAGCTTTTCTTCCAGTTCAAGGAAGGTTGGCTGAACGTTGTGGGGCAGGAATTTACGCGAGAATTCTACCGCAACCTGCGGGGCCGCACCATTGAGGAAGGCGAGAACGCCGACTTTCATCGCGCGGTAATAAACCATTTCGGAGGAGCCATAAGCGGCGAGGGCGCCAGCGGTCGGACCGACGAAGCCATAGGCTACGAACACGCCAAGGAACGTACCGACCAGCGCGCCGCCGATCATCGCGCCGAGAACTTCCGGCGGTTCGGTGATGGAGCCCATGGTCTTAATAACGCCGAGAACCGCAGCCACGATGCCGAGCGCCGGGATACCGTCGGCCATGCCCTGTACGGCGTGGGAGGGATGCATTTTTTCTTCGTGAATGGTTTCCAGTTCCTCATCCATCAGGGCTTCGATTTCATGCGGGTTTTCGTTGCCGAGGGAAATGATGCGCAGGTAATCGCAGAGGAAGGTCGAGGCATGGTGGTTTTTGGCGAAACCGGGGAACTGACTGAACAGCGCGCTTTCATGCGGGTGTTCGATATGCTGCTCAAGCGCGAGCCAGCCTTTAGTCCGCGCCAGTTTGAAAACCATGAACAGCATACTGAGCAATTCGACGTAATCGGCCTTATTGTGTTTCTCGGCCTTGACGAAACATTTCAGGTTGGACAGCGTATGTTTGATGACATGCACAGGGTTGGCAATCATGAACGCGCCGGTGGCTGCACCAAGAATTGTAAGCGCTTCGTGCGGCAGGGCTTCGAGGATCGGCTCCATGTGGCCCCCGCCGAGCAGGTAGCCGGCGAAGGCGCAGATGGAAACAATTATCAGACCAATGAACTTCATGGGGGAGAAACCTTACTGCGCGACCGATTCAAGAACTTCTGTTCCATCGTATTGTCCATTTTTTTCAAAGTAATATCAAGGCGCAGGCGTGTATTCCGGTTTGCCTGACGGCCTGCCGAAAAGGTAGCCCTGGCCAAATTCTATGCCCAGCGATTGCAGGAGGGTTGCCTGTTCCCGGCTTTCGACCATTTCCGCAATGACAACGGTTTTCAGGTCTTTACACATCTGTGTCAGGTTTTTGACCATAATCGCGTCACGGTCAGAGGTCAGGATTTTGCGGGTATAGCTGCCGTCAACCTTCACATAATCAACATGCAGTTTATGAAGGTACTGGAAAGAAGCGGAGCCGACACCGAAATCGTCGAGGCAGACTTTGAACCCATCGCCCTTGAGCACCTGGATGAAGTGGTTCACCGTGTCAAAATCCTTGATTGTGTTGGATTCAGTGATTTCAAAAATAATCCGGTCTGCCAGTTCCTTGTTCATGCTGAGCTTGGCATAG
>JAQGJB010000095.1 GCA_028290825.1 Micavibrio sp.
GGGGGCGCGATTCAGCTGGCTGGAATGGTCAAGGCCAAGGGCGACCGCCGCCGCGCGCGCTCTGACTGGATGAAGGTGGAGCAGGAGCGCGGGATTTCCGTAGCCTCGTCCGTCATGACCTTCGACCATAACGGTCATACCTTCAACCTTGTTGATACGCCGGGCCACGAAGATTTCTCGGAAGACACTTACCGCACCCTGACGGCCGTCGATTCCGCCATTATGGTTCTCGACGCCGCCAAGGGGATCGAGCCGCAGACACTCAAACTGTTTGCCGTCTGCCGCCTGCGCAATATCCCGATCATCACCTTCATCAACAAGATGGACCGCGATGGTCAGGACCCGTTTGAACTGATGGACGAAGTGCAGGAAAAACTGCAATTGGAAGTCACCCCGGCAAGCTGGCCCATCGGAATGGGCCGCGACTTTAAAGGCTGCTACGATCTGCTGAGCGATCAACTGATCCTGTTCGGGCGCAGCAAGGGCGCGGAGATGCAGGAGACAGTACAGTGTTCCGGCCTTGACGATCCGAAGCTTGAGGAATTGCTCCCCGCCGAACAGGTGTCCCAATTGCGTGAAGACATCGGCATGATCCGCGGCCTTTGCGAACCGTTCGATCAGGACCTTTATCTGGAAGGCCATATGACGCCGGTTTTTTTCGGCTCTGCCGTCAATAATTTCGGTGTCCGCGAGCTTCTGGACGGTATCGGCCGCTATGCGCCGAAGCCCCGCCCGCAAAAAGCGCTGGAGCGTGAAGTCAAACCGGATGAAGGAAAGGTCAGTGCCTTCGTCTTCAAAATTCAGGCCAACATGGACCCGAAACACCGCGACCGCATTGCCTTTGCGCGTCTGTGTTCGGGCAAGTTCAAGAAGGGCATGAAGCTGTTCCACGGGCGCAGCGGCAAGCAGATGGTCATTCACAACCCGCTGATGTTCTTTGCGCAGGACCGCGAAACCGTTGAAGACGCCTATGCCGGCGATATTATCGGCATCCCGAACCACGGCAATCTGCGTATCGGCGATACGCTGACGGAAGGCGAGAACCTGCATTTTACCGGCATCCCGAGCTTTGCACCTGAACTGATGCAAAGGGCGCGCGCCAATGACCCGTTGAAAGCCAAACATTTAAGCAATGCGCTTGAGCAACTGGCGGAAGAGGGCGCGGCGCGGATTTTCAAGCCGCTGACCGATCCGAACTGGATCGTCGGCGTTGTCGGCGCGTTGCAGTTCGAGGTGCTGACCGACCGCATCCGCACCGAATATGATGTTCCGGTGAAGTTTGAGGATACGGCCCTGCATACTGCACGCTGGCTGTCCTCCGACGACCCGAAGCTATTGAAAGAATTCCTGGATAACAACCGCAGCGCAGTCGCCAACGACCATGACGGCGACCCCGTTTTCCTGGCGAGGAACGCATGGCATTTAACGGATACGGAAACGAAATATCCTGCGATTAAATTCAGAACAACCAAATAATATTAAGAATGCCGCGGGTAAGGTTTTTTTACGACTTTGCCATCTTTTTTGTTTTCTAAGCGAGATGAGATGGAATGTTTGAGTAAACAATTATTGACAAATAACCTGAGGCTTTGTTACCGTTCTTTATGACTTCAACTCTGGTTCAAAATATTGTTCAACGACGTATCGGCGGATTGCTCCGCCGGGACCTGTGACTGCTTTTTAACCAGTTATCTTCATTCCAGCGCGGCAATCCTAGGAGGCTCAGACATTACTGAGCCTTTTTCGTTTTTTCCGCTGTCAATAATGGAGAATAAAAATGTCGGATATCATTAAATCTTACCACTTTGAAACCAATATTCCGGGGCCGCATCTGCTGGTCTTTGGGGCTGTTCATGGCAATGAGCCTTGCGGGTCGCAGGCCGCTATCCAATGTATTGGGGATCTGGAGGCCGGAAAGCTCGCTTTAACAGCCGGGAGCCTGACAATTGTGCCTGTCTGCAATCCCGCGGCACTTGAGAAGAACCAGCGGTTTTTAGAGCAGAATTTAAACCGCGTTTTCAAAACACATGCGGAGCCTGCGGCTTATGAGGAACATCTGGCGCATGAGCTGACGGCTCTGGTGGATCAGTGTGATGTGCTGCTGGACCTGCATTCACAGGGAAGTGAGGGAAAGCCGTTTGTGTTTCAGGATTATGAAGATGAAAAAACTGAAGGCTTTGCACAGGCTCTTGGTGTCGGGACCATATTAAAAGGCTGGCCGGAGATGTTTGCGTCGGAGGCTGATTTGAACGCAGGCGATACAGTCGGTTACGCGCACTGGCAGGGGAAAACGGCCGTTCTGGTTGAATGCGGCCAGCATTCCGACCCACAGGCAAAGAATGTCGCTTATAAGACGATCATGAACAGCATGATCCATCTGGGGATGCTGGACGCAACGGGGGCGGCAGACAGGATCATTCCCGAGATCATAAGGGCGCAGAAGATTGTGACGGTTCCGGACGAAGGCTGGACGCTGAGGCAGAAATGGGGACATTTGCAGGATGTCGGGAAAGATCAGGTATTGGCGTCCAACGCTGCGGGTCAGGAGCTAAAAGCCCCCTGTGACGGGGTCGTTATCCTGCCTAAATACGCTGCGAAGAAAGGCGAAGAATGGTTTTATCTCGGCATCCGGGAAGTCCTTAAGCCATAACCGGGCATCGCATGGAGACAATCTATTCTTCGTCAATATCCGCAACCGCAACGCGTGCAACGTCTTCCATGCGCGAGAGTTGGCTGAAAAGGGCCTGATCGGCCTGGTAGGTGGATGAGAAAAGGATGTCTGTGCCCATATCTGTGCTCCTGCAATAAATGTCCGGCGTGTTCTATGCCTATATAGGTAGAAGCCAATGGTGACATTGCGAGGGTTAAAAAATGGTTACTGCGAAACCATTTTATGTCGATATCAA
>JAQGJB010000104.1 GCA_028290825.1 Micavibrio sp.
CTTCGCAGGAGAAAGTGATGAGTTTACCGGTCTTCATACGTTGCAGGCGGGAGATTGTTCCGACATCGAATTCAGTTTTTTCACCGATGATGTCGAGCATCTGGCCGCCGCAAAGGCCCTGACCGCCCGACGCATGGGCAAGCATGCTGACCAGTTCGCAGCGGATGCGTGGGTCTTCATGTGTTTCTGGAAGCGTAAGAACTTCGAAAGCGAGGGCGAGCAGCGCGTCACCGGCGAGGATGGCGGTGGTTTCACCGAAAGCAACATGCGTTGACGGTTTTCCACGGCGCAATTGCGCATTATCCATTGCAGGAAGATCGTCGTGGATCAGCGAATAGCAGTGAACGAATTCAACAGCGGCGGCGGTGCGGCGGGCGCGCATCGCATCAACACCAAAGAGTGCGGCGGATTCCATGACCAGGAATGGGCGGAGGCGTTTACCGCCGTTCAGGGTGCCGTAGCGCATGGCTTCGTAAAGCGGCTGTTCCGCCAGATCGGTTTCGGGCAGAAGGCGCGAGATGGTTTGCGTTACGGCATCGACGGCGTCGTTCATCCGTTCCTGAAGGCGGGGGGATGCGTCGCGTGGTGATGGTGCCATTTTTAACTCCTGTAAACTTATTCTGTATCGAACGGGGCGGTGCCGATTTTTCCATCGGGACCGACAGTAATTTTTTCAATTTTCGCCTGGGCTTCCTGCAGTTTCTTTTCGCAGTGTTTTTTTAAGGCTACACCGCGCTCGTAAGCGCTGATTGATTCTTCCAGATTGGTTTTGCCGCTTTCCAGACCTTTGACAATGGTATCCAGTTCCGCCAGCGCGGATTCAAAGCTCAGTGTTTCTACGGAAGAAGATTCTTTAGCCATTCCAACCATCTGATTTAAGGGCATGATTTGCGGAGGGGAGTGTACGGGAGCAGCCCCGATTCCTCAAGCGGTAAGCAGCAATTCTTAACCTTTCATTCACATAGCCATGCACAGGACGGGGGACTGCGCCGAGGTCTTTGCAAATCTTAATACTTTCCGGCGGGCGTATAATAAGTACTAAGGTTATGACATTCAGGGAGAGTGCAGATGCAAAAGCAAACCACAACAAAACAAGCTAACGCTTTGAAAAACATTGATTTTAAAGCCTGGCAGTTTAGTCACGCGAAGAAAGAATATCGTTTTATCGCGATTGACCGCCTGATCCGCAGCAATCAGCATCAGGAAGCGCCTGTTCACGTAAACTAGGACAGGGCTTTAATATGGCTCTCGACGCTGTGTTTCAGGGCGTCGAGATTATAGCCGCCTTCCAGGACTGAAACGATCCGGCCACCGCAATGGCGGTCGGCGATTTTCACCAGTTCAGTTGTGACCCATTCAAAATCATCTTCCACCAGTTCCATCTGCGCCAGCGGATCGTCGCGATGCGCGTCGAATCCAGCGGAGATCATCAGCAGGTCGGGTTTGAAATCTTCAAGGGCGGGGAAGACTTTCGTCTCGTAAGTTTCCCGGAATTTTTGTGAGCCGGTTCCGGCGGGAAGCGGCAGGTTGAGAACGCGTCCCGGCACCTGATCATCAGGGCCACCGGTTCCGGGGAAGAGGGGCCATTGGTGGCTGGAGATGCAATAGACATTTTCATGCAGGCGGGCCATGGCGTCGGTGCCGTTGCAGTGATGAACGTCGAAATCGACGATGGCGATTTTCTTCAATCCGAGGGCCTGGGCGTGAAGCGCACCGACGAAGACATTGTTGAAAAAACAAAAGCCGTTGGCGCGCAGCGGTTCGGCATGGTGGCCAGGCGGACGCATTGCGCAGAAGGCGCGTTTTGTTTTTCCGGCGATGACATCCTCCACCGCCTGGCAGGCGGCGCCGGCCGCATGCAGGGAAGCATCCCATGTGCCGGGGGAGGTGATAGTGTCGGCGTCAATGGAGGAGAGGCCGCTATCCGGCATGGCGTCCTGTAAGGCGTCGATATGGCGTATAGGATGGGCACGGGCGATCCATTCGGTATTGGCTTCGCGCGCAATGATGGTCGGCCAGTTTTTTTCAGCGAAGAGGTCGAGCAAAGTCTGCAGGCGCGCCGGAGATTCAGGGTGTGCTGTACCCGTGTCGTGATGGAGGCCGGAAGGGTGGGTGTAAATCGCGATCATCGACAAAAATAATCAGACCAGTCCGAGGCGCTGCTCCAGCGCGCCGCAGAGCATCTGTCCCAGGGTGATATGCATTTCCTGAATGCGGGCGGTGGTGTCTGACGGAACAATCAGGATGATGTCGCACAGGGCCTTTATCGTGCCGCCGTCGCGGCCCGAAAAGCCGATGGTGACAATGCCCATGTTCCGCGCCGCTTCCAAAGCCTTTGCGACGTTCGGGCTTTTGCCCGAGGTACTGATGCCGATTGCGATGTCGCCGGGTTTGCCGAGGGCTTCGAGCTGACGGGAGAAGACCTGATCAAAACCCATATCGTTGCCGATGGCGGTCAGGGCGGAGGTATCTGTGGTCAGGGCGATCGCGGCGATGGGGGCGCGGTCCCTGATGTAACGGGCGGAGAGTTCGGTGGCGAGATGTTGCGAATCTCCCGCGCTGCCGCCATTGCCGAAAAACATGATTTTGCCGCCGGCGCGGATCGATGCCTCACAGGCGTCGAGCATTTTTGCAAATTCCGGCCCGAGCGCGGCGAAAGTTTTCGTTGCCACAGCCATATGTTCGTCCGCTTCGGATTTCCAGAAATTTTCAAGATCGAAGGCAGGGTTCATTTTTTTGGCTTCGTTATTCATGTGCAATTCTTTCGAGATGACAGGAGAAGGGCAGTCTATTCCCGTTCCGGCAGCGATTCAATAACTTTGCCGGAGGCCGGTTCGACTTCAGACATGGCGTTGGAAGGCGACATAGATTCCGGTGGCAAGGCGCGGTTATAGGCCAGTTCCTGATCGCTGATCTGGAAGCCGATCAGGACTTGGTAATTACGGTGGTTTTTGTCGTGCAGGGGAATGACCTGGCGAACCTGTTCGATGCGGGTTTCGTTGTTGCCGGTGCCGCCGTAATTCATGGTCAGGGCGAAGACTTCCTTGCCGATGATGCTGCCCTGATTATTGGTGATGGCGACGAAATAGGGGTAGGCGAAGCTGGGCTTGTCGCCGGATCTTGTGCGGCCTTTGGGGCCGACCCCGCCGGAAAAGGCGATGTTCATATCAACGACCATGCTGTTTTTAGCAATTTTGCATGTGGTGTCGACGGCCTGCATATACACCGTGGAAATTTCGGCACGGGGTGAGGCGGAGGCACCATCGGCAAACTGGTGAACCTGGTTCAGATCGGAGACGATGCGTACAATGGGGCAGCCGGGGCCTGTCGTAATACCGTTTGCAAGGTTATCGCCATCGGTACCATTCAGGGCGAGGGCAGTTGAAGGGCGTGCGGCCTGATCCTGCGGCTGGCCGGCGTTCAAATTGCTGAAGGCCTGTTGCAGGGCGCTGGTGGAATTATTGAAGCTGGAATCCACATCACGCTGAACGGACTCGCAGGCGGTGAGTGTCAGGGCGGCAAGGCACCCCAGTGTTAAAAATGGATTTCTGATCATTTGCTTCCCCTGAATTATGGCACCTTAACCGGGCAAGGCGGGGTGGGCAAGGCCGATTAAGAATGTGGATTTAATGGTCCACATTCCTTATATATGGGGCCATGACAAAGCCGCCATTAACCATTTTACTGGCCGCGCCGCGCGGGTTTTGCGCGGGGGTGGACAGGGCTATCCAGATTGTCGAGCTGGCGCTCGGGAAATATGGTGCGCCGGTCTATGTGCGGCACGAGATTGTTCATAATAAATTCGTTGTTGACGGGCTGAAAGCCAAGGGCGCGATTTTCGTCGAGGAACTGGATGAAATTCCGGATGACGGGCAGCCGGTAGTGTTTTCGGCGCACGGGGTTCCGAAAGCTGTGCCAGAAGCGGCAGCGTTGCGCGAGATGTTTTTCCTCGACGCGACCTGCCCACTGGTCAGCAAGGTGCACCGCGAAGCGGAGCGGCATTTCAAGAACGGCAAGCAGATTATCCTGATCGGGCATCGCGGCCACCCCGAAGTCATCGGCACCATGGGGCAGTTGCCGGAGGGCGCGGTGATCCTTGTCGAGACGATAGATGAGGTTGCAACAATGAATGTTGCGGACCCTGATAATCTGGCGTGGTGTTCGCAGACGACATTGTCGGTGGACGATACGGCGGCAATTGTTGTGGCATTGCAGGAACGGTTCACGAAGATCGAAGGACCGCACAAGGAAGACATCTGTTACGCGACGACCAACCGTCAGGCGGCAGTGAAGGCGATTGCGGACAAGTCAGATGCATTGCTAGTGATCGGCGCGCCGAATTCATCGAACTCAAACCGCCTTGCGGAAGTGGCGAAGATTTCGGGATGCGAGAAGGCGGCGTTGATCCAGCGTGCGGCGGATATTGATTGGGGCATGTTTGACGGTGTTGAGACGTTGGGTCTGACCGCCGGGGCGAGCGCGCCGGATGTGCTGATCGAGGAAGTGATTGAAGCTTGCCGGGTGCGGTATGAGGTTACAGTCGAAGAATTGCGCATTACCGAAGAAAATGTGGTTTTTAAAGTTCCCCGTATATTAGCGGCATGAATTCGTTCCAGCCGCAAAATTCACCCGATTGCTTTAGCCTTTGGCTCGCAATGACGAAACAGGAATGCTACTCTTAAAATCATGAGACTCAGCGCCGAAGAATTTTTAGCCCAACCCAAAAAAACCATCACCTTAATCGGCATGTCCGGTCTTGGGAAAACCTACATGGCCTGTATGCTTGCGCGGCAGGGGTGGGAGCATTATTCGTGTGACGAAATTATCGGGCGTGATTTTTTGGCGGGCGATCTGGACGCGCCGGTTACGAAAGAGGATTTATCACCGCTGTCACGGTTTATCGGCAAGCTGGGCGACCCGGCAAAGGGCGGGTTGCCCCTGGCGGAGTTCAGGAAGCGTCAGAAGATGTATTACGATGCCGAATGCGAAGCCCTGCGCCGCGTCGGGCGGGAGATTGCAGGCTCACACGCGGATTTCGTGAATGATTCAACGGGCAGTCTTTGCGAGATTACGGATGAGGCGCTGATCGACCAGGTGGGACGCGAGACGCTGTTCATCTATATCCGCGCCAATGCGGAAGACGAGGCGGCGATTTTGCAGCGCGCGATTGATTATCCCAAGCCGTTGTTTTTCCCGGCGTCGGAATTTGATTTCTGGCTGGGCGAATATATGAAGGACCGGAAGATCGGACATGCCGACGAGATGGACCCAGATGAATTCTCACGTTGGGTTTTCCCATTGCTGTTCCAGGCGCGATTGCCGAAATACAGGAGACTGGCGGAGAAGCACGGCATCACCATCGCGTCGGAGGATATTCGCGGGGTGGAAAATGAACAGAACTTCACCGATCTTGTGGTACGGAGCCTTGGCGCATGAGCGGGAAGAAGGTTGAATTATTTACCGACGGCGCATGCAGCGGCAACCCGGGGCCGGGCGGCTGGGGTGCGATCCTGCGGTTTGACGGGGTTGAAAAAGAACTTTCGGGCGGAGAAGCGCTGACCACCAATAACCGGATGGAGATGACAGCGGCGATCAAGGGGCTTGAGGCCCTGAAACGTTCGTGCCGCGTTGATATTTACACCGACAGCAAATATCTGCAGCAGGGTGTGAGCGAGTGGATGAAAGGCTGGAAAGCCAAAGGCTGGCCGGAGCGGATCAAGAACCAGGATCTGTGGAAGGAGCTGGACGTCTTGATCCAGAAGCACGATGTGCATTTTCACTGGGTCAAGGGACATGCGGGACACCCTGAGAATGAACGCGCGGATGTTCTGGCGACCGGGGCGATCGCGGCGTTTCGGTAGAATTTTAATTTAAAATCGTTATCCCCGCTTTCGCCGGATGGCGTTTTAAAAAAGGCGAATCGATTCGAAGCCATTCAGCGCTCTTCAGCCAAATCCCGACACCATAAGTTCGATTTTCTCCACGAAACAGGGTTATCCACAACGGAGTCGCGGGATTCTGGAGAATCCCCGGAATTTTAAGATTCGTTTAATCATTGGATCACATGCTGAAGGTAAGCAGGCACACACAGAAAAACAAACGTTGGCGAAACGTGCCTGTACATCCAATAGGAGGATCACAATGACCACAGTGACCAGACGGAATGGATTAGAAACTTTAACCACGGAGACCATTATCCTGCCCTTGCCACCCGGGCCGGAATTGCGGGGCGGTCATGACGGCCGTTTCGAAATGGAAATCTATGCGCGGTTCATGCGTCATTTGCGGAGTGTGCCGAACAGCCGGATGGAAATAAAAATCCTGGCGGCGATACAGTTTACCGCAGATATGCTGGACACCAGCGAGGCTTTGATTGCAAAGACGCTTGTCGATCTGGGTTTGCTGGCGCCGCGCAGGGCGTTTCCGGGGTCGTTCCTGGATTTCTGCGACAATATGCTGCTGCGCGCGGCGGCAACGAAATTCAGTGATGATCACAGCACTCCCCCCCAGGCTGTGAGCGTCCTGAAAGGGCACTGGGATTTAATCGGAGAAAACCGGTTTGGACCTCTGCCTGTACACTATGCCATCTTTAACGACGGACAGTATGTCAGTCATTAAAGCGCGCGTTATATCTTGCGCTATTGATAACGCGCGGCCTTTCGACGCTTGGCGGCGGAGAAAGCGCGAAGCCAGACGGAACGGAAACTGATATCCCGGGCGGGTTGGATTCTGTGACTTCAGGTGACGGAGAAGGTGCATCGGTTGCCGACAACAGGCGGTTGATCATACCGCCAAAATCATCCGACCCCACTGAGCTTTGCTCTGCGGATGATGAAGAGTCTGTGTCAGCAGGCACCGGTGTCGTAGTGGATGAAAGGGAAGGAGCCGAAAGGTTTCTTCCCTTTCCGCTGTCATAAGCGGCGATCATGGTTTCACGCCAGATTTTAGCCGGGATTGTGCCGCCGGTGACTTTCTTCATTGATGAATTGTCATCGTTACCGACCCAGACCGAACCAATATACTGATCTGTGAAACCGGAAAACCACGCGTCGCGGAAATCCTGGGAGGTGCCGGTTTTGCCAGCGATGGCGGGACCGAATTTTGCCGCGCCGCCTGTGCCGAATTCAACCACGCCCTGCATCATGCCTTTCAGCTGCCGCACGGTTTCGGGCTGGAACATGGACTGGCCGTCCGTAATGCCTCGGGCCGGGCGGCTGTAAATCAGGGTGCCGTCTTTATCGGTGATTTTGCGGATGGCGTAAGGCTCGACCTGGTAACCGTCATTGGCGATTGTGCCGTAGGCAGTGACCATCTGGATCATCGGAACGCCGGAGGAGCCGAGGGATAGGGAGAGGTCGCGGCTTAAATCCGCCTCGATGCCGAGGCGGCGGGCGGTGCCGATGACGTAGCCGACGCCGACTTCCTTCGTCAGTTGATAGGAGATGGTGTTGAGGGAATAGGCGAGGGCCTCATAAAGAGGAATCTCGCCCATATATTCACCCTTGAAGTTGGTCGGGCGGTATCTGCCCGTGGTGATGGGCGCATCGTTGACGAGAGTGTTCGGGGTGTAGCCGTGTTCGAGCGCGGTCAGGTAGACGACAGGTTTGAAGGACGATCCCGGCTGGCGGAAGGCTTGTGCGGCGCGGTTGAACTGGCTCTCCGCATAATTTTTTCCACCAACCATGGCGAGGATGGCACCGTCGCGGGCCATGATGATGACGGCGGCCTGTGACACGTTTTTGTCCTTTGCCTCGGCCAGGTATTTGGTGACGGCATTCTCGGCCGCCTTTTGAATGGAGGGGACGAGCGTCGTGGAGATATTGATGTCTTCGGTCGGCGTGCCGATGATTTTATCCAGGTCGCCGGTGACCCAGTCGGTGTAGTAACGGGTGGAGTCGCTGGCCATGACGGCGTTTTCGGCAGGCAGGGTGCTTTTCTTATCGGGCACGACCATCAGTTTTTTGGCTTCTTTTTCCGTGATGTAACCGGCGTCTTCCATTGCGCCGAGGACGGTGTTGGCGCGTTCATCGGCCAGTTTCGGGTTGGAGAGAGGCGAGTAACGCGACGGCGCTTTCAAAAGGCCTGCGATAATCGCTGCCTCGTGTAGTGTGACGTCGGTGGCGGATTTGTGGAAGTAGGTGCGGGACGCGGCCTCAACCCCGTAGGTGCCGGAGCCGAGATAGACGCGGTTCAGGTACGCCGTCAAAATCTGGTCCTTGGTCATTTTCTGTTCGAGCCAGAGAGCGAGGAGTGCTTCCTGGATTTTGCGTTTTAACGTGCGGTCGCGGCTGAGGAACATATTCTTCGCCAGCTGCTGGGTGATGGTGGACCCGCCCTGGACGCCGTGGTTGCTGGTGATGTTGGACACCATGGCGCGGGCGATGCCCCAGGGGTCGATGCCGAAATGCTGGTAGAAGCGGCGGTCCTCGATCGAGAGGACGGCATAGACGAGGTAATTCGGCATTTTCGAAATGTCGATGGTTTCACCCTTGAATTCGCCGTAGCGGGCGACGACATTGCCATCGATATCCTCAACCGCGATCAGCGGCTTGCGTTCCATTTCAGGTTTATCGATGAGAGAAGGGAGTTCGAGCGCATAGAAGCCGACAAGGCCCGCAATGCCAATCGCACACCAGATGCCAACGACCAGCCCGAGGCGCACAAAGCGCCCGAGGATGTAGGCAATATCAAAGTTTCTGGTTTTCTTTTTCTTCTTACGCTTGGCCATGGCAGGGGTGTAATCGGTTTCTGAGATTTACGCAAGAAAAGCGCAGGAATGGGGCGGTTTCAAGGCCGCTTTATCCCCAAAAATGCAGTTTTTGCAGATTTTCAGAGCAGGAAGATCGTGGCCAGACCAAGGAAGGCGAAGAAGCCGGTAACGTCGGTGACCGTGGTCAGGAAGATCGAGGAGGCAATGGCCGGGTCCTGGCCGTATTTATTGAGCAGGATCGGGATTAACGCGCCGAAGGTTCCGGCCATGATCAGGTTGACGATCATCGCCATTCCGATAACACCGCCGAGCATCGGGTTTTGATACCAGAGGGCGATCATGCCGCCGATGAGGATGGAAAACACAATGCCGTTGAGGAGGCCCACCAGCGCTTCCTTGTAAACGGCGCGCGGGGCGTTGGCGCCGGAGAGTTCGCGCACGGCAATCGCGCGGACGATAACGGCGAGGGTCTGGGTTCCGGCATTTCCGCCCATCCCGGCGACAATGGGCATCAGCGCGGCGAGGGCGACGACTTTTTCAATCGTGCCGCTGAACAGGGAGACGACACTGGCGGCCATGATGGCGGTGAAGAGGTTGATGAACAGCCAGCGGGAACGGGCCATGCTGGTGGAGACGACGGCCTGGTACAAGTCGTCCTGCTCGACCCCGCCGAGTTTCAGCATGTCTTCCTGGGCTTCTTCATCGATAACGTCGACGATGTCATCGATGGTAATCACGCCGATCAGGCGGTCTTCAGCATCGACCACGGGGGCGGAGGTGAGGTTTTCACGGCGGAACAGCTGCGCCACTTCTTCCTGGTCCATGTTGAAGGGGATGGTGTGGACGTCTTCCAGTTTCAGGGCGTCGACTTTTTCACCACGCGAGGCGCGGATCAGGCGATTCAGCGGCACGGTTCCGGTAATGTGGTAGGACGGGTCGATGACGAAGACGTCGAAGAAATCCTCGGGCAATTCTTCGGCGGCGGCGCGGAGGTAGTCGATGGTTTTCCCCACCGTCCAGAATTGCGGGATGGCAACGAATTCACGCTGCATCAGGCGTCCGGCGGAATCTTCCGGGAAGCTCATGCCTTCTTCCAGGGTCAGGCGAGTCTTGGCCGAGAGGTGGCGGATGATGTCGTGTTTGAAATCTTCATCGTCGAGCGACTGGATCATGTCGAGCGCGTCATCGGATTCCAGTTCGGAGATGATGGCGGCGATCTGTTTCGGCGGCAGTTCGGGCAGGACGACGCGGCGCAGTTCCCAGGAGAGTTCGGAGAAGACGTAGGGGTCCATCTTCTCGCTGAAATCCTTCAGCAGGGCGGCGCGGTCATCATCGTTCAGTTTGGAGATGAGTTCGGCGGTGTCGGCCTCGCCGAGGTCCTGCAGTTCCTCCAGCACCTTCGCATGATTGTTTTCACGCAGGGCATTCCGGACCGCGTCGATGAAGCGGTCGCTGAGGCCGAAGACGAGTTCATTGTCGTCTTCGTCTTCGCGTTTGCCGTCTTCAGCGGTGCTTTCATTTTCTGCGGTCATGGCGGTACTCAGCGGATTTCTGGATGACAGCGTAAGGGGTGTTAACGACCTAAAGCAAGCTGCGGTAAATGGGTGGTGACGGAGTCGGGGTCGTGCGCCTGGGCGTCGATACAGGCCAGCGCGGTCATGTTCAGGATACCACGCGGCGTGACCGACGGGGTAAGAATATGCGCGGGCATGTTGACGCCAAGAAGGACAGGTCCGATAGCGATGCCGTCCCCAAGGACTTTCAGCATGTTGAAGGCAATCGAGGCCGCATCGACATTGGGCATCACCAGAAGGTTGGCAATGCCGCGCAGGGTGGAGTTCGGCATGCTGATCTGGCGGATGGTTTCGGAAAGGGCATCATCGGCATGCATTTCGCCGTCGATTTCCAGGTCCGGTGCGCGTTTGCGGATTTCGCAGAGTGCATTGCGCATGCGGATGGCCCCTTCATCGTCATGCGTCCCGAAATTGGAATGAGAGAGCAAGGCGACTTTCGGGCGTATACCGAAGCGGGCAACCTTATCGGCGGCAAGCATGGTGACCTCGGTCAGCTGTGCGATCGACGGGATCGGGTTGACCTGGGTGTCGGTGAGGAAGAATGTTCCCTGGTCAAGGATCAGGGCGTTCATGGCCGCCGGTGTATCAACACCGGGTTTGAGGCCAATGATATCGACGACGTCCTTCAGGTGAGATTTATACTGCCCCACGGTGCCGCAGATCATGGCGTCGGCATCGCCCTTGCGAACCATAAGGGCGCCGATGACGGTGAAGTCGGTGCGGAGAACCGTGCGGGCAACGGCGGGGTTGACGCCGCGGCGTTCCATGATCTCGTGGTAGGAGGTCCAGTATTCGCGGTAGCGGTGATCGTATTCAGGATCAATAAGTTCAAAATCGTGACCGATCTTCATGCGCAGGCCGAGGCGTTTGATGCGGGTTTCGATGACTTCCTTACGGCCGATCAGGATCGGTTTGGCGATATGATCGTCGAGGACCATCTGAACCGCGTGGAGGACGCGCTCTTCTTCGCCTTCACAATAGACGACGCGTTTGGATTCCAGTTTGGCGCGCGAGAAAATCGGGCGCATGACCATCGAGGTCCGGTAGGTGTAGCTTTGCAGACGCTGGTGATAGGCTTCCCAGTCGGTGATGGGGCGCGTGGCGACGCCGGATTCCATCGCGGCGCGGGCGACGGCCATAGGCAATTCGACGATCAGGCGCGGATCGAAGGGTTTAGGAATCATGTATTCCGGGCCGAATTCCAGGGTTTCCTCGCTGTAGACTGCGGCGACTTCCGGGGACACTTCACGGCGGGCAAGCCCGGCGATGGCGTTCACGCAGGCGAGTTTCATTTCTTCATTGATCGCGGTTGCGCCGACATCAAGGGCACCACGGAAAAGGAACGGGAAGCAGAGGACGTTATTGACCTGGTTGGTGTAATCCGACCGTCCGGTGCAGATAATGGCGTCGGGTTTTGCTTCCTTGGCCTCTTCCGGCATGATTTCGGGGGTGGGGTTGGCGAGGGCCATGATCAGCGGAGCCTTGCCCATTTTTTTGACCATGTCGCCGGTCAGGGATTTCGCAGCGGAGAGGCCGAGGAAAATGTCGGCCCCCTCAAGCGCTTCGTCCAGTGTGCGGACATTGGTTTCGACGGCGTATTTTTCCTTGTAGGGGTCCATCTGTTCCTTCCGGCCGGTATAGATCACACCCTTGCGGTCGCAGACGATGATGTTTTTCCTGGGTAAGCCCGCTTCGACAAGCAGGTTGAGGCAGGCCAGGGCGGCGGCACCGGCGCCGTTGGCAACCAGTTTAACGTCTTCCCATTTACGGTTCTTGAGGTGCAGCCAGTTGGTGATGGCGGCGGTGACGATGATGGCCGTGCCGTGCTGGTCATCGTGGAAAACGGGGATGTTCATGCGCTTCCTGAGTTCGGTTTCGACCTCGAAGCATTCCGGAGCCTTGATGTCTTCAAGGTTGATACCGCCGAAGGACGGTTCCAGCGCGGCGATGATCTCGATCAGTTTCTTCGGGTCTTTTTCGTTAATCTCGATATCGATGGAATCGATGTTGGCAAATTTCTTAAACAGTACGGCTTTGCCCTCCATGACGGGCTTGGACGCCAGAGCGCCGATATCGCCAAGGCCCAGTACGGCGGTGCCGTTGGAAATGACCGCGACGAGGTTGCCGCGGGAGGTGTAGTCCAGCGCCTTCAGGGGGTCTTTTTCGATTTCCTCGCAGGCATAGGCGACGCCGGGGGAATAGGCCAAAGACAGGTCGCGCTGGGTCGCCATGGCCTTGGTCGGGGTGATGGCGATCTTTCCCGGGTTTGGCAAGCGGTGATATTCGAGGGCCGCGTCGCGGAGGGTGTCTTTCATGGGGATTGGCTCTGGTATTTAGGGGGGATGGGGGTATTTACCTCAAAACGTCCTCTAACTGACCAGAATTTCAGGGTTTTTTCAAGGCAGGGAGCGTTGTGCAAGGCGGTGATGGGCCATGCAGATTTAACAGAGTTCATTTCCAGGGCAAAGCCAGAGAGAACTAATGGTGCGGTCAAGAAGACTCGAACTTCCACGGGGGTTAGCCCACAGCGACCTCAACGCTGCGCGTCTACCAATTCCGCCATGACCGCACATTAGTCTTAGGAGGCTTGAGGATTTTTTAGCCGCCTTGTGATTATCAAATCCTGCCAACCACTGCAAGCCTAATCCGTCACACTTTGCGGGGAGGGATGGTAAATAAGCAGTTTTATGATTACATCATCTTCATGGAATGGTTAATTTCGCCTGCGCAGGTTTTGTATGAGGATGCCCTGGCCCTGATGGAGGGGCGGGTGGAAGATATCCACGAAGGGCGCGCCGAAGATCTAATCTGGCTGTTGGAACACCCGCCGATTTATACAGCGGGGACAAGTGCTGACCCGGCAGATCTGCGCGATCCGCCATTCCCGGTGATTGAGACAGGGCGCGGCGGGGAATACACATACCATGGCCCGGGACAGCGGGTTGGGTATATAATGTTAAATCTTAAGAATCGGCAGCAAGTCCCTGATATTAAAAAATATGTATGGCAGCTGGAGGAGTGGATTATTCGGTCGCTGGGGAGACTTGGTGTGGCCGGGGAGCGTCGCACGGGACGGATCGGGATATGGGTTGTCACGCCAGAGGGGGAGAAGAAAATTGCGGCGATCGGGGTGCGGATCCGGCACTGGATTACGTTTCACGGGATATCGATTAATGTGAACCCGGATCTGGCGCATTTCGGCGGCATCGTTCCGTGCGGGATTGCGGAGTACGGGGTGACTTCGTTGAAGGAGCTGGGTGTGGCGGGGGATATGGCGGCGCTGGACCACGCTTTGCGGGTAACCTGGGAGGAAGTGTTTTAGGTTCTGGCTCTGTGATTAGGCGACCATCAGTTTCGCGAGCTTGACTGAGAGGGCGTTGAGCATTTCTTTTACGACCATCTTATCGCTGGAATGCGGATTGTCATTCCATAGGTCGTCGGCGAGTTGGATCTGTATCGTGTGATGACCAGCAGAATGATCCATTATGTCTTTAATAACAGACGAATAATTGAGTTTATTAAACTGAAATCTTAAGCCGTGGTCGCTCATGATTGCTGCGGTTGACACCGTGATATACGGGCTGCAGGAGCAGCCATTGAGGTCATTGATGGTTACATCAGCCTCTATGCGTGGAGCGGAAACGACATCAACCAGCAATGCCTGGCCATGAATCCGGGTGGCTTCATTCATCAGGTCTTTCAGAACAGCAAGCGGAGCAGCAGCGCCAGCGACCAGCACGGAAGCGCCTGTTTCGGGAAGGGAAGATAAAAAATCCCCGAAGTCTGCGCCGTTGAAAACGAGCGCGGAGCGCGGTTCGGATGCGGGATAAACAAGATGATCTGCCATGATCCTCTTATAGCAAATGACGCTTTATTTGTCACTGACTTTGCGGGGCGGGGCGAAGGATTGCTGCGTGTTTTTCTGTAAATGCACCAAGGGCCGCAGAAAACCTGCCAAGCATGGCCTGGACCTGCTGGCCTTTGACAGCATCGTAAGCGAGGGTCTTTTCATCCATGTAAAGCGGGCGGAGGAGTTCGATCTGCTGGGAATGGCGGCCCTGATCCGGATGGCCGGTGGTTTCCACGATTGCGCCGCCGGCGAAGGGGTCGTTGATGGTTACGGTCAGGCCTTCGCCCAGAAAGAAATCGCGGGTGAATTCGGTCAGCCCGGGGTGGCAGGTGGTTCCCCTGCGGTCGCCGATAATGACATCGCCGATGGGGGTGCCGCGGAAGCGCATGAAGGGTTCTCGCGGTGTTGAATGGAAATTGAAATGCAGGGCGAAGCCATGGCTTTGCACCGCCTCATCCATCAGAGTTTTCATAGCGGCGTAATAAGGGCGGTAATGCTTTTGAATGCGGTTCTGAATATCGTCCACGGTGGGGTTGTTCAGGCTGTTGAACAATTGGTGCAATGTGCCGTGATCGTCAAGCAGCGCGCTGGTGATCAGGCCCAGCCCCTGGGCGGAGGCGAGCTTGCCGAGAGTATGCGGCCCGGTCCACGCGCCGCGCAGGAGTGAGGGGTCGACAGCCGTTTCCCTGCTGTTCAGGTCGATATAGATCCGGTCATAGGGATTGACCAGCGTGGCGACGCCATGGCTAGGGGCCATTTCCACAAGCCTGTCGATATAACTGTCACGCAAGATGGCGCGGTTGCGTTCGCTGCCTGTCGTCTCGAAGCCGGGTGGGAGCAAATGGCCGCTATGGGGGCTGTCGAAAAAGACCGGCAAAGCGGGCGTTTTCGGTCGCGTCAGGATGAAGGGCGGCGGGGTTGTCTCCATAGGGCATCAATAGTGATGCGGGGGGGATTTATCAAGAAATGATTGAGCTTTTTTTTCTGTGGCTGTGTCGGGTGTGGCGGTCAGATGCGGATGATTTAGTCGGCGGCCAAGCTGCTTAAATGGCTGTCGACATAAATACCGCAGGCTTCAACTAATTTATCAATATCACCTTTTAACTTGCTGAAATTTTTGATTCTTTCATTTTTATTTTCGTCCCAGTAAAGTCCTTTGCTGATTTCAATCTGGATTGAATGGCGCCCCTCCGCAGGGTTTGCGGAACGGCGCACCAGTTCGACACCCTTATAAGGATTATTGATCGCCACGCGGTAACCCATTGTGCGCAGGGCATCGCGCAGGAAATGGGTGAAGCCGAGATCGCAACTGGTCCCGTCGCGGTCGCCGAGGACGAAATCCGGCTGCATGCTCAGCACGCCATTGGTTACAGCGGCGCTGGACGACGGCATGGAATGGCAGTTGATATGCCAGACCTTTCCGAAACGGTAATGCGCGTCATCAAGAAGGGATCTCAGGGCGGCATGATAAGGATGGTAATAATTCCCGATCCGGGCCCTGACCTCGGCCACGGTAAGGGCGCGGTCATAGACGGGTATGCCGGGCTTCACCAAGCGGCGGAGCAGGCCGATCCCGGCATAAGACCGCGAGGTCGGGTTGAGCGGCCCCGGCCAGCGTTCAGCGAGGAGTTCGGTGTCAATATCGTCCTCGGCCCGGTTCACATCGATATAGGTGCGCGGGAAAAGGGCGGTCAGCAGGCTGGCCCCGGCCTGGGTGACATCAGCAAATAGGATATCCACCTCGTTATCTTCGGCGCGGAGCAGGGCGTCGCGGGGGCAGGCATGGTTAAAATCATCAGGGTAGTTATGGCCGCTATGGGGGGAGTCGAAAATAAGGGGCCGTTCCACGCCCGAGGGGCGGAGAATGGTATAAATACCCGGATTGTTGTCTTTCGTGCCCATTATCAATATGTTACACCATTATCATCGACCCGTCATCCCGGCGAAATCCGCGAACCATGACAGGGTTATCACTATGAATCCCGGCTTTCGCCGGGATGACGATCAAAGGGTAAAGATATGCACGACATCAACGCCATCCGTAAAGATCCTGCCGCTTTTGACAAGAACTGGGGCCGCCGGGGGCTTGCGCCCCTGACGCCGTCCATCCTGGACTTAGATGAAAAACGCCGCGCGGCGCAGACCGAGATGCAGGGCTTGCAGCAAAAGCGCAATGACGCCTCGAAACAGATCGGCGTGATGAAAGGCAAGGGCGAAAATGCCGATGCGCTGATGGCCGAGGTCGCCAGCATGAAAGACCGGATGACAGCGCTGGAAGCGGAGGAGGGACAGATCGGCGAAGAGTTGACCCGGCTTCTATCCAGCCTGCCGAATATGCTGGATGACGAAGTTCCGACGGGCAAGGATGAAAACGATAATCTGGAAGTGCGTAAAGTCGGCGAACCGGCGCGGCTGAATGCCGAAGCGCCGGATCATGTCGCGATCGGCGAAGGTCTGGGGATGATGGATTTTGAAACGGCGGCCAAAATGTCCGGGTCGCGCTTTGTGATGATGCATTCGGGGCTGGCGCGGATGGAACGGGCGATTGCGCAGTTCATGCTGGACACCCATACGCAGGAACACGGCTATACCGAGGTTTCGCCGCCTCTGATGGTGAAAGACAATGCGATGTACGGCACGGGGCAGTTGCCGAAATTCGAAGAAGACCAGTTCCGCACCACGCGCGGTGACTGGCTGATCCCCACCGCCGAAGTGCCGCTGACCAATATGGTTGCCGATATGATTGTCGATGCCGAAGCGTTGCCGTTGCGCGTGACCGCGTTCACGCCGTGTTTCCGCCAGGAAGCCGGGGCGGCGGGCAAGGACACCAAGGGTATGATCCGCCAACACCAGTTTTACAAGGTTGAAATGGTCAGCGTGGTCGAGCCGGACAAGAGCCGCGCCGAGCATGACCGGATGACCGAATGTGCCGAAAATATTCTCAAAAAACTTGGCCTTTCGTTCCGTACATTGATCCTGTGCAGTGGGGATATTGGGTTCGGCGCGAAGCGTACCTATGATCTTGAAGTCTGGCTGCCGGGGCAGCAGCGTTACCGCGAGATTTCCAGCTGTTCCAATTGCGGTGATTTCCAGGCGCGGCGCATGAAGGCGCGATTCCGCGCGCGCGGGGCAAAAGAAACGCAATTTGTGCATACCCTGAACGGATCGGGCGTGGCGGTTGGCCGGGCATTGATCGCGGTGATGGAGAATTATTTCGATCCAGCCGATGGCGGCGTATTTGTGCCGGATGTACTGAAGCCGTATATGGGCGGGCTGGAGAAAATCTTTCCGCTGCAGGCCGAAAAGAAAATGCTGCGCACGGCATGAGCGCCAAGCCGGTCAAGATTGCCTTTGCTGATACCTGGATAGGAAAGATACGGCAGAAGATCGGGAATGACCTGATTGCCGTTCCCGGTGTGCGGATTGTTCTTGAGGATGCAGATGGCCGCGTGCTGCTGGTTCGCCGGACGGATAACGGACGGTGGGCTTTGCCTGCGGGGCTGTGTGAGCCGGGCGAGGCGGTGGAGGAGGCGGCGAAACGCGAGGTGCGCGAGGAAACCGGGTTGATCCTCAAAACGTTCGTGCCATTTGGTTTTGCATCGGCACCGGAGCGCGAGGTTTTTTCCTATCCCAATGGTCACCAGATTCATGCATTCGGCCTTTTGCTGCACGCGACGTCGTATGAGGGCGAGGTTGGGGATTTCGATGATGAGGTGTCGGAGGCGCAGTTCTTTGCACTTGATGATTTGCCGCCGATTTCGGAATGCTGTTCCAATGAATATCACAGTGTGATGTGTTTCAAGGCATACCGGGAAACCGGCGCGTTTCAGTGGTCCTGAAACAAGAAAGAGTCGCACGGGGATGCGACTCTTTCAGGGGACAACACTTCTTACATTAATCACCTGCCGGGGACGCCGGAGGGTGAGGATCGCAGGCGTAATGATGGCCGGTGCTATGAGGCCGGCACACCATTTGTTTCACTGCCACCTGCCTGAGATTGCAGCGAAATTAGAAAGCTCATGGTTTCGGAGCGAAGCTTTGTAAAGAAGCTTTGGATCTTCTTGTCGTCAGTCGCTTTACTTGCTGTTGTTGTAGCGTCGCTGTCCGTATCGGTGGTGCCTGTGGATGAGGATGATTCATCACTGGTACCGAAGAGGGCCGCGAGGCGCTCCTGAGCAGAAACTGTTCCGTCCTGATTGGTGTCGGCAGCGTCGTAGGTCGTTGACGAGGATGAGGATGAGGCGCTGTCACCGCCACCACCGCCCGGTGGTGGACCGCCATGTCCGCCGCGTGGTGAAGGAGGTGGCAGGTTTTCAGCAAGCTGTTGTTGGGAAACCGAGCCTGTATTGTCCGGGTCGAGTTTGGCGTAGAGGGCGTCAGCGGCTTCTTTACTGCCACCGGCTTTGGTGACGGCGCTTTCGACTTCTCCCTGTGTGACGTTGCCGTCACCGTCGCTATCAAGCGTTTTGAAAAGCGCGGCGGCGAATTTTTCTTTCGGGTCGGTTGATGCGGTACCGGAGAGTTGTGACTGGATGCTGCCGATCAGGGCTTTGATGGCGTCCTGTGCAGTATTGCCGGAGCTGGTGGAGGCCTGCAGCAGATTGCTTCCCGAAAGCAGTGAGCTGGACGCTGTCTGGAGGCCCGATGCAAATTCTGACTGGCTTAATTCACCGTTGCCGTCTGTGTCGGAAGATTTGAAGAAATCGGTAAGGGCCTGCGCGGCGGCGGATGAATTTGTGGTGTCTGTAGCCGAGGTGCTGGTGGCCGAGGTTTTTTGTGCGGCGGCCTGGCGCATCTGCTGAATTAACTGGAGCAGGGCGGCCTGACTGGAACTGCCGGAAACGCTCGAGGTGGTAGACATTAGGATTCTCCCTAAAATTGGTCGGTTAGGCGTCGTATAGAGGAAGAACGAGCGATGTGCAGGAAGTCCGTCGCGGGAATTTCAAATATTTTGAATTATAAAAACATATCCCGGCGCAAGGCCGGGATATGTGAATTGTTTATTCTCTGTCTGGTGGCGGAGGGCCGCCATCGTCAGGGCCATGTTCACCCGGACCGCGGTCGCCCGGGCCGTGATCACCGGGGCCTTTTGGATGGTCAGGTGCGGAGTCATGGAAAAATTTGATGCGTTCAGCATCGGGCAGGATTTTCGCGATGGCGGTGACGGTGGCCAGCATGCTGTCTTTCATACCGTTATCGGATTTTGCAATGTCCTTATGCACGGCTTTGAGTTTCGTCGCGTCGAATTTCGGTGCGGTGAGAACGGCGGTAATTTTATCCATGTTGTCGCCCATGGATTTCATGTGGTTGTCTATCTTGGCGCGGTTTCCGGCGAGGATAGCCTCGACCTTGGCGCGGTAGGCCGGAGAGAGGTGTTCAACGGATTTTTCCATGCGGTCGACGCGTTTAAAGCTATGCGGCGGTAAGCCGTGGTTGGACACCAGGAAACCGATCAGGAAGCCGTTCAGCACCAGTGAGCAGACAAAGATAACTTTACAAAGTGATGTTTTATTCATGGTTATTGCCCCCCGAGCATTCCGGCCATTGTCATGCCAGAGCCAATGTAATAAGGCGCGTCGTTATAAGCCAGCGTGGTGTTGGACGCCGGCAGTGATGTACCCAGCGTTCCGACATAAAACCCGGCCAGCATCGCGGCGAAGGCGAGCCCGGAGATTTTCAATCCCATTACATTAAAATTGGGGCGGCGGAAGCCGAAAAATAAAACATTGTCATTATTGACGCGCGCCATAATGCGGTCGTGCAGCCCGGCGGAGTGCGCGGGGAATGTCAGACCCGCAATTACATCATTCATCCATTTTTCTTCGGTATTCATGTCCTAACCCTCCAGTATATTATTCAGTGAACCCGACACTGAATCCGTCAGTAACTCCTTCATTTTCCGGCGCCCCCGCGCCAGTAGTGACTCCAGTGCATCGACGCTGAGATCCATAATCTTCGCCGATTCAATATTGGTATGGCCGCTGTAATGAACAAGGACCAGAGCGGTTCTTTGTCTTTCCGGCAATAACTGCAAAGCGTCGTTGACAGTTCTTGCGGTTTCGCGTTCTGCGTACCGGGCGGACTGGTCCGGCATTTCGTCTCGCAATGTAAAAGCCAGTTTTTCGATGTCGACCTGTGGCTTGCGGCCGCGCAGATCGTCCATGCATAAATTATGCGTGATGCGGAACAGCCAGCTGCGTACTCTCCCCGACGGGGTCCATTGACCGGCGCGGGTCCAGAGCTTCAGGCAGGCTTCCTGCGTTATGTCTTCAGCCCGCGTCACATCGCCAAGGATGCTGTACGCGAAGCGGTAAATGTCCGTCATGTGCGTTCTCACCATGTGACCAAAGGCAGCTTTATCGCCTTCTGCGATACGCTTCATTAAGTCCTGCTCCTCCGCAGAACTCATCTCGCTGGGGGCTGGTCTGGCATGGGTGGATGGACTCATAGCGGTATTCTGTCCCTTTGCCTTTTCAAACCCCATAATGATAACGGGGGATTCCCCTTTATTCCGTCGCATGTTAAGTTATTAGCATGAATGCACCCCACCCGCATATGGCCGCCAAAGTCATCCGTCTTGTCATGAACCTCCGTACCGCCGGTATTACAGATACCGCGGTTCTGGCCGCTATGGAGCGTATCCCCAGGGAAATTTTCACTCCAAAACAGATGCATGACCAGGCTTATGAGGATATCGCCCTGCCGATCGGGCGCGGCCAGACGATTTCCCAGCCCTTTGTGGTGGCTTTTATGACGCAGGCCCTGGAACTGGACGACCGGACAAAAGTCCTGGAGATCGGGACCGGGTCCGGATATCAGGCCTGTATTCTGGCCAAGTTATGCCGCCGGGTTTACACGATTGAACGGCATAAGCCGCTTTTGCAGGGTGCGGAGCATATTTTTAACGAGCTGAAGCTGCGAAATATTACCGCGATCTGCGGTGACGGGATGAAAGGGTGGCCGCAACAGGCGCCGTTCGACCGGATTATCGTGACAGCAGGGGCGATGGACAAGCCGCCACAGGCTTTGCTCGACCAGCTCTCCATCGGCGGAATCATGATTATTCCGGTCGGGAAGACCGGGCAGCAGGTTTTGCGCCGGTACAAGAAAGAGTCCGATGAAGCCTATGCCGTGAAAGACCTGATGCCGGTGCGGTTCGTGCCGCTGCTTCCTGATATTGCCAGATCGAGCGAGCAGGCAGATGACCCGACAGATGCGGAACGGATGGGTTAGGATGAAAAAGACATCGTCATTGCAAGCGAAGCGTGAAAATTCAAGGGTTCGTGCTGTAGCTCTGGATTGCTTCGTCGCCATGCTCCTCGCCATGACGGCTTTGGGTGTGGCCTCATGCACCCAAAGTGGAGCGCCTGTTGTGCGTTACAGTCAGCTTGAGGGGGCGGGGACCACGGGCATTCATACCATTCTGCCGGGGGACACCGTTGGCCGGGTGGCGGCGCGTTATAATCTCGATATTCGCGATATTCTGGTGGTCAATCATTTGCAGGCCCCGTTCAGCCTAAAGCCGGGTGAGCGGTTAAAACTGCCTGCGCCGCGGACTTACCGGGCGCGCGGCGACGATACGCTTTATGGTGTGGCGAAATTATTTCACACCAGCCCGTCGCAACTGGCGCGACTGAATAATTTAAGCGCGCCGTATGCCCTGCGCGGCGGGCAGATCCTGAAGTTGCCAGTGGTCGAAGACACGCCAAAGCCGCAGGTGGTCGTCGCCAATACAGCGATGCCGCCGATGCCGGTGATGATGAGCGGGCCGGGCGTTTCCTTAAGTGCTCCATCGGCAAGAATAGATCGTGAGGAACTGAGCGCACCGATGGTCAGCGCTGCGCCGATTATCGCACCCGCGCCAGGTCTTGCGCAACCGGCCCTGGTCCAGAAAGTGCCGAGCGAAACCCCGGCCCGGTCGGGCAGCGGCAAGTTCATGGTTCCGGTCATGGGCGCGGTGCTGTCTTCCTACGGCCCAAAGCCGGGCGGGCTGCATAATGACGGAATCAACATCAAGGCACCGAAGGGTGCGCCGGTGCGTGCGGCGGAAAATGGCGTGATTGTTTATATCGGCAGCGATCTGAAGGGCTATGGCACGATGGTTCTGATCCGCCATGCGGATAAATGGATGACGGCCTATGCGCATCTGGGATCTGTCACGGTAAAAAAGGGCCAGGTCGTGAAACGCGGCGAGACAATCGGACTGGTCGGGAATTCCGGCAATGTGGATCAACCGCAACTGCACTTTGAAATCAGGCATGGGACGGATGCGCTCAATCCAGAGAAATTTACTTAAAGTCCCAAGCGGGCGGTGGCCAGTCATGGTCCGGATATTTTTCTTCCAGTTCCAGATCTTTTCCGCTTATTTTTATGTCAGGAAAAATCTCATTCATGCGAATGGTCGCGCTATTCTCTTTTATATTATTTGGCCGACCGGCCCTATAGCTTCCCTCTGTAAGGTCGTTCACGACCTTAACAAATCTCTTTTCTTCTGCAGTATCTTTAAAATGACCTAAAAATAAGACTTAGGGAGTTCATTTTAGGAAAAAGCCCGTTTGCTAGAAGTATCATGTCCAATTCAGCTTCATCTTTTTCCTGAACTCTCAAGGCTTGAATCCGGAGACTGTTGATTAAAGTAATTAATATAGTCTACGGAGCGTTTATTAAAATTATTAATGAACTCTTCAGCCCTATCAAGAGTGTCTACATCAGATTTAGTTAAAGTCATTATGTCTCCTTTTATTATTATGAATAATAATCTCAATTTTAAAAATGTGCAAATATTTTCGTCGTTACTTGAGAAATGGGATAAAGGCTGAACTCCTCTTGTTTTTGACTGTATGACTTATATAGTCTGGAGTGAAATCCTAACTATTTTCCGAAAGACAGATATATGATCATTTCCAAAGCCTTTGCCGCAACCACAGCAGCAGCCCCGGAAGGCGTTTCCAAAATTCTTGATTCCGCGCCGTCGGGCACGGGTTCAGCGTTCATGATGAATTTGGCGCTGATCCTCGTGCTAGTCCTGATGTTTTACATCCTGCTGATTATGCCGCAGCAGCGCCGGTTCCGCGAACACCGCGCCATGGTGGATTCGATGAAAAAAGGTGACAAGGTTCTGACTGCGGGTGGATTGATCGGCGTTGTCGATGCCGTGAACACCGAAAAGGGTGAAGTTGTCGTCGATCTGGGCAACGGCGTGAAAGTCACAGCGTTGCGCGCGACGATTCAGACACGGATTGAAGACAAGAAATAACAAACCCTTTCTTCTCTCCTCCCGCGGAAGCGGGGACCCCTGAAGATCCCCGCTTTCGCGGGAAATTTAAAAAGGAAACATAAATGTCCGCCTCGATGATGCATATTCCACGCTGGAACAAGATACTTATTGTTCTAGTCTGTATCCTGTCCTTCGCCTATGCCGCGCCGAATATGCTGAGCAAGGAGACGCGCGAACATCTGGAAGCGACCGCGCCGGGATGGTTGCCGGTGAAGTCTGCGCTTCTGGGGCTGGATTTGCAGGGCGGGTCGCATCTGGGGCTTCAGGTCGAGATGGACAAAGTTATTTCCGACCGTCAGGAAGCCGTGGTTCAGGCGATACGCCCGGAATTGCGCGAAAAGAAAATCAGTTATACGCGGATTGCGCCGATTGCCCAGGGTATCCGCGTGAGCATGCGCTCCGATGACGACAAGGCAAAAATCGCCGACGGCGTTTCAAAGGTAAAGTCGATCCTGCGCAAAATGGATAACGAATTTGATATCGTGGTTTCTGGTGACGGGCTGACCGTTGATGCGACATTGTCCGATGCATCGGTACGCCGGATCAAGCAACAGGTTCTGGACCAGTCGATCGAGATTGTCCGCCGCCGTGTCGACGAGACAGGCACAAAGGAGCCGACCATCGTCCGTCAGGGTGATGACCGTATCGTTCTGCAATTGCCGGGTTTGGAAGACCCGAAGCGTATCAAGGATCTGCTCGGGCAGACCGCGAAACTGACCTTTCACATGGTAGGGGCGGGTACGGATAGCGATATGCGCGAATCCGGCGGTTCGATTACTCTGCCGATGACGGAGGCACCAGGGCAGAGCCTGCCCGTCGCTCGCGTTCCGATTTTGACCGGCGATATGCTGACCGATGCGCAGGCGACGATGTCGCAGAATGGCGGACCGGTTGTCAGCTTCTCGCTTAACACCATGGGTGCCAAGAAATTCTGCGATGTGACCAGCAAGCCGGAAAATATCGGCAAGCCGTTCGCCATTGTTCTGGACGGGGCGATCGTTTCGGCACCGTCGATCCGGGAGCCGATCTGCGGCGGACAAGCCCAGATTTCGGGGCAATTTACGTTGCAGCAGACCAGTGACCTGGCGCTTCTGCTGCGCGCCGGTGCGCTGCCTGCGCCACTTCATGTGCTTGAGGAAAGGACTGTTGGGCCTTCACTCGGGGCTGACTCGATTGCCGACGGGACGATGGCCTGTATCATGGGGACGATTTTCGTGATTATCGGCACGGTTCTGGCTTACGGGCTGTTCGGCGTGTTTGCATCGGTGGCTTTGCTGATCAACATTGTAATGATCGTGGCGCTGATGTCGATGCTGCAGGCGACGCTGACCCTGCCGGGCATTGCGGCGATTGTGCTGACCATCGGGATGGCGGTTGATGCCAACGTCCTGATCTTCGAGCGGATGAAGGAGGAGTTGCGGGCAGGGCGGTCGATTATTTCAGCCCTCGATGCCGGATACAGCCGCGCGCTGGCGACGATTACCGATACCAACCTGACCACACTGATTGCAGCGATTATCCTGTTCTCCTTCGGGACCGGGCCGATCAAGGGCTTTGCGGTGGCGATGTGTATCGGGATTGTGACGTCTTATTTTTCGGCGGTTATGCTGACCCGCCTGATGACCATTGTCTGGCTGCAGTACGCCAAACCAAAAGCCATTGCGGTATAGGGGTAACATCATGATCCTGTCCTTTATCAAATTTGTTCCTGAAAACACAAAAATCGATTTCTTCGGACACCGCTGGTATGCGTTTCTGATGTCGGTTGTGATTATTTTCGGCACGACGTTTTCTCTGGCGACCAAGGGCCTGAACCTGGGGATCGATTTTACCGGCGGGACGATGATCGAGATTCAGACGCCGGTGGACCCGGATATCGCATCGCTGCGCGAAAGACTGAACGATCTTAAGGTCGGGGACATCACGATCCAGGAATTTGGCGCAAAGCGCGACCTGATGCTGCGCGTGCCGCAACAGCAGGGCGGGCTGGACGAACAGCAGGCGGCAATCCAGAAAATCCATGACGTTATCGATGCGACCTACAAGGACGGCAAGGTTGATTACCGCCGGACTGAATTCGTGGGGCCGCAGGCGGGCGATGAACTTAAACAGACGTCGCTGATCGCCATTATCATCTCCATGCTCGGGATCATGGGCTATATCTGGTGGCGTTTCGAATGGCAGTATGGCGTTGGCGCGATGCTGGCGATTTTCCACGATGTGGTCGGTACCTTGGGTCTGTTCTCGATTACCGGGATGCACTTTGACCTGGCGACACTGGCCGCGATTTTGCTGATTGCCGGTCACTCGATCAACGATACCGTGATTATTTATGACCGCGTGCGCGAAATCCTGCGCAAGTACAAGAAGATGCCGATGGACGAGGTGATCAATCTGGCGATCAACCAGACCTTGCCGCGGACCATCATGACGTCCGGTCTGACCTTGCTGGCGGTGATCGCGCTGTGGATTTTCGGCGGCGAGGTGATCCGTTCCTTCGTGGCGGCGTTGTTCTTCGGTATATTGATCGGAACGCACTCGTCCTACTTTGTGGCTTCACCGGCGCTGTATTATCTGCACCTGCGCAAAGGTTCGAAGGAAGTTAACGGAGACGCCACCGCTTCGGCGTAAGGAACCGCTATGGATGTAACGCCGTTAATCCCGCAGGGGTCGCAGATTATCCAGGGTTATTCCGGCGGGGCGTTCCGGGTGAGCGGGCAGGCTTATAACGGGCCGGTTGTGGTGATGATTGATAAAACATTTGCATGGCCTGTGGCGAATGTCACCGAACCCCTGACCATTGATGATTTTTCCGTCCTTTTTCCGGAAAGTGAAAATCTTGATGTGGTTCTGGTCGGGTGCGGGGCAAGGATGGGGTCCATTCCGTTTGCGTTGCGACAGGCTTTGAAAGAACGCAATCTCGCGGTAGAATTTATGGACACGGGGGCGGCGTGCCGCACCTACAATGTATTGATGGCCGAGGGACGCCGCGTGGCGGCTGCGCTTCTGCCGGTATAGGACACAAAGAAGATGATGGAACTTCTCACCGACCCGCATATCTGGCTGAGCTTTGCGACGCTGGCCATTCTCGAAATCGTTCTGGGCATCGACAACATTATTTTCCTGTCGATCATTACCGGCAAGCTGCCGCAGGCGCGGCAACCGGCCGCGCGTCGGATCGGTCTGGCGCTTGCCTTGCTGATGCGGATTGCGCTGCTGGCGTCGATTGTGTGGATTACCAAACTGACCACGCCGATTTTCACCCTGACTGAACACGATGTGTCGTGGCGTGACCTGATCATGCTGGGCGGCGGGATGTTCCTGTTATTCAAGGGGACGACCGAGGTCCATCATATGGTGGATCATGATGATGAAGACGATGTGAAGGTAAAGGCGCAGAGCTTTCTTTCAGTCATTATCCAGATTGCCGTTCTTGACCTCGTGTTCTCGCTCGACTCCGTCATTACGGCCGTCGGCATGGCCGAGCACCTGCCGGTGATGATTGCGGCGGTGGTGTTCGCGATTGTCGTCATGCTGTTCGCGTCGGAGCCGGTCAGCAATTTCGTCAACAATAACCCGTCAATCAAGATGCTGGCGCTCAGCTTTATCCTGCTGGTCGGTATGGCGCTTGTGGCGGACGGTCTGCACTTCCATATTCCGAAGGGTTACCTCTACTTTGCGATTGCGTTCTCGCTGAGTGTTGAGACGCTCAACCTGCTGGCCGCAAAGATGCGGCATAAGCGGGCGCTGGCGCGGAAGGCTAAAGGGTAAGCGGGGCGATGCGGTTTTTCTGACCTTTACCGAAGCCCCTGATGCGGGTTTCGGCGTTATCGAGATCAATGGTCACAATATAGGAAGCATTGCGGGCGTGGCCGGTGTTTTCATTTTTCTGCACCAGCGACTGGTGTTCGAAATAATGGATACCGTTAATGGTGCTGTGCCTGTTTCTATGCAGGTGGCCGAAATGGCATTCAATCACCTTGCCGGAATCCTCAAGGATTTTTCTGATCTCTTTACTTTCGGCGTAGAAGGACGGAAAGATCCATTTGGTTGGGTCGTCTTTGTCCACATAGGGCGTTTCATTCTGGTCGTCGAAAGGGATATGGCAGAAAATGACAGCGGGGTTTGCGGTCTTCGCCAGGTTATCTTTCAGCCATTGCAGGTCCTGCGCCGTGGCATGCATTTCGCGGTTTGCATCAACCCGCACATTCGGATTCCAGAAGACAAAATGAACGCCCTTGATGTCGTGGCTGTAGGATGTTTCCGGCATGCCCAGAATGCGTGCGTTGTCGTTCGCGCTCATATGGCCGAGATCGTGATTGCCGTTGACCGAATAATGCGGCGCGGCTGCTTTGTTGAAATGTTCTTTGACTTTGGCCAGGTAGGACATGTCGCGGGCATAACCGGCCTCACGCGTGAAGGCGAGATTCGTTTCCCGGCCCTGATAAATGACCCGGTCACCTAAATCCACGGTGAAATCGACCCCAATTTTATTGGCGCGCCTGAAAAAGTTTTCCAGCAGCCTGGGCGCTTGCGAGCCCTTTTTATTACCCTGATCGAAGCCGTAATGTATGTCGGTCACGACACCAAAACTTATTATACGCATATGCCCTTATAGCATATTCCGGCTATAAGGGCATTAGGCTAAATGACTTTTGCAACTTGGGATTTTTCTTGGTTCCTGGATTAGGCAGCCAGTTTTACCGGGCCTTTTTCAAAGAGCTGGCCGACGTAGTCCCAGTTGATCAGACTGTCGACAAACGCTTCCAGGTATTTCTGGCGGGCGTTGCGGTAGTCGATGTAGTAGGAGTGTTCCCAGACATCGACGCCGAGGATCGGGGTTTTGCCGAGGACCAGCGGGTTTTCGCCGTTCGGGGATTTCAGGATTTCAAGTTTTCCGGTGTTGTTATCAACGGCCAGCCACGCCCAGCCGGAACCGAACTGACCCACGCCAGCCTGGATGAAGCCGGAACGGAACGCATCGTAGCCGCCGAGGTCTTCGGTGATTTTTTTCTCGAGGTTGCCCGGCAGTTTCTTGCCGCCGCCATTC
>JAQGJB010000054.1 GCA_028290825.1 Micavibrio sp.
AGGTACCTATGGTTGGGACGGAGCCCTTATAATTCATATGCTGGTTGGCATCGATTTTAAAATAATTTGTACCCCCGGTACTCGCAAATATGACGTCACTGATATTAAGCTCGTTTGTCATCACAACCTGATAGGCGCCGGGACCGGGCCCAAGAACCAGCGCACCGGAAGATGTGGTTTTACCAACAAAAAATCCTGCATTGCCGCCAAAGTAAGTATTGTTATTTCCAGTTGTTAAGTATTGGCCCGCATTAATGCCCATTGCCGTATTATTCGCATTCCCGGTTGAATCATATAAGGTATTCGCACCGAAACCCGTGCTGTAATTTGTTGTCGCGTTGCTATTATGAGAATTAATGCCAACAAAAACATTATAGGTCCCGTTATCCCACAAGCCGGCACCCTGGCCGAGTGCCGTTGAATAGGAAGGAGTACCGTTATTCAGCGTATCGATGCCAAAGCTCGTATTCTGGCTTTGGGTGGTTATTGTGCCCAATCCGTTGACGCTCGTGTTATCACTCCCCGATGTGACATTCTCACCCCCTGCAAAAATCGTATTTCTGGTACCGGAGGTAATATGATACAGGGCATCGTCCCCAAAAGCTGTATTGTCACTAAAGACGCGCGAAATGGTATCGGTGTCTGTTCCCAGCGCATATGAACCGATTGCCGTGTTATAACTTCCGCTCGTAAGATTGTTCAGCGCCGGATATCCGAAAGCCGTATTTTCGACACCCGAAGTAAGGCGACGCAAGGCCGAAAAACCTGCCCCCGTATTGTACTGTGCGCCTGCGGTTGTAAAAGTTCCTGAAAAAGACCCCAGGAACATTGAATAGAGTGAGTTACCGGAACTCCCTAAGGTTGCTGAATAATTGGTAACGGCATCCGTGAAATCATCAACGCTGGAGACACCCGCCAGAACATTCGTCCAGGCGCCGGCCTGATAGGTTTCAAGCTTGCTCGTCGACGTATTGTAACGGATCATGCCGTTGACGCCCGTACTCGGACGCTGCGCCGTGGTGCCGCCCGGGAATGCGACTGCATCCGGGCGGAGAAAGAGGACAGACGAGTTTGCAGTGCTTGGCGATGAAACGCGCATGTAGGTGGTGCCGCTAATCTGCGTAAGAATGGAGCCTGCCGTGCCGGACGTCGCCGTTCCTGCATTAAAAGTAACGCTTCCGCCGTTCCCGGAACTGGAGCCGCCATTGCCACCCGCAACAAGGACATCGCCGCCCAGGCCCCAGAAGGAACTCGCTGCACCGGTCAGACTAACATCACCCCCAGAACCCGATCCATTGCCTGCGCCACCCGTAACCGTAAGAGGACCGCCCGCCCCGGTGGTCGATGCATCTCTTGCGACGATCGTCAGGGTTCCACCCTGACTCCCTGTGCCGTCGTTAACCATATCCCTACCCTCAACTCGCATGATAGGCGCTGATGCCGTGGTGCTGGGGATAACACTGATATAATTAATAGCCGAGCTGGCTGTGCCAAGCTGGAGAGCAGTGATGCCGGCGACCACAAAATCAAGCGCCGTATTCGCACCGCTTTGCCACATTCCAGTTGTCGTGCTTGCCGTGAAGCCGTGTGATGGCGCTGAAACAGTCCCGTTGCCCGTGCGCAAGGCGCCCGTGGCCGAGGTTGTGATACTCATGATGTTATTCGTCAGATCGTAAACATATCCGGCCACACCACCCAGGGAAGAACCGCCGCTGTTAAACTGAACATAGGTGTTAGAACCACCGGGTGTAACACTGCTGCCCCCCACCGGCACCCATGCCGCCGTTACGCCATCACACCAGGCGAGAGTGCCTGGTGAACCGGACATGTATCGCACGGCACCGGCCAGACCTGCGTTACACGTATTGCTGTTCGGGCCGACGATAATCGACCCGGAACCTAAATTTACGCTGATTTTATTTGTGACAGCATAAGCCGGACCCGACATGACGCCGAGTACGAGGCCAAGGATGGCGATCGTATGGATGATTTTTTGTCTCATCAGCTGAATGCGCAAACCGTCCAAAAATATCTTTCCCCTGCATCCCCTGACCCTCCGGCCAATAGAATCGTACTCTCAGGCTTTGGAACTCTGCCAAAAGCCTGACGAATCAGGAAAAAATGCTACTTCACTATGATATCGCGGCTCTGCTTAACGGAGCAATAACGTAAACTCCAAAAATCCACAGCTTCTCTTAACCTATGTTATTGGAAATACTGCGCTTTTTTGGTGAGACTCAAGCTTAACGCCCAGGAATTGAACAAAAAAGCCCCTCTTTCGAGGGGCTTTTTTAAAATTAAAGTATTAAACGATCTACTGAACCAGCATCTTCGCAACAACCGCGACCAGCAGAATGGCAACGATGTTGGCGATTTTGATCAGCGGGTTAACAGCTGGGCCGGCTGTATCCTTGTAAGGATCGCCGACGGTGTCGCCGGTGACGGCAGCCTTGTGGGCTTCCGAACCTTTGCCGCCATGATTGCCTTCTTCAATGAACTTCTTCGCGTTATCCCATGCACCGCCACCGGAGGTCATCGAGATTGCAACGAAGAGACCGGTCACGATCGTCCCCATCAGCATCGCGCCGAGAGCATGGAACGAAGCCAGCAGATCGTGTCCGGTAATGAAGTAAACGGCAGTGAACAGCACAATCGGTGTCGCGATTGGCAGAAGTGACGGGATCATCATTTCCTTGATCGCGGCCTTGGTCAGCAGGTCGACGGCTGTGCCGTATTCCGGCTTGCCTGTACCCTCCATGATGCCAGGGATGTCGCGGAACTGACGACGCACTTCAACAACGACGCTACCAGCCGCACGGCCAACAGCAGTCATCGACATCGCGCCGAACAAGTATGGCAACATACCGCCGATGAACAGACCGATCACTACCCATGGATCTTGCAGGTTGAAAGAAAGGTTTTCAAACTGAGGGAACGAAACGCCACCTTTTACCAGTGCCTTAACCGGGAAGTAGTGTTTGATCTCTTCGGTGAAACCGGCGAACAGGACCAGCGATGCGAGAGCAGCAGAACCAATCGCGTAACCTTTGGTCACGGCCTTGGTGGTGTTGCCGACAGCGTCGAGAGCATCCGTAATCACGCGGATTTCTTTTGGCAGGTTGGACATTTCGGCGATACCGCCGGCGTTATCCGTAACCGGACCATAAGCGTCAAGCGCAACAATCATACCAGCAAGGGACAGCATCGTTGTTGCCGCCAGCGCGATACCGAACAGGCCCGCGAAGTGGAACGCGATGAAGATACCGCCGCAGATAACGATCACTGGCAGAGCGGTCGCTTCCATCGAAACAGCCAGACCCTGGATGACGTTGGTGCCGTGACCGGTTTCAGACGATTTCGCAATCGACTTCACAGGACGGAACGCTGTCGAGGTGTAGTATTCAGTGATCCAGACCAGGAGGCCCGTCACACCAAGACCTGTCAGGCAGCAATAGAACATTGTCTGCGCCGACAGCATTGTTTTGTTCGCCATCGCGACGCTGGCATATTCCGGCATCTTGAAGAGAACGGCAGCGATAGCAGCAGCAGAAAGAACGCCGCTGACGATCAGGCCTTTATAAAGTGCACCCATGATATTGTTGGATGAACCGAGACGCACGAAGAACGTACCGATAATCGAAGTCACGATGCAGACACCGCAGATCAGCAGCGGCAGGATCATCATGGACTTTGCTGTTTCCGGTGTGAAAACGCTGAACGCGATCAGCATTGTCGCAACGATGGTCACGGCATAGGTTTCGAACAGATCGGCAGCCATACCGGCGCAATCGCCGACGTTGTCGCCAACGTTATCAGCGATAACCGCAGGGTTCCGTGGGTCATCTTCAGGAATGCCAGCTTCGACTTTACCGACAAGGTCGGCACCGACGTCTGCACCCTTGGTGAAGATACCGCCGCCCAGACGGGCGAAGATGGAGATCAGCGAAGCACCGAAGCCGAGGCCGACAAGACCTTCAAGCACGAAGCGCAGATCCATGCCTTTGCTGTCCAGGTACATGAAATACAGAACAACGCCGAGCAGACCCAGACCAACCACCAGCATTCCGGTGATCGCACCGGAGGTGAAGGAAACGCTGAGCGCCTGCTTCATGCCGACGGTCGCAGCCTGTGCGGTGCGGACGTTGGCACGAACCGAAACGTTCATGCCGACGTAACCGGCAACGCCGGACAGGATTGCACCGATGATAAAACCGGTCGCAACGTGCCAGCCTAGGAATTTAAACAGAACAACCGCAACGATCACGCCGACGATGGCGATGGTACGATACTGACGGTTCAGGTAGGCAGCAGCCCCCTCCTGAATTGCGGATGCGATTTGCTGCATACGTTCGTTCCCGGCACTTTTGGACAGGATCATCCGTGTAGCAAACAGGCCGTATGCAAGGGCAAGCGCGCCGCAGGCAATGACCAGATGGTAGGCGTTGAGATCAGACATTATAAGAGGTCCCTTCGGTTTCTTTTAATTTTAAGCGAATTGGTGTTTCAAGTGGCCCTGAAAATGCCGAAGATTCTGGAGCGTGGCAACCCCCAAAACCCTGATTATGAAGGCTTTTCTGCGTATGCTTGCGCTGCAGAGCACAATAAATCCGATCCTGTATTATGCAAGGAGCACACTTGAATTTTCCATATTTTTTATATATAAAGACACATAATATATCTGGAACACTGGGGCTTCAGCCGTGTTGGTCGCTCCATGTTACGATACGTTCACATCTGAAATCGGTAGAGGCACAGGAACAGCGATGAATGACGCCTCCCCCATCTTAACCCTCGGGCTGAATGCCAAAGGCCGGGATTTCCTGATCGGGGACCTGCACGGCGCGTTTGCACTGCTTGATCAGGCTCTTGCAGATGTAAAATTCGACCCTGTTCATGACCGCCTGTTTTCTCTTGGCGACCTGATCGACCGCGGCCCGGAATCCGTTCGCTGCCTGGAGTTTTTAAATAAGCCGTGGTTCTTCGCCGTACGCGGCAACCATGAGGATATGTTTCTCAAAACCTATAACGATGGCAATATCAACTGGAAGATGGCCAATTTCCACCGCGAGAAAAATGGAATGGGATGGTTCTTCGACCAAAGTGCGGAGACCCTTGCCCAAATCGCTGCGGCTTTTAAAAAACTTCCCTTCGCCATCGAAGTCGAAACGGCACGCGGCACTGTCGGCATCGTTCATGCCGAAATTCCTGTCGCAATGGACTGGCCGACCTTCAGGAAAGAATTGCTATTGAATGACCGCAGTGTGCTGCATGCGGCCCTCTGGGGACGCAAGCGCCTCGAAGGCAACGACATGCGCGGCGTTTGCGGCATAGACCGAGTTTTTCACGGCCACTCGGTTCAGGGCTATAAACCAAGGCAGATGGGGAATTGCTATTACATCGATACCGGCGCTGTCTTCGGCCTGATGGGTAAAGAGGACCATTTCCTCACCATGACAAACCTGATGACTGAGACAGAGTCATTGCGCATCGGCCCCGCCAACAGGGTCGGAAAAACACACATTCTGGATAAATCGCCCTCGCTTGCCGTACCGTTTGGAAACCTCACTCCGAAACCCTGAGCGCAGGCGGTTTTTAATCCGGCCTTAAGCCCGGCAGCTGAGGCTCCGCCCGGACGGAAAATAGCCGGATGCATTCTTTAACCTGGTCTAAATTTTCAAGCCCCTCGAATTCTTCGGCCAGTTTTGAGATTTCATTATTGGTCAGGGCATGAAGGCTGTTTCCCCGGCTGTTCAGCGCTTCTTCCAGCTTCCGCATTTCATCATTCACGTGCTGAATGCCAGCGTCCGGTTTTGCCAGCATTCTGCGTGCGAGATCGGGAATGGCACCACCCCATTTCCGGTCGAGTCCCGGCAAGGCCCTCGCCTTGACCTGCGCGATTTCAACCGGTGACAACCCGGCCACCACGGCGGCAACGACACCGCCATTATGCGTTATATAATTATGCAGTTCCGCCATGGTTGTCCCGGCATCGATAACATCATCCATCAGCAAAAAGACAGGTTTCTCCTCGCGCAGGAATAGCCGCCCCTTATCCCCGGCCTTGATGCCGAATTCCTGATGCACGGTGAGGGCATAATGATTGAAATCATTTTTAAAACGGTTGAGCGCCTGCTTCTCCGTGATCGCCGAGGCCATCTTCCAGGATATGCCCGGATAGTCTTCCTCCAGGCGGTCGCGCACAGCATGGATATGTTTCATCGTCCGTTCATAATGCCTGCTGGCCGTAATGGCTTTATGCGGATAGGCAATATGGATGCGCGATACGGCATCGAAATCCATGCCCTGTGACTTCAGCCCAAGCCTGATATTTTCGACGATATCCTCTGCCGGGCTTTCCAGTGTGGATGAAGCCGGAAAGCCTTTCGGGAACGGAAGTCTGGCGGGTGGATTTGTCCACGTTTTTACCATTGGCCTGCACCTTGTCTGAACTCTGCCGCACCCCGATAATATAACACAAAAACGGTTTCGCATAAAAAAACCCGGCAATAAACCGGGTTATCTTATTCGCGTATCCGGATGCATCAGATCGGGCGCTGCTGCACCACCTGCAACAGGACATCCGTCACCATCTCCTCACCCAGAACCTTCACACCGATGGAATGCAGCCGGGTCTTCAGCGCGCCAACCTGGATCACGCCGTCTTTCATGATGCTATCTTTGCTGAGTGCGCCATACATATCCTGGATAAACGCATCCTTCAGGCGCGGCGCCAGATAAGCAACTTCCTTCTTTGATTCTTCGGTCGGAGTTTCGATCACGATCACCATGCTGACCGTCTGGGTCAGGCCATCCTTGCCGATAATCGGCAGGATCAGAGGATCAAGCTGGACAAAAGAACTCTGGGCTTTTTCTTCCCCGTGCCCTTTCTTTTCCTTCTCAACTTTTTTCACATCTCCCGTGGCGTCAGTAGAGGCTTCGGCAGGGTGCTTGAAGTAGAAATAGGCTCCGGCACCGCCGCCGCCTAAAATCAACAGAGCCACCACCGCGATCATTACAAGCTTCATTATTTACACCAACGCCCCAAATTATCGGAACCCTGAAAAGGCCCGTTCTTATAATAATAGCCCCCAAATCCTAAAATGAGGTTATGATCGTCTGGTATTTTATATATTTATTGAAAAAACGCGCTGGAAAATGTAACGAAAAAACAGTTACTTAGCTGCGAATAGCCTTTTTGATAGTGTCCAGAATGCCATTAACCAGCTTGGCTTCCCCCTGCTCATAGAACGCATGGGTGACATTAAGATAATCCGAGACGATCAAAGGGGCGTCAATGTCCAGATGCGCCAGAAGCTCATATGCTCCGCACAACAGAATTGAAATCAGCAAAGGCTCAGCAGGTTTGGACTTCCCGGCCTTCTGAAACGCAGAGGTGATCGCGTCTTCCAGGGCATTCATACGGTCATAAACACCAGTAACCACGGCCTCTAACAGCACACCGTCAGGCGTAACCATCGCTTCGCCGTCGATATCTTTGCCAAGGCGGTGGAGCTTGTACTCGCTAAGAACCGACTGCGCATCCTGCTCGTTGGTCAGGATCTGGTAAACGGCCTGAACCGCGGCCAGCCTTGCGGCGGCGGCCTGAGCCTTTTTCGATCCTTGCGGTTTTTTGGGCTGGGTACTCGTCATGGAGGTGCTTTTACAATGCCGAAGCAGAAAACGCCACTTTTTTCGATATTCAGACTAGGACATCCTTATAGGACTGGTTCCGGCGCAGCCACGAAACGGCATAAGCGCAGATCGGGATGACTTTCAGCTTGTTCTCACGGGCATGTGTCATGATGTCTTCCATCAGCTTCCCCGCCTCGCCCGACCCGCGTAAAGCCTGTGGCGCTTCGACATAGGTGATGGAGAGGACATCGCCGTCCAGACGATAGGAGGCGTAAACAATCGCGCCTTTCACATCACGCTCGAAACGGCGAGCTTCTTTGTTATCGTGGAACATATTTACTCCGCTGCGACTGGCTTGTTTGGTTGAATGTCCTTGATCTCGTCAAGGAATTCGTTGAAATCTTCCGGCTTTCTGAAGTCCTTGTAGACCGAAGCATAGCGAATATACCCAATCTGGTCCAGCCGGGCCAAAGCGCGCATCACCAGCTCACCAATCTGGGAGGAAGGAATTTCGCTCTCCCCCATGCTTTCCAGTTGCCTAACAATGGCATTCACCGATTTTTCTATATGTTCCGCATCGACCGGGCGTTTGCGAAGGGCAATCTGCATCGACCGGTTTACTTTTTCCCTGTCAAAGACCTGACGCCGCTCGTCGTTCTTGATCACAACCATTTCGCGCAGCTGCACCCGTTCAAACGTCGTGAAGCGGCCGCCGCATTCGGCACAGAAGCGGCGGCGGCGGATGGACGCCCCGTCTTCCGACGGACGAGAATCCTTTACCTGACTGTCTTCATTGTTACAGAACGGGCAACGCATCGTGGATTACATCCCTCCGTAAACCGGGAACCTGGCGCAGAGTGCGGCGACGTCGGCCTTGACGGCCTTCTCAACCTCGGCATTCCCCTCTTCACCGTGTGCAACCAGACCGTCCAGAACGCGGGAGATCAGTTCGCCGACCTGTTTGAACTCAGCCTCGCCAAAACCGCGCGTGGTTCCCGCTGGTGTACCCAGACGAATACCCGATGTCACCATCGCTTTTTCCGGGTCGTAGGGAATGGTGTTTTTGTTGCAGGTCAGGCCAGCGCGGTCGAGCGCCTTTTCCGACACAACGCCAGTTAGTTTCTTCGGACGCAGATCGACCAGCATTACATGGCTGTCCGTCCCGCCGGATACGATATCAAACCCTTTCGATTTCAGCGTATCCGCCAGCACGCGGGCATTCGCCACAACCTGCTGCGCATAAACTTTGAACTCAGGCTCAAGCGCTTCACCAAAGCAAACCGCTTTCCCCGCAATCACATGCATCAGCGGACCGCCCTGAAGACCCGGGAACACTGACTTGTTCATCAGCTTGCCGATTTCCTCGTCGTTGGAGAGGATCATCCCGCCACGCGGACCTCGCAGGGTTTTGTGTGTCGTCGTGGTTGTCACGTGAGCATGAGGAATTGGCGACGGATATGCACCACCGGCAACGAGGCCCGCATAGTGCGCCATATCAACAAACAGATATGCACCAATCTCATCCGCAACCTTGCGGAACTCTGCCCAGTCAATCGCACGGGAATAGGCCGATGCGCCGCAGACGATCATTTTCGGTTTATGTTCGGCGGCCAGTTTGCGCACCTCAACAAAATCAATCCGCTGGTCCTTATCCGAAACACCATAGTGCGCGAAATCAAACCACTTACCCGACATGTTCAGTTTCATCCCGTGGGTCAAATGCCCGCCGTGATCGAGACGCATCCCCAGAACTTTATCGCCCGGATTCAACAATGCGAAATAAACCGCCTGGTTCGCCTGAGATCCTGAATTCGGCTGGACGTTGGCATAGGTGCAGCCAAACAGCTTGCAGGCACGGTCAATCGCGATCTGCTCGACGACATCAACATGCTCGCAACCGCCATAGTAACGCTTGCCCGGATAGCCTTCGGCATATTTGTTGGTCAGAACCGAACCCTGCGCTTCAAGTACAGCTTTCGAAACAATGTTCTCGCTGGCGATCAGCTCGATGGAATGTTGCTGGCGACCAAGTTCACCGCGGATGGCGTTATAAATCGCTTCATCCTTCTGCTGCAGCGTCTCCGTGAAAAATCCGTCCATACCCATGTCATTCTCCATCTTTTTTGCTGCAGTGTTCATTTTGTATTCTCCTAACAAGAGCCCAGTGATTCAACCCGCGCCGCATGGCGCCCGCCTTCAAACGGCGTATTTAAAAACGCTTCCACACAATCGATCGCCACCTGTATCCCGACAATCCGGGCACCAAGGGCGAGAACATTCGCATCATTGTGCTGGCGGCAGGCTTTCGCCATCGTCACATCGGTCACAAGCGCCGCGCGCACTTTCACAAACCGGTTGGCCGCAATCGAAATCCCGATGCCGGAGCCGCAGACGACAATCCCCCGCTCCACCTTTCCATCCGTAATGGCATGGCCCATTGCCTTGCCGAAATCGGCATAATTGACAGAATCTTTGGAATCGGTCCCCAGATCCATCCACTCCACCCGGTCGGCGAAATGGGCTTTCAGGGCTTCTTTGAGATCAAAGCCCGCATGATCTGCGGAAATGGCTAAAACTGGCTTCTGGGTCATTGCTATATATAAAGGCCGGGAGGCTATCAGATCAAGGGTCTAAACCCCGCTTCTACTGGATAATCCCTTTTTTCCGCAATACATATTCAAGCCGCTTCAGCGCATTGGATTTCATCAGCGATTGCGGTGTGCTCGGAGGCACCTGAATCGAGATTTCCGTCATGGTTGTCGTATCAATCGCAACCACCCGGGTCACATTGCCGAGGGTAGCGATTTCAAAAATAACTTCGCGGTTGCGGAATGGATCGTCTGCCATATCTCAATCATATATAATTCGTCATCCCGGCGAAAGCCGGGACCCATAGGATTTATCCATTTGGAAAAATCTGTCATTCTGTCCATCATTGCATGGGTCCCGGCTTTCTCCGGGATGACGAGAAAAAGGAAAATAATTATGGCCAACAAATCACACCGTCCTCAATACCAATGGGATGATCCCCTGCTCCTCGAAGATCTACTGACCGAAGAAGAGCGCATGGTTCGCGACTCGGCCCGCGATTACGCGCAGGGTAAATTAATGCCGCGCATTCTCGAGGCCAACCGCCATGAAACCTTCGACCGTTCGATCATGAGGGAAATGGGCGAACTCGGCCTGCTCGGCCCGATGCTGGAAGGGTATGGTTGCGCCGGTGTGTCACAGGTGGCTTACGGCCTGATCTCGCGTGAGGTCGAACGCGTCGACTCCGCCTACCGCTCCACACTCTCCGTTCAATCCTCCCTCGTCATGTACCCGATTCATTCTTTCGGCTCGGAAGAACAGAAACAGAAATACCTGCCGAAACTCGCCTCGGGCGAATTCATCGGCTGCTTCGGCCTGACCGAACCAGATGGCGGCTCCGACCCGTCCGCGATGATCACGCGCCTGAAAAAGAACGGCTCCGGCTATACCCTTTCCGGAGCGAAGCAATGGATCACCAACTCCCCCGTGGCCGACGTCTTCGTCGTCTGGGCCAAGAATGATGATAACGAAATCGTCGGTGTCGTTTTAGAGAAAGGCATGAAGGGTCTTGAGGCTCCAAAGATCGAAGGAAAATTCTCCCTCCGCGCCTCCATCACCGGTGGCATCATGATGGACGACGTCGCCGTTACCCAAGACATGGTCCTGAACGTCAAGGGCCTGCGCGGCCCCTTCTCCTGCCTCAATTCCGCCCGCTACGGCATCTGCTGGGGCGCGATGGGCGCGGCCGAATTCTGCATGGCCACCGCGCGCCAATACACCATGGACCGGGTCCTGTTTGGCAAACCCCTCGCCGCGCAACAATTGATCCAGAAAAAACTCTCCGACATGTCGACCGAGATCACCCTCGGCCTTCTCGCCGCCCACCGCCTCGGCACCCTCCGTCAGGATGGACGCGCCGCGCCGGAGGCGATCTCGCTCCTGAAACGGAACAATTGCGGCAAAGCCCTCGCCATCGCGCGTGAAGCCCGCGATATGCTTGGCGGCAACGGCATTTCCGATGAATACGGTGTGATCCGCCACGCGATGAATCTGGAGGCCGTGAATACCTATGAGGGCACCCACGACATCCATGCGCTGATCCTTGGCCGCGCCATCACAGGCCATGCGGCGTTCTGATGAAATTTAGATGGCCGCACAGCTATTTTAAAAAGCACAAACGGCTGCCCTATCTGCTGATCATCCTGATCCCGGCTCTGGTTTACTTTGTGAATCAGGGACACCGCTACTATGAAGGCCGTCAGGTTCTGCGGTCATTGCGCGCAATCCATACGCCCGGTGACTGGTATAGATACGGCGCAGACCGCAATATCAGGGAGGCGCAATATAATCTTGCCCTCCTTTACCACCGGGGCTTTACCGTACCCCAAGACGATGCCGAAGCGGCCAGATGGCTGCGCAGGGCATCGGATCAGGACCTTGCCCTGGCCCAGAATGAACTTGGTACCTATTACGCAACCGGTATCGGCGTCCCCCGGGACATGACGGAAGCTGCCCGGCTCTACACCCTTGCCGCCGCCCAGGGTCAGTTGCAATCCATGAACTATCTCGGCGAACTTCTTCTCGCCGGCAATGGCGTGACACAGGACGAAAACGCCGCCATGAAATGGTTTGAAAAGGCGGCTATGCAGGGGTTTATTCCCGCCCAGATCAATCTCGCCAGAATTTACGAACAGGGCCATGGCGTACCCTCCGATCTGGCGCTCTCCTATGCGTGGATTTCGGTTGCCGATTATTCCACCGACGCCACCCCCTACCAGCGCCCGATCGATGAAATATCAAGGCGCCTGATGAGCCCAATGGATGAAGCGACCCGCCTCAGGGCAAGGGGAATGGCAAAACTTTATATCAGCCAGTACGGACAGAGGACGCGGGACTTGTTCATGAATATTCTGCGCCAGCCAGCCAGTCCCGCAGGCGCAAACGTAATCAAGCCGTCGCAACGCCCTTGATAAAGTGGATCGACAGCGCCCCGGCCAGCGCCTCGGCGTAAGTCGCCGCTTCCGTATGTGAATTAAACAGGCGAAGGCGGATGGAATTCGATTGCTGCGGATGCATCAGAACAACGTAATAACGCGTCATGCCATCGCGGAGAATAGCCGGTTGAATAGCGACACCTTTGAAATCGACAACCGGAATGCTTTCGACCCGGTGCAGGACGGTAAGGCCCAGAGTGGACAGCGGATAATAATCGACGTGCGTCGCATTGATGCGATACCGCCCGTAATCTCCGTTCAGCGGAATGATCAGACCGCGCACAATCACAATTTCGAACAAAATGATGCACGTCAGGCCCGTGAGGAGAATTTGCGGCTTGATGTTAAGCTGGTCCAGCGGAATCATCAGCATGAAAACGAGCGTGAATAGAATTGCCGTCACCACGGACCCGACAACCATCAGGCGCATGATATTCGGCCACACCGTATGCCCCTCTATCGGAAGCTTGATCACCGGAAACAGATACCCCTCAGGTCTTTTGCCGTCTGCGGACGTAACGTTGGTGTCGCTCATTAATCCCCTCTATTCGAAATCATCCTCAAGTGAAGACAGACCGGTAAAGTTGGCCTGGCTCGCCCAGAAGCGTTCCATTAAATGTAACGTTAAATTTAATTGCGTCAGGCGATCATTCGTCAGATCGGTCCCTTTCAGTTTTTCTTCGTGGCGCTTCATCATTGTGCCGATCATGTCGCGCAATTTTATGCCTTTTTCAGACAGGCGAACGCGCAGGGAACGTTTGTCATGCACCGAACGTTCCTGAATCAGGTAACCGTTCTCGACCATTTTCTTGACGTTATAGGACACGTTGGACCCGAGGTAATACCCGCGGATCGTCAGTTCCCCGACTGTCATTTCATCTTCGCCTACATTATAGAGGATCATCGACTGAACGTTGTTGATGTCCTGAATGCCGTGCTTGTCCAGTTCGACCTTGAGGACGTCAAGAAAGTAACGGTGCAGGCGTTCAGTCAGTTGGATGGCTTCATAATACGGGGTGGTCACAGTGAAACTCCTTCGGGGGACTTAAGAATAGTAAATAGAATGATAGTTTAGCTGGCCGCAGACTCAAGTGAATTCTAGCAATTCATTTAGCCTGCCTCGCCAGAGCCGGGAAAATGCTCAATCACTATGATCCAGATCGGGCAGGTCCCCGGCAAAGTAGTTTTCAATAACACCCCCCTCCACCTCACTTAACTGCCTTGGCTGCCAGCGCGGGGCTTTATCACGGTCGATCAGGGCCGCGCGAATCCCTTCGTAAAATTCTTTCCCGCTCATAAATCCGATGGCCAGCCGGTAATCCATTGCGGTCACTGTATCGAACGATGCCCCCTGCATTTTGTCGAGGTAAGCGAGGGTGACCTTTAAGCTTATGGGTGAACGGGTTGCAAGAATGTCTGCAGTTTCCATCGCAAATCCACCCCCGTCCTGATGTAAAGATTCAATTATCTTTTCTACACTGCTGGCGGAAAAGGATTTTTCTATTAAATCTAGCTGCGGCATCAGCTTCGCCTCCGCATCGGATGGCAACCCCGACAGCGTATCGAGAAACTCCGGGTCTTCCACTTCTATCATCTGCTCCAGCGCCGCCGCAAATTGTCCCTCAGACATATAATGAGTGGCAATCCCGAGGGGCAGCATATCGGCCGCACCAATCGTCGCCCCCGTCAGGCCCAGCCAGTACCCCGTCTTTCGCGGGCAGCGGCTTAACGTATAAACACTCCCCACATCGGGGAAGAATCCGATACCGACCTCGGGCATTGCGAACCGGGTCTTCTCCGTAGCCACCCGCGTCTTGCATGCCCCGGCAACCCCGAACCCGCCGCCCATTACAATCCCGTTCATGAAGGCAATGGTCGGCTTCGGATAATGGAACAGCTCCCGGTTCATCCGGTATTCTTCCGCGAAATACACCCGCGCAAGGGCCGTCTTCCGCACCGGATCGTCAATCCCTATCCCGGCCTCATAAACCTTCTTCACATCGCCCCCGGCGCAAAACGCCCGGTCACCCGCCCCAAGGAATATAACTGCCCTGATCGCCGGGTCGTCCTTCCAGACCGCCAGAACCTCGCGGATACCCCGGATCATTCCCAGCGTCAGCGCATTCAGCGCCTCCGGCCGGTTCAGGGTGATCAGCCCGAAAGGCCCGCGATGCTCGATAATCAGGTGGGAATCCATTTTAGTTTCCATATTTTTATTGCAATTCTGACACCTGAAGATTAACTTTATCCGCGGAAACAGCCAACACTTCATTGAAACAGGCCCGACCCGTGTTTGAAAAAACCGCGCATCACTTTGAAAATGCTGCCCAGCCGCCCGCCCCGGTCCGCCGGTCTTTTAACGATGTCCGCGATTTGCTGGTCCTGTCCAACCTGAAACCCCAGTTCGTTCCCCTCATCGCCCGCGCCCATGAACTGATTGATACCTATTTTGATCACCCGGCTGAGGAAAAGGCTAAACTCAAAGCCCTGCTGATCCTCGATAATGGCGATCCGTTTTTGTTTAAAAGCCAGACCCGCTTCAAACTTTTTGGCGGTCCGACAGAATGGAATGCGCGCGATAACCTGCATCTGCGCGACACGCTGTACGACCTGGCCGGTCATATCGGCGAGCATGATATAGCCCATATCGAGCTGGCTATCGATGTCGCGAACTACGAGAAAAATCTGCAGATGATGCGCGATACCTCGGCGCGGGAAGCTTTCTTTAAAGCCGCTGTCGACCAGGGTACGGCCCGCGCTGACGGACTTGGCACGAAACACGCTGTCGTAAAAGCGGAAGACCGGCGTACCTGTCTGCGTAATGCGCTGGTTTCCAAATACACGCAGGAAGTTCTTGAACACCTGATAATTATCGGCCTCGAAACTTCCTACGAAAAAGTCCCCCGCATGGTAAAGCGCCAAAGCGAGTTGGGAACGGAATTCATGCGGCTGCTGGCCGTGCCGCCGCCGCAGGGAGCCGAGCCACCCGTGGCCACGAATAATCTGCCCGCCCGCCCACCCGAGCAATATGAAAAACCAAGTCTTTCCAAACGGATTTTAGCGCAAATTTCCTCAGTTTTTTGTTTCTCCTAGCCGCGCCGGGGTTTAGGGTATCCCTGAAAAATCCGAGGATAAAACATGACCGACAGCCCGCTCCGTATCATCTCCCGTCAGGGTTCAGCGCCCTCCGCCGCACGCGCCGATCTTCCGCTCCGCATGCGTCGTCTGCGCACCTCGGAAAATATGCGCGCGCTGGTTCGTGAAAATTCACTCTCCCCTGCGGATCTGATCCTGCCTTTGTTCGTTGAGGAAAATATCTCCGAGCGCCAGCCGATCACCTCCATGCCGGGCGTCTTCCGTGAAACCGAAAAATCCATCGCCGCCGTGGTGAAGGAAGCGGAAAGTTCCGGCGTCAAATCCGTCATGCTGTTCGGTGTCTCCCACAACAAGGACGATCACGGCACAGACTCGATGAAACCGGACGGCCTTCTGGCCCGCATGATCCGCAGCGTCAAGGATGCCGCGCCTGACATGATCGTGATGGCGGATGCGTGCTTCTGCGAATATACCGATCATGGCCATTGCGGACCGCTCGACGCACACGGCCATGTGATGAATGACGCAACACTTGAAAACCTCGCCATCCAGGCCGTCATCGCCGCCGAAGCCGGAGCCGACATCATCGCCCCGTCCGGCATGATGGACGGCATGGTCACAACCATTCGCTCCGCCCTCGATGAAAGCGGCTTTGAAAACACCGCCATCCTGTCCTATGCTGCAAAATACGCCTCCGCCTTCTACGGTCCGTTCCGCGATGCCGCAGGATGCTCCTTAAAAACCGGCGACCGCAAAACCCACCAGATGGACCCGGCCAACAGCGACGAAGCGATGCGTGAAGTCGCCATCGATCTGGACGAAGGCGCCGACATGGTGATGGTCAAGCCCGGCCTGCCCTATCTCGACATCATCCACCGTGTAAAATCGGAATTCCGCGTCCCCACTTTCGCCTATAATGTTTCCGGCGAATACGCGATGTTGAAATTCGCCGCCCAAGCGGGCGCCCTGGACTACGATAAATCGCTGCTGGAAATGCTGATGGCCTTTAAACGCGCTGGCGCAGACGGCATCCTGACCTACGCCGCGATCGATGCTGCAAGGCTCATCAAGAACCAGGCGTAAAAGTCCGGAACAGTTTAGCGGCTGCCGCAGCACGGCTACCCGATTGACTACCCCTATCTCTATCCCGCTCAGGATAAAAAATTATAAACACGGCGACACCATCACCATCGACGTTATCGCCCTGAACGGCATGAAATATTATCTCGACAACACCCCCTCCACCTTCATGTCCCCCTCAGCCAGGGCACGCGCCCGCACGCAACAGGCCCTGGCCTCCCAGACGGGGAATGTGGATTCGGTTGTGATCGTGCTGGTCGACCACACCGGCATAAAAGGCACCCAGACAGAGATCAGCGGAGAAATTTTCTATATTGACCCGCGGTTAAAAGGATTGCCCCCGGCCCGCTGCGCGACGCCTTTAAGGACAAAGCCAAAATTACCGTGCTGACCAATGTGAAGCCGTATAATTTTCATGCCGGACATACGCATATCTTTGAAAAACTGCAGGATGTCGGGGTTTTCCAAGGCGAGATTTCGGCCCGGGACGGTCTGATGCCCGGCCTGCTATTCCCCTGACAGCCTTCCACCGCAAGGCTATGGAAAACGGACAAAATTCTTTTACCAATTCCTAAATATCCGCTGTCAGACTAGAGTTTATAGAAGGATTCTATATTCAAATGTCCGACACCAAAGCCAAACAACAGCGCGACCGCTTTCTCGCCTTCTCTTATGCCTGCGCCGACCTCTTTATCGAGGTCGGACTGGATGACGATATTGTTTTCGCCAATGGCGCCTCGCGCAGCCTCACCGGCATTGATGAGAAAGACATCATCGGTAAAAAATGGTTCGCCCTCTTTGAACCCTCCGACCGTATAAAGCTTTCAGCGATGAAGGCCAATGCCCGCATGGCCAAACGCGCCAAGCCGATGCTGGTCAACCTCGATCCGCTGATCGGCGGCGGGCGTGAGGTCATTGTCACTGGCATCATGATGCCGTCGCATGACAGCTTCTACATGACCATTGGTTTCACCAACGACCTGATGAGCCAATACGCCGACGTTCCGGTTTTTACCGACGAAGACCGCGAATTGATGGACAAGGACTCCTTTATTAACGCTGCTAAAGAGGCCATGAGCCTCGCCAAGTCCCTTGGCCAGAATATCGACCTGACGCTCATTGATATTGAGAACGCCCGCAACGTCAAAAGAAAGTTGACGCCCGAGATCTGGGAAAATTTCTCTGAGAAAATGACCGAACTTCTCAATTCCTATTCCATCGACGGCCAGGCCGCCGCCGAAATCATGGAGGGCCGTTACAGCCTTGTTCATGACAGCAAACTTGACCGCGATGAATTGCAGGCGCAGGTGATTGCCCTCGCCCGTGCGCTCGATCCTGAAATTGAGGTGCAGAGCAAATCCGTCACCGCCGACCTGTCGGAGATCAGCGACCGGGACACCACCAAGGCGCTAATCTACACCATCAACGAATTTGAACGCAAAGGCGTCTCGCTGAATATCGAAAGCCTCAATTCCGGCTTCAAAGCCTATGTCTCCGCCAACGCCCAGAAAATCGTTCAGTTCAAAAGCATGGTCGAAACCCTCAACTTCGACCTGCATTTCCAGCCGATCGTAAACATGAAAAACGGCGAATTATCGCATTTTGAAATGCTCTCCCGCTTCAACGATAACGGCTCGACCCATGAATGGATCGCCTTCGGCGAGGATATCGGTATGGCCGCAGATTTCGACATCGCGGTCTGCGAACGCGCCATGAACTACCTGCTCTATAAATCCTCGGGCCGCCGCACCAAATTCGCCATCAACCTGTCGGGCCAGTCGATCCAGAACGAACAATTCTTCCGCA
>JAQGJB010000056.1 GCA_028290825.1 Micavibrio sp.
TTGGCGGTTTGTCCGGCGGTGGGGGGGACCCGCTTGCAGGACTTACAGATGCCCTCCATGGTTTGACAGACGGGCTGGGCGGCGGCGGAAATGAACCCGGAACACCGGACACTGACCTTACAATTCATACCGGCATTGATCTTCTGGATAACACGCTTGGCCTCCCGGACATTGCGGCCACACTTGATCCTGTCGAAAATCTGGTCGGCGATATAGACCTCGGTATCAATCTTGATACAAATGCAGTCAATGAAATTTTATCCGGTGATGTACAGGGTACGATCGACTCACTGACCGGAACAGTCACAGGTCTTATCGACCTCAACCTCTTCTTGCTGAACCCCGAACCGGGCCAGACCGCACCGCTCAGTCTGGACATCGGTAACGCCGGCTCCAGCATCACGGACATTCTCTCTGGCCTGGCCTCTCCGCTGGGCGGATCGACAACGCCATCCTGGCCTGAGGCCACAGTTTCCGGGATAACCGATACCGTGTCGTCCACAATCGATCATACACTCGGCGCAACTCTGCCCGATCCTGTCGGAATTATTACCGAAGGACTTAGCCTTGTTACAGGCGCAGGGGGCGGTTCGGCCTCCGGCGGCGGGTTGCTGGGTGGACTTCTGGGCGGCGGCGGTGGCGGCCATCACGGATTATTCGGGTGAGCAAGACAATGAAAAAAACACTCATACCCGAAGGCTACGGTATCAACGCTGTTCAGTTGATCGTCCCGTCTGTATTTATCGCCGTTCTCTCGCTGACTTTGCCGGTCCTGACGTTACAGGTCTATGACCGCATTCTTCCCAATCCGGATTCCGGCACTCTGCCGATCCTGGTTGCGGGGGTTTGTGTCGCCGTCCTGCTTGAGATGGCCCTGCGTCTCTGCCGCGCCTATACGCTGGGGTGGAGCGGGGCGGCTTATGAACACCGTCTGTCCTGTGAAGCCGTCAATCATATCCTTCGCACCAATCTCTCCACCATCAACCGTGACGGGGCCGGTGAAAACCTGAACCGCATTGCGGCCATTTCCAAGCTGCGAGAATTTCATAATGGTTATGATCTTATCACTTACACGGAACTCGCTTTCATTGTGCCTTATCTTGTGCTGATCGCCTATATCGCCGGGCCGCTGGTTCTTGTGCCTGTGGTCATTCTTGCGCTTTTTGCCCTGGTTTCTGTTGTCATGGGGAAATGGCTTAACCGGGCCCTTGCCGCCAGAGACCGCGCCGATGACACCCGTTATGATTTCCTGATTGATGGCCTACAGGGTGTTCACACCATCAAGGCCTTCAGCCTCGAGAAACCTTTCCTGCGCCGGTACGAACGTCTTCAATATAACGCCACCGTTGCCAACTACGAAGTGACCGAGGCAACATCCGGTGTCTTCAATGCCGCAGCAGTTTTCAGCCACCTCATGCTGGCCTCCGTCATCACCATCGGGGCTTGGCGCGTTCTGGATGGCGGGATGACCTCCGGTGCGTTGATTGCCACCATTTTCCTCTCTGGTCGCGTGATGCAGCCGGTTCAGCGCGCTTTGGCGCTCTGGACCCGTTACCAGGATTATCAGGTCGCCGCCGAAAAAGTACGCAAGATTTTTGCCATGCCACTTGCTCCACAGGGGCAGAAAATTACCACGCCCGAACCGCAACGTGCGGGAACCCTGACGCTTCAGAACATTGCCTTCGGGGATATGTTCCAGAATATAAACCTCTCTTTGATGGCAGGCGATTGCATCCAGATTTCCGGAGCCTATGGATCGGGTAAATCGACCTTGCTGAAAATCATGGCGGGTCTTTACATCCCCGACCACGGCAGCGTCATGATTGACGGTCGCGAGCCGATGGATATCCCGCCCCAGGCCATGATGAACCATGTCGGCCTCATATCGACCGAGGGCGCAATCTTCCGTGGCCGTATTCGCGATAACCTGACCCGCTTCGGCAGTATCCCCGAAGATGCGGTGCGCCCCATCAGCGCCATGCTCGGGATCGAGCAGGATGTTTCGGTCCTGCCCCGCGGCTTCGACACCTGGATGGAAGGGGTGGAGCAGGATACCGTCCCCCCCGGCCTGCGCCAGCGTATCGCCATGGCCCGAATCCTTGCCACCCATCCGAAAATAATCCTGTTCGACAACGCCGAGCGCAATCTTGACCGCGAAGGCTACCGCCAGATCCACACGCTACTCGGCAGGCTGAGGTCAAAGGTCGCGCTAGTTCTCGTTGCCGAAGATAACAATATCGCAAGCCTTGCCAGCCGACATTTCCGCCTGACCCGGCGGGGACTGATCGAGCAGCCGATCCTTAACGATACGATCCTCTCATTCAGGGAAACCCGCACATGACCAGCAGCTTTAAGATTACAAAAAACGAAAAAGTGCCCGCGAATGAATCCCAGCTTGAAAAGGCGCAGGCCGACCCTGTCGAGGGTTTGCTGAATGTCTTGGGCGATACCATCTGGTCTGCCCAGCGCCACCGCGAACACAATGCATGGGAAGCCTGCCTGTGCAGCCTGATCCTGGGCCTTGACCCCACCATCCGCACGGTTCAGGTCTGCGAAGCTGTGCCGTATGGATCGGAATCCCTTGACCGCGTCGGTTTTGCAAACACAATGGCCAATCTTGGCTATACATGCAAAACCATCTATACCTCGCTAAAAGATGTCGATAAGCGGATCATGCCCTGCATGTTCATTCCGCTTGATCATCCTGAATCCCCGGCCATTCTTTTTGCCGACGGCTCCGTTTATCAGGGGAGGCAACGCAAGAACAGATCCCTGAATAACAAACAGGACCTGAAAGGAAAGGTTGTCATCTTTCGGCGCACCGATTCCCTGGACGACCAGACCTCCCGCATTTCGCGTTCAGCAACACAGTTCAGCTGGTTTCGCGCCCTTGTCGAACGTTTTCACAGTACCTCACTGAACATCCTCATCACCGGGCTGGTCCTGAATCTCATTGGCTTGACCACGCCTTTATTTATCATGCTCGTCTATGACCGTGTCATTTCCTCGCATGCCCTGAATGTTCTACCCTGGCTGGCTGCCGGTGTCGGTATTGCCCTGATCGCTGAATGGGCGCTCCGTGCGATACGGTCTAAATCGCTGTCCTGGCTCGGCGGGCGTGTTGATAATATTGTCAGTAACATGATCTTCGATCATCTTCTCCATCTTGCGCCGTCCTATATCGAACGTGCTTCTATTCCGTCTCAGATCGCACGGATCAAGACCTTCGAATCCATCCGCGATTTCTTCAGCGGTGCAATGTTTCTGTCGGTCATGGAGCTGCCGTTCATGATTATCGCCCTGGCAGCGATTGGTTTGATTGCCGGTCCTCTGGTTATCGTCCCTATCGGCATGTCTCTGGTTTACCTCACACTGTTCTACTTTATCTGGCGCAAGGTACGCGTCGCCATCCGCACAGCCGCGAAGGCCAGCTCCGCCCGCCAGCAATTTTCCCTTGAAACCATCGAAAAGGTCGAGGCCATACGCGGCAATGCGCTCACCGAAATCTGGGGTGAAAAGTTCCGCGAACTTTCAGGCCGGGAAGCATTGGCGCAGTTCCAGCTCGGCTGGTACGGCATGATCGGTGAAACCTTCGCCAATGCCCTCACCGTGATGTCCGCCGTTGCGGTAGTAACCTTCGGGGTCAGCTTTATCTGGAATGGTGAAATGACCACCGGCGGGCTTGTCGCGACGATGATCCTGGTCTGGCGTGTGCTCGGCCCGTTCTATAGCCTTTGCACCATGGTGCCGCGTCTTGAGCAGTTACGTAATTCCATCCGCCAGGTGAATGGCCTGATGGATGTGGACACGGAGGAAATGTCCGCAGAAGGTCTGGCCCGTCCCGGCCGCCTGAAAGGCCGCGTCACCTTTTCTGCCGCGACCCTTAAATACAATACGTCTGCCGACCCGGTGATCGCCGGCCTGACACTGGACGCGGCGCCCGGCGAAATCATCGCTATAACGGGTGAAAATGGTTCCGGGAAAACTTCATTGCTGAAAATGATCAAGGGCCTGTATCTGCCCCAGCATGGCAGCCTCCGTCTTGACGGTTACGACATGCGCCAGCTTAATCCGCACGACGTTCGCCGCAATATCGCTTATATCCCGCAGACGCCGGATTTCTTCCCCGGCACAATCGCCGAAAACCTGCGTTTCGGGAATCCCCTGGCGACTGAAGGAGAGATCAGGCAGGCATTAGGGCAGGCCCGCGTCCTCGACGAAATCAACGCAATGCCGGACGGCCTTCAGACGATCATCGGCGGTAGCGAGGGCATTCGCCTGAACTCCACCCTTGCCGCACGCCTGAGCATGGTCCGCGCCTATCTGCAGGACGCACCGATCATGCTGATCGATGAATTGCCCAACACCCTGTTGACCGACGAATCCGGACGGTTCCTGCACGACACTATCATGCGGCACAAGGGAACCCAGACCGTCTTTATCGTCAGCTACCGCGAAGACTTCCTCAACATGGCCGATAAAATCGTCTTCCTGCGCCGTGGCTATGCCCCGCAATGCGACACGGGAAAAACGATGACCGAACGCCTGAAAAAATCACTCTGGTAAAGGAAAAGATCATGACTTCTATAGCGATGAAACATTCGTCCTCAAAAGCCAGGCAGCTGCGTTTCCTGTCGCAATCCGCCCGGCTGGAGGAAGCCGTGAATCCGCGTATTGTTACCATGACCTCCTGGGCCGTTTCGCTGACTGTCGTCGCCTTTCTGGGCTGGGCCAGCGTCACCAGCATCAATGAAATTACGCGCGGTCCCGGCGAAGTCATCCCGCAGGGCTTCCAGCAGATCGTCCAGCATCTGGAAGGCGGTCTGGTCCGTGAAATCCGTGTGACCGAAGGCGATGTGGTTGATAAAGGACAGGTTCTCATGGTTCTCGACGGGGCAGGGACCCAGGAAGATCTTGGCCGTTCCCTCTCAGAAAAAGTTTTCCTCGAGCTGCAGCGTGAACGTCTGAAAGCCTACCTGGAAAACCGAAAACCCGATTTCACCCCGTGGCAGTCCGCGAACACGGCCCTTGTCGCCGAACAGAAAAAAATCTTCGACACCATGCTGGATTCCAATGCCAAGGAACGGAACATCATCATGGATCAGATCGCCCAGAAAAAACAAAGCATCTCCACCCTCGCCGTCAGGTCGGATTCAACACGTAAAAACCTGGCCCTGACCGAAGACATGTACAGCCGCCGGAAAGGTCTGCATGACCAGGGTTACATCTCCGACATGAAGCTTTTGGAAAGTGAACAGGAACTGAATTCTCTGCGCGGTGATACAGCCTCGGTAAACAGCCAGATAGGTCAGGCACGCCAGGAAATTCAGGAATACCAGTCCCGCCTGAAATCCCTCGACGCCAAAAACCGTGAACAGGCCTACCAGCAACTGAACGCCATCGAAGGCCAGCTGGCCCAGAACAGCGAAACGGTCCAGAAACTGAACAAACGTTCAGGTCGCCTGGCCATCACTTCACCGGTTCATGGTCTGGTTAAGGGCCTGACGGTTAATACCATCGGCGGCGTGATTCAGCCAGGGCAGCAATTGATGGAAATCGTTCCGCTTGACCGCAAACTGGAAGTCGAAGCCCGTATCCCGCCGCAACAGATCGGCCATATCAAGGTGGATATGCCGGTTCAGGTGAAGGTCAGCACCTATGACTTCGCGCGTTACGGCTCCATCACAGGTCATGTGGAAACCATATCCCCGACCACCTTCGAGGGGGAACGGGGCGAGCGTTTCTACCGCGTACGGATCGGTCTTGACCGCAACTATGTCGGTCCGGACCAGAAAAGAAACATTATCGTGCCCGGCATGACTGTGATGGCCGATATCGTCACCGGCGACAAGACGATCCTGTCCTACCTCTTGAAACCGATCCACAGATCCCTGCAAACATCCTTTACGGAGAGATAAATATGCTCATGCAAAACCGTGGCCGCGAACTCGATTTCATGGTGTCCGCGACCTTCCAGTTCAGAACGATGGAGGAGGCGCATACCCTCTCTCTTTATCTCGCCAATTGTTTCCCGGAACCTGAGCGCGTGGTGAACGGGTTGACCGAACTGATGTTCAACGCCATTGAACACGGCAATCTCGGCATCGGCTACCAGATGAAAGCCGAACTCAGCCAGCAGAACCTGCTGGCAACCGAAGTGGCGCAGCGTCTGCAAAGCCCGGTTCTGGGCGAACGTGTGGCCGAGGTCACCATGGCCCGTAAGGACGGCGGCATCTATATTGTCATCACTGACCAGGGCGAGGGCTTCGACTGGAAAGATCACATCAAAATCAATCCGTCGCGGGCCGGAAAAACCTCGGGCAGGGGGATCGCCATGGCGAATTCCATAAGCTTTGATAAGCTGACCTACAATGAAAAGGGTAATACCGCAGTGGCCTTTGTTGCCGAAAGTTCAGATTTCAGCTGGTGAGGTAAACGGGTAACAACGGACAGAGAACAATAAATCCGTCGCGAAAAAGGAATAAAAATTCTCCTTGCCGCGGTGGAATTGCGCTATATTTCAATGACATCGCAATTCCCATGAGTTCCCGGCCGCAAATGACCCGAAAAATCCTGCCCTTCATTGTATTGACCTTAATCCTCGTCTCCGGGGTCTGGCTTGCCACCACGGCGTCGGCAAAGGATGAGCCAGCGCCGAAAGCCCCGGCTGCGGTGCCTGTAAAAATCGTCCCTGTCGCCCGCCGCGATATGCCCGTGACGATCAGGGCTGTCGGTACGGTCACCCCGTTTCAGACCGTCGCCATCAAATCCCGCCTCGACTCCCAGATCATGCAAGTTAAATTTCAGGATGGTGACGCCGTAAAAAAAGGCGATACGCTCTTTGTCCTCGATGACCGCGTGCTGAAATCCCAACTCACCCAGGCCCAGGCCAACCTGCAACGTGACAAAGCCCAGCTTCAGAACGCGAAACAGCAAAACGAACGCACCCAGAAACTGGCCCAGCAGGGTTACGCCACCGGCACAACCAGCGACGAAACCAAAGCCGCCGTTGAATCAGGCATTGCCACAGTTGCGGCAGATCAGGCCGCTATTGATAACATTCGCGTTCAGCTCGGCTACACCAACATCACCGCACCGATTGACGGACGTACCGGAACCATCAACGTCACCGTCGGTAACAACGTTAAGGCAAACGACACCACCGCCCTCGTCACCATCAACCAGATCAAGCCGATCCTGGTTCAGGTCGCCTTGCCCCAGAGTAATTTTGATGCCGTGCGCCTGGCGATGGCGCAGGGTGATGTGCCGGCCTCCGCCAAACGCGACGGCAGTGACGCCATCAGCGCAGGAAAACTTCAATATCTTGATAATGCCATCGACCAGGGAACTGGCACTTTTGTAACCCGCGCCGCTTTCCCAAATGTTGATGAAAGCCTGTGGCCGGGAATGCTGGTAAACCTTTCCATCACGCTGAAGGAAGACAAGGGCGTTCAGGTCGTTCCCGATGTCGCCATTCAACACTCCCCGACCGGCGATTTCGTCTTTGCGATTATCGGCGGAAAATCTGTGAAAAAACCTGTCGCCGTCGCCCGGATGCAGGACGGCTTCGCCGTCATCGCCAAGGGTCTGGAAGATACGGATCAGGTCGTCACCGACGGCCAGATGTCTCTCAAGGACGGCAGCGTGGTCAGTACGCAATAACCCAAGAGTAGTTTTTAATGGTCCTCTCCGATTTCTGCATCCGCCGTCCGGTCTTTACGATTCTTCTCATGGCGGCGCTTCTCGTTGCCGGTGTTGCCGGATATCAGACCCTTGCGGTCAGTGCGCTGCCCCGCGTCGATTTTCCAACCATTCAGGTTTCCGCCAGCCTTCCGGGGGCCAGCCCGGAAACCATGGCGTCCTCCGTCGCGACGCCTCTGGAACGGCAATTCTCGACCATCTCCGGCATTTCCTCGATGAATTCATCCAGCTACCTGGGTAATACGTCCATCACCCTGCAATTCGATCTGAACCGCAGCATCGACGGGGCTGCGCTTGATGTGCAGACCGCAATTTCAACCACACTCCGTAAACTGCCGAAGGAAATGACCACGCCGCCGTCCTTCCGCAAGGTCAACCCCGCCGATGCACCCGTTTTGTTTATCGGTGTATCCTCCGACACCATGCCGTTGTCCGAGGTCAATGAATACGCCGACACCATGATGGCCCAGCGTATCTCCATGGTTCCCGGTGTCGCTCAGGCCATTATTTACGGGGAACGTAAATATGCCGTCCGCATCCAGGTCGACCCTAACAAACTCGCCGCACAGGGTCTGGGCTTCAACCAGGTGCAGCAAGCCGTCGCCGCCGCCGCCTCGAACGCCCCGTTGGGCAGTATCTACGGCCCCAAACAGCTTTTTAACATCAGCATGGAAGGCCAGCCCAAAGACGCCGCCGGTTTCCGCGACCTTATCGCCGTCTGGAAAAACGGCGCACCGATCCGGCTTGGCGATCTCGGCACCGTTGTCGATGATGTGCAGGATACTCACCAGGCCGGTTTCCTGAACGACAAACCTTCCATCGTAATCGCGATCCAGCGTCAGCCAGACGCCAACACTATCGAAGTCGTAAAACAGATCCGCGAGCTTCTGCCCAAATTCAAGGACCAGCTTCCAGCCTCGATCCAGATCACGCCTATGTTCGACCGTTCGGTCGCCATCCAGAACTCCGTCCATGATGTGCAGTTCACACTTTTCATCACCTTCGCCCTCGTCGTTCTGGTGATCTATTTATTCCTGGGTAATGTCCGCGCCACACTGATCCCCGCGCTCGCTGTGCCGCTTTCTATTGTCGCCACCTATGCGGGTATGGCAGCGCTCGGTTTCTCCATAAACAACGTATCCTTGCTGGCGCTCACGCTTTGCGTTGGCTTCGTCGTCGATGACGCCATTGTGATGCTCGAAAACATCGTCCGCCATATAGAGGAGGGAATGAAACCCCTCGACGCCGCCTTCAAAGGCTCGAAGGAAATTGGCTTCACGATTATTTCCATGACCGTGTCGCTGATCGCCGTGTTCATTCCGGTCCTGTTCATGGGCGGCATCGTTGGCCGCCTGTTCCGCGAATTCGCCGTCACCATATCCATCGCCATCATGTTCTCCGGTCTCATTTCCCTGACGCTTACGCCGATGCTGTGCGGGCGCTTCCTGAAGGGCGAGGCAGGTCACAGCGGACGTATTTTTAACTGGGTCCAGGACCTCTATGTCTCCAGCCTCGCGGTTGTTCTGCGCTTCCGTCTGGTCACGCTGATCGCAACATTTGTCGTTCTCGGCGTTTCCGTCTGGCTGTTCGTCATTTCCCCGAAAGGTTTCTTCCCGCAGGAAGACACCGGCTTCATCCAGATCAGCACCGAAGCCGCCCAGGATATTTCCTACGATGCCATGCTGATCAAACAAAAGGCGGCCGCGGATATAATCAAGGCCGATCCGGCCATCTTTAATGTTTTCTCCGCGCTCGGCGGCGGGCGCGGCACTTTGAACTCCGGCCGCATGTTTGTCGGTCTGAAACCCAAGAACGAACGTGCGCCCATGTCAGACGTCGTGCAGGGCTTGCGCAAGAAACTTGCAAAAATCGAAGGCATGAAAGTCTATATGCAGCCGGTTCAGAATATCCAGATCGGTGGCCAGCAGGCAAAAAGCCAGTACATCTATTCAATGCAGGCGGGCGACCTTGACCAGCTCTACGGCTGGTCTGAAAAACTGAAGGATGCCCTCGGTAGCGAATCGGGTTTCCAGGACGTCAACTCCGACCTGCAGTTAAAAAGCCTCCAGGCCATCGTCACCGTGGACCAGCAAAAAGCCGCCAGTGTCGGTATAACCTATGATGACGTTCGTCAGGCCCTCTACGGCGCTTACGGTACAGGCCAGGTCGCAAGCCTCTACACCGACGCCAACGATTACGAAGTCATCTTCGAGGTCGCCCCGCAATACCAGAAAACCATTGATGACATTGGCCAGATTTATATTTCGGGCAGCGCCGCCGGGGGCCGTGTTGTCGCCATGAACTCGATCGCCACAATAACGCGGGGTGAAGCTTCTCTCTCTGTCAACCACCAGGGACAGCTCCCGTCGGTCAGCCTCTCTTTCAACCTTTCCCCCGGCGTTTCCTTGAGCGACGCAGTCCAGCGTATCTCCTCGATCCGCCAGAAACTCCAGGTGCCCGATTCAATCACCGGCAGTTTCCAGGGTACCGCCCAGGCATTCCAGGCCTCCGCGCAGGGGCAGGGCTTACTCCTCCTGCTTACGATCGTTGTGATCTACATTATCCTCGGCATGTTGTATGAAAGCTTTATCCACCCGATCACCATCCTTTCCGGCCTGCCTTCCGCCGGGCTGGGGGCGATCCTCACACTGATGCTGTTCAAAATGGATGTCAGTGTAATCTCGATCATCGGTATCGTTCTGCTGATCGGCATTGTGAAGAAGAACGCCATAATGATGATTGACTTCGCCATTGGCGCGCGGGCTGAGGGGAAAACCGCTGTAGAAGCCATTTCCGAGGCCTGCCGCCTGCGCTTCCGCCCCATCATGATGACCACAATGGCCGCGATTTTCGGCACATTGCCGATCGCAATGGGTATTGGTGACGGTGCCGAACTACGTCAGCCTCTTGGTGTGGCCGTTGTTGGTGGCTTGCTGACGTCACAATTGTTGACGTTGTTCATCACGCCTGTCGTCTACGTCTACCTTGAAAATCTGAGCACACGGTTTAAACGGAAACCTGCTCAGGCCGAATAAGAAAAGGCTGATAAATTACGCCCGCGCATATTGAACCGGCAGTTTAACCGCATCTTTCTTATGCACCTGCCGTGCCGCTTCGATCGGCCAGTAGGGGTTCCGCAACATCTCCCGGGCCAGATAAACCATATCCGCCTGTCCGTTCCGGATAATCTGGTCCGCCTGCATCGGTTCGGTAATCATCCCGACTGCGGCAGTCAGAACCCCCGCCTCGCGCCGGACTTTTTCGGCGAGGGGGACCTGATACCCCGCGCCCGCGGCCTGGCTGTAAACCGCACCGTCTTCCGCGCGCATACCGCCGGACGAACAATCAACAAGATCAACCCCGGCAGATTTCAGAAGCTTCGCCAGTTCAACTGAATCATCAACCGTCCATCCCCCGTCAACCCAATCTGTAGCTGACAGGCGAACGCTTAACGGTAAATTATCCGGCCACTCCGTCTTCACCGCCGCAATAATATCAAGCAGCATACGCGCACGGTTCGGCAAGGACCCGCCATATTCATCGCTGCGCGTATTGGTCAGCGGCGAAAGAAAGCTATTGATCAGATATCCATGCGCTCCGTGAATCTCCAGCCACTCATATCCTGCCTCCTTCGCCCGACGCGCCGTATCGCGAAACGCTGCAACAATCGTACCGATCCCCGCCTTGTCCAGTGGCGTCGGCTTTTTCATCTGCGATCCGCCAAACGGCACATCCGTCGGGCCCACAATATCCCAGTCACCCTGACTGTCATTAAGGTGAGCACCACCGTCCCACGGCAATGCCGAACTCGCCTTGCGGCCCGCATGCCCGATTTGAATCCCCGGCACAACCCCGTGCTGTTTCAAAAAATTCGTAATGCGGGCGAGGGGTTCAATCTGGCTGTCCTGCCACAAACCCATGCATCCCGGCGTGATGCGGCCTTCCGCTGTCACCGCTGTGGCCTCCGTTATAATCAATGCCGCGCCGCCGACTGCGCGCGTCCCCTGATGCACAAGATGCCAGTCATTGGCATGCCCGTTTTCCGCCGAATACTGACACATCGGCGAAACGCCGATCCGGTTTTTAAGGGTGATGGATTTGATGGTGAGGGGGTCAAACAGATGCGGCATGATCGGGTTCCTTGAAATCTCTTTTCCGGGAGAGTGAAGATAAACCGAAACGCGTTATTTACAAGCCGTCTGACTTTAAGGGCGGGGGCAATCCGCTGGCCGGTTTTTCTTCTTGTTGTTGCAATTGCGCCACCGTGTAGGGTCATCCATCTGCATGCCCCAGATGCCGATCTTCCCGGCACGCGCTTCATCCTCAAGGGATTTATAGGCGCCCTTGCTATACTTCATATCCGCCGTGGCGTAACCCTGGCGCACCATTTCGGCGCCGATATTCCTGCCGCCTGCCGTAACGCATGTGGCGACCCAGCGGTTATAGCTCGGCAACACCATTTCACAGGTCATGGCATCGCCACCGATAATTTTCTCTAATCCTTCACGGGCAAATTCTCCGCAGGCCGTGGCTTTGCCGTCCTTGCTACACATCTGCTTCAGTTCCGGCGCGTCGATGCCCCAGACCCGTAACGCAATATCCTGACCCGCATGCGTGAGCCTGAAAGTATCACCGTCATGAAAATCTTTGGCCCGGCCGGAAATTTTTGATCCCTTGCCCAGAATGGTAGTCGCCGGTGCGTCTGACTCATTCCCGGACGAAGGTCCGAGCGCAAGAGTGCCCCCAACCCCGATACCCAGACCGGCGGTGAGTCCGATGAAAAGCGTCTTTATATGTGTCTGCATGGAAAGGACAATATTCAAAACATAATCTTATGGCAATCGTAAAATTTCCCGGCGATAATCCAGCGATAATATTGCCAAAACCGCCTTTTTGAAGTCTTCTGATACATGACAGAGGAAGCCAGCAATGCTTAAAAAATGTACCAGCCATCTCAACGAAGTCCACGAAACTTACGGTGAACATCTTTGTTTCGCCATGGAAATTTCGTGGCTGATGCTTTCGGGCGCGGTGATGATTTTCCTTCATGCGCTGATCCCAGGAATCTTCATCCGTAACGGCAGCCAGCGCATCAATCTGATGGCGCAAAAAATCCGCACCCGCCAGAACGATCCGACCATTCAGGATTTTGTAATCTAAGGGGCCGTCGCGTCCAGTTGCTGCTTCTCCGCGCGCCCCAGTTCGGTGATCAGAGAGTACGCCACGGCCAGCAGTGTCGGCCCGATGAAAATCCCGATAAACCCGAACGCTATAATCCCTCCAAATACCCCCAGCAAAACCAGAAGCAATGGCAACGAACTGCCCAGGCTGATGAAGTAAGGCCGTACGATAAAATCCATCACGCAGACAATAACGATGCCCCAGATCGCAATGAAAATTCCGTAGCCCATCTGGTCCGTGTGGAACAGCCACACCGTAATCGGCACAAATAAAATCGGAAATCCGCCTGGCACAAACGATAAAATCACCGCCAGCAACCCGAGGAATCCGGCACCCGGAACATGCGCGATCCAGAACCCCGCCGCCGCAAGCAACCCTTGTCCGATCGCCGTACCTAAAATCCCGTAAACCACGCCGATCATGGTGTTCTTTGAGACCAGCAATAAATGCGGCCCCCATTCACCCCCAAAGCGGGCAATCAGCGCACTGATGAGCTGAGCCACCTGCGTTCCCTTGCGGAAGAAGAAAAACGCAATCAAAACCCCAAGCGATAAATCCAGAATGCCATGCCCGATCGATCCACCGTAATGCAACAATAACTGGCTGATCGTTCCGGCATTGTTTTGCAGGGCCGACACAATGCTCTGCTTGTCTTTGGCGTAGGTAATCCATACCTCGCTGAAAAACGCACCAAGCCCGGGAAAATCAGTAACCCACACCGGGGGCCTGGAGAAATCACCCTGCAGGCTCTCCATAAAGATCGCTTTCAGATGCGCGAAATCCCCGGTCATGCTTGTGCCGAGGAAAATCAGCGGTACAAGAAAACAAACCGCGAGGAGGAGGGTGATTATAGCCGCAGACAGGGTAGGACGCCCCCCCAGTTTCCGGTCAAGCCACATAAAGGCCGGCCACGCCGAAAGCGCAAGGATTGTCGCCACCAAAATCGCCGGAATAAACGGCGTCAGAATATAAAGACACCCGATCAGCAAAGCCGCCGTGGAAACAATAATTACCATGGTCCGGTAAAAAGCGATTTTATCAACATTGGTCAGCATGAAAAAAATCCATGAAATTAGGAAATGTCCAGCCCGCTAGGACTGCGCCTATCGTACTGCATCATTTTCCAAAAGGATAGGGTGGCTTTAGTCGCTCTTGACCAGTGCTTTGAGGACGATGTTCACCAGGGTCAGCACAATCCCGCCCCAGAACGCCGAGGCAAAGCTGGCAATATAAAATCCCGGAATGAAATTAGCCGCCAGTTCGATCATCAGGGCATTGATGATAAACCAGAAGATCCCCAGCGTCATGATCGTCAGGGGCAGTGTGATGATTTTTAACACCATGCCGATCGTGGCGTTTACCAGCCCGATAACAACCGCCGCAATCAACGCCGCACCAGCCCCGTCAACGACAAAGCCGGGAACGATCTGCGATACCAGCCAGATGGCAAGCGCGCTCAAAGCCCAGTGAATAAGAATCTTTTCCATGCCTCTAATTTAGAAGTTTTACCGCTAATAGCAATAGCGGTGTGCAATAAGCGACTGCCATTGCGGAACTTATAACCGTCTCCGGCGGTAGGAATAGCGCCCGAAATCAAAAAAAATCCGAGGAGATTCCCCATGTTTCACAATATCGACGGCGCTATGAACAGCTGTATAGAATCCTGCGGCGATTGCGCGAATGAATGCAAAGAAGTGTTGTTTCAGCATTGCCTTAATAAAGGCGGCGCACATATAGAACAGAGCCATGTCAACCTAATGGTAGATTGTATCCAGATATGCCGCATGACGGCCGACTTTATGCTGCGCGGTTCCGATATGCATATGCTCAGCTGTGCTCTTTGCGCCGAAATCTGCGACGCCTGTGCGGCGTCCTGCGAGGAAATCGGGGACGAAGAAATGCAGGAATGTGCGGAACTCTGCCGCCAATGCGCTGAATCCTGCCGCGAAATGAGCGGTAACATTCACCTTCCGCATGAATCCACAATGACACATTCACAGGCAACCCGGCCCTATATGTAGAGAAAGAAACAAGGAAAAGAAAATGCAGGATCTGATTTTTGTACACGGCATGTTCCAGAACCCGAAAAGTTGGGAGAACTGGGTCAGCTATTTCAGCGCGCAGGGCTACAACTGTATTGTGCACGCTTGGGCTTTTCATGAAGGTGAGCCGGTCGCGCTTCGAAATAATCCCCCGTCCGGCCTTGGTGAGCTTCGTCTCGAAACCGTACTCAATCACATTGAGAGTGTGGCGTCGCAATACGCGCATCCCATTATGATCGGTCATTCCGTCGGTGGCCTTATCGTCCAGATTTTAATTGCGCGTGGGGCCATCGCCGCTGGGGTTGCCATTGACTCCGTTGCGCCCAACGCCATGCTTGATCTGGATTGGAGCTTCCTCAAAAACAGCGCCGTTATCACCAACCCACTCAAAGGGAATGAACCGGTCTACATGGATGCCAAAACCTTTCATAATGCCTTCGCCAACACCCTGACCGAAGCGGAGGCTGCCCAGGCTTTCGGAACCTTTGCCACCCATGACAGCCGCAATATCTTGCGCGACTGCATGGGTCATCTTGGCCACATCGATCTCGACGCGCCGCATGCACCCTTGCTTTTGATTGCAGGTGAAAAGGATGAAATTATTCCGGCGTCCCTGACAGAAAAAAATTTCAAGGCTTACAAGGATAAAGGCAGCATCACGACCTTCAAGCAATTTGCCGGACGCAGCCACTACATTTGCGGTGAACCTGGCTGGGAAGATGTCGCTGGTTATGTGGCCCAGTGGCTCAACCATCATGCTAATGCGGGCGTTTCAATTCCCTACGGAACCGCACCTCAATCTGTTTCAACTAACCGTACAACTCTCAATTAAGGATAAAATATCATGGAAAAAAATCTTTCCGGTAAACGCATCGCTTTTCTTGCAACCGATGGCGTCGAACAAAGCGAGCTTTCGAAGCCTTGGGATGCCATCAAAGGGGCAGGGGCCGAGGTCATTCTTGTCTCTCTTGATGCAGGTAAAATCCAGGGTATGGAGCATGACGAAAAAGGCCAGCAGTTCAATGTGGATCAGGTCATTAGCGACGTCAGCGCCGCCGATTTTGACGGACTTGTCCTTCCGGGCGGCGTTGCCAATCCCGATAAGCTGCGTATGGAAGAAGACGCCGTATCCTTCGTGCGGGATTTCTTCGAACAATCAAAACCTGTCGCCGCCATCTGTCATGGCCCCTGGACGTTGATTGAGGCTGATGTCTTAAAGGGACGCACCATAACCTCCTGGCACAGCCTGAAAACCGACATCATTAATGCCGGCGGTGAATGGGTCGATGAAGAAGTCCATGTCGATCAGGGCCTCGTCACCAGCCGTAAACCCGATGACCTTGATGCGTTCTGTGCCAAAGCCATCGAAGAATTCAGCGAAGGCCGCCATGAGGGTCAGAGAGTTTAATCTAAATAAAAAGGCCGCAATTAATGCGGCCTTTATTTTAAATGGCGGAAGCGGTGAGATTCGAACTCACGGAGGGCGTAAACCCTCGTCGGTTTTCAAGACCGATGCATTCAACCGCTCTGCCACGCTTCCTTGAGTGGAAAATAGAATATGTCCGGGCGGCTGTAAAGCTATTTTGCCCCGCTTTTTGCTTCCACAATCGAGATATAGCCGCTGCCGCGATAGGGCAGGGTATACAGGGTTTTAAAAGGTTTAACCTCGGCCTTGTCTTTGTAACGGATAACCATCACGCCGCCCTTGTTCTTCCTGAACCAGGCCGGAGCATCCTCGCGCGCCACCGGAATCACCGGTTTCTGCAGCCGCGCCAGGAAACCGATCTCCCCGGCATATTCCGGCGCAAAGGCGACTGGCTTGTCCTTATGCTGCTGCAACTCCGCCGCCAGGGGACGAAGATCGTAATAATTCAGCAATTTCTTATCCGCCTCCATCGTCGCGGACCCCAGCATGATCGAAAATGCCAGGATCATCGCCAGAATCTGGCTTTCCAGTTTCCCGCTTAACCCGACGGCGAACAGGATCACCACCACCATCCGCACTAACAGCATCGGCGTGTTAAATTCCTGCAGACCCTGCCACAGATATTTGGCATCTTCGCCGCTGAATAACGGGTGGTATTGAATAAGCGCAAAGAACAGGAACCCGGCCAGTACCGGAAGAATGGCGCTCACCCCCCAGATTTTGGCGGGGCCTGTATCCTGTTCCTCCACAAACCTGGCGATCATGATCGCGATACCCGGCATCATGGGGATCAGGTAATGCGGCTGCTTGCCGCTGATCAGGGAAAAGATAACGAAGACGGGAATGGTCCAGCAGAGCAGGAACATAATCGCCGGGTCGCGCCGCGCCGCAACTACGCGCTTTGCGCTGCGCCAGAACGGAGCCCAGCACAGCAACGGCAGAATGAATGCCATCAGGATAGGAATGTAGAACCATATTGGCTGGCGGTGAGCGAAGGATTTTGTCACCCGACCCGCCGATTGTTCCCAGAAAATCATATGCGTGAATTTCGGCCCGCCATGAATCGCCGCCGGTATAGCCCAGGCCAGCCCGATCAGAAGCGCGATGAGGATCGCCACACCGATACCCCCGAACCAGTGCTTGAGCACAGGCCCGTCCCATTGTTTTCGCATAAAGAACGGGAACAGCAAAGCCACCGGCATTACGTGCACCAGGATCACCGGCCCCTTGGCCAGAACCCCCAGCCCCATGGCCAGGCCCAGCATGACCCACGATTTAAACCGCTTGGTCGTATAGGAATCCCACAACGCAATCATCGCCATCATCACACAGACCGCCTGCATGAAATCGAACATGATCATAATGCCGTAAATCATAAACACTGGGCACGCCATGAAGATGAGGCCCGCGAAAGTCGAAACTCTTACCCTGTCCGGAAACATGCGTCTGGCAAGCACAGCCGTGAAAAACAGCGTCGCCAACGACGCAGCCAAGGGTACAAGCCGCGCAGGATTGAAGGTCACCCCCGTCACACTCCAGATCAAATTGATCAGCCAGAACAGCAAAGGTGGCTTGTGCGAATACGGCGCGAAGTTCAGGGTGGGAAGCAGGTAATCCCCCGAATTGCGCATTTCCCACGCGACGGTCAGGTAACGCGTTTCATCAACCGGGAAAAGGGGCAGATATGCCGCAAGCACAGCCCACAGCACGGCCCAGATGCCTGCTGCTATATAAAGATTGCGATTAAGGATCACGTTTCGGCTTTCTCGACAATTGTCTGACGATGCTTTTTAAAAATAATGGAGAGATTTCGGGAGTAAATTAAAAGTCCCATCGCCTGACCGAGAATAAAGACCGGACTTTTAATATGGATCGCATAGATCAGCAGAACCAGACCGCCCGAAATACTGAAATACCAGAACATCAAAGGAATAACACTTTCCTTTTTCTTTTCAGTCGCAATCCACTGCACCAGAAAACGGGCCGTAAACAAACCTTGACCGATGAAGCCGATGGCTTCCCAGATATGCTCTGATGTCCAGAAACCGTCAGGCACTGTGCTCAGATGCGTAAAAAAATTCATGGCTTAAACTTCCTTGACGTCAATCACGGGTTTAGTGCGCGACAGCAGCCAGCGTACACCGAACAGATCGGCAATCCCGACCCATAACCTATCCCAGAAACCGTATTTCGAAACACCCTGCGTCCGCGGACGGTGCGAAACATCAATCAGGGTCAGTTTCACCCCGCGCGCCAGCATCAAGGCGGGTATATAACGGTGCAGATGGTTAAAGAAGGGCAGGGAAATAAAATCCTCCCGGCGGAACAGTTTAAGACTGCACCCTGTATCACGCACCCCGTCTTTCAGCATGAAAGCGCGGATTTTGTTCGCCCCGCGGGACGACAGGCGGCGCACCAGATTGTCCTGTCTCTTTTTTCGTTGCCCGGCCACCAGCATTCGCGGGTTTTCATTCGCGTGTTTCTGATACGCATTATAAAGCAGGGGAATATCCGCGGGGTTGTTTTGCCCGTCGCCGTCTAGCGTTACAATCAATGCACCGCGCGCGTGGCTGATTCCGGTCCAAAGCCCTGTGGATTGTCCTGAACGCTGGCTATGCCGGACGATGCGAACTTTAGGATAGGTCTGTTTTAGTTGCTGCAAGATCCGCGGTGTATCGTCATCGCTGCAATCGTCGACGATCACGATCTCTTCCAGAGGAAACGCGCTCGAAGCCTCGGAAATTTCCCTGACCAGCGGACCGATGCAATCAACTTCATTATAGACCGGCACGACGACGGAAATGGCGGCACACATTTGTAACCCCTTGGCTTAACTGCTAAAAAATCATGAATATGTATAAATTCTAATGAATTTCCTGTCCAGTGCGATAACGTGGGTTTATACTATATTATATGTCGTCGTTCCAGATTGCCTTCCTTCACAGAATAATCATAATCCTGACCTTCGCGGTCGGGATAGTAACGATTTGCGTGATGACCGGCTGGCTGACTGGCAACCCCGATCTTCTTCTGCAATTCAGTCCAAATTATTCGCCGATGAAATTTAACAGCGCCATCGGCCTCTTATCCTGCGCCATTGCCGTTGCCTGCTATGACCGGCGATCGAGGTTGCTGATCCTCATTCCGTCTTTTTTTGCCTTTATAATTTCTATTCTGACCGGCATTGAAAATTTCATCGGCCTTGACCTTGCCATCGATGATATTTTTGCGAAACCTTTTGTGCAGACCCATGGCATCATTACCGGACGAATGGGCATTTACACAAATATCGCAATGTTTATCACCAGCATCACGCTTCTTTATTATGGCCTTATGCGCGGCCGAAAAAATTTCCACCCCGTTCTGATGGCACTGGGTGGTAGCATTTCTTTCTCACTCGGGGCCATTCCCTTACTGGGCTATGCCAGCGGCCTGAATGGCGTCGATACGTGGCAACAGGCCACAGTAATGGCTGTCATGACGGCCCTATGCTTCGTTTTTCTGAATCTCGCCGTTATTCTGTGTGCCTGGCATAATAACCAACGCCTGCCGCTCTGGCTGCCTATACCCGTCATGGTCGGCATGCTGACCATCTCTATCTCGGTATGGCAGGCGACAATCACTTACCAGGACCAGCAGAATGCAATTCTGGTCCGTAACGAAACCCGTCTGATCGAACAGGTGACAACGCAGTATATGAACGAACTCTACGGTGCGTTGAACCGTATCGCTTCGCGCTGGGTTGCTGCGGGTGGAACGCCGAAAAAATTATGGCAGGCAGATGCCGAAAGCTACCTTAAAAGTTATCCGGTTATCCTCGGAATTGCCTGGGTTGACGAAGATTCAATTATTCGCTGGCTCGCGGCCAGGTCCGGCAATAATAAGGGTCTGAACTTTAATCTGGAATCCGAACCGAAACGCGCGAGCGCCCTTCATAAAGCAATCCAAACCCGCCAGCCCCAATCAACCGAAACCCTCACACTCCTGAACGGTGGCATCGGGTTCAACCGTTACTTCCCTTTATATATCGGTAACCGCTATAATGGTGTGATGTCGGCCGGCTTCCGGGTCAGCGACATGTTCGAATATCTTCTTGTCACAAAAGATCTGACCGATTTTGATATGACGATAACCGAAGGCGATCAGGTTATTTTCAGCAACGCTCCCGTCGATGACGGAACTTATAAAAAATGGCGGCAGACCGGCTCTATCAAAGTTGCGGACAAGGAATGGAATATAACGGTCGAACCTAATAAATCGTTTATTCAGGAGCATAAATCCCCCGTCCCGCTGATTACGCTTCTGGCGGGCCTCTTTACTTCCATACTGTTTACGCTTGCGACCTATCTCGGCCTGAAGGCGAACCAGCTTGCCAATACCCTGCTTGTTTCCAGATCCCAGCTGCAGCTTTTCGTCAAACATGCTCCGGTGGCCCTGGCGATGTATGATCGCGACCTCAATTTTATCGCGGTCAGTGACCGGTGGCTGAAAGATAACGGGCTTGATAGCCGGGAAATCATCGGCAAATATCATTTCTCTATCCTGCCCAAGGCACCCCAATATTGGAAAGATGTCCATCAACGCTGCCTGATGGGTGCGGTTGAGCGCTGTGACGAGGAATGCTTCACCATGCGTGACGGCACCCAGGTCTGGGTGCGGTGGGAGGCCCGGCCCTGGTACGATATTGACGGCACGATCGGCGGGATCATCGTTTTCTCCGAACTGATCACCGAACGCATCGAGAGTAAAAATAACCTCGACAAGCAACAACGTTTCCTGGAGCTGGTTCTCGCAGCCTCGCGGGAGGGTGTTGCCGATTACAATGTGACCACCGAAAAAGTCTGGTTCTCTCCGCACTTCAAGGAAATGCTCGGCTATGAGGATCATGAAGTTCCCAATACCGTGCAGGGCTGGCGCGACCTGATTTATCCCGAAGACGGCGCACGTTCGATCCGGATGATGGAAGATTATAACTCCGGCAAAATCCCTGAATTCCAGGTCATTGAACGTTATCTGCATAAGGACGGTTCGACCCGGTGGATCTTTACCCGCGCCCTGCATGAAAAGGATGAATTTGGTCATCCTATCCGTCTGGTCCTCGTTTTCAGTGATATCAGTGAACTGAAAGACGCACAGGCACGGGCTGAGGAAGCGACACGCCTTAAATCCGATTTCCTCGCAAATATGAGCCACGAAATCCGCACCCCGATGAACGGCATTATCGGCATGTCGAACCTGCTGCTCGAAACCAGCCTCGATTCCCGCCAGCGTCACTTTGCTGAAACCGTCACCAATTCCGCCGATGCATTGATGCAGATTATCAACGACATTCTCGATTTCTCGAAAATCGAGGCCGGAAAAATGGAGGTCGAAAATATCCCGTTTGATTTCCAGCTGATCTGCGAAGAAATCTCCGAAGTCATGGCCATCAAGGCGCGTGATAAAAAGATCGAGCTTTTCCTGCGTTACGCCCCTGGTTCAGAACGCCGCTTCATCGGTGATCCGGGCCGTATCCGCCAGGTTCTGTTTAACCTTGCCGGGAACGCAATTAAGTTCACCGATACGGGCCATGTCCTAATTGATGTCAGTCCGCAACAGACCGACCACAACCACTATACTTTCAATATCCGGATCAAAGACACCGGCGTCGGCATTCCCGCCGACAAGGTTGAGCGTATGTTCGGAAAATTCAACCAGGCCGACAGCTCCACCACGCGCCGCTTCGGCGGCACAGGCCTCGGCCTTGCAATTTCGAAACAACTGGTCGAACTGATGGGTGGCGCCATCGGCTTTGAGAGCGTCGAGGGGCAGGGGTCCACGTTCTGGTTCACCCTTCCGCTGCAGATGGCTGAACAGCCTGCTGAAAATTCCATTGATGCCAGACGCGCTGAATTGCAGGGCAAAAAAGTTCTTGTCCTCGACGACAGCCCCGTGGCCCGCGATATCGCTGCGGAACAACTAAGCGTCATGGGTATGGAAGTGACTGCGCTTGAAAATCCCGAAGAGGCACTGGATTACCTGAAAGCTGCGGCGGCTGAAGGAAAACCTTGCGAATTCGCCATTATCGATCATCAGATGCCAGGCATGAGCGGTCCTGAATTTATGGAATCTCTCCGTCTCTATCCGGCTCTGAAAAATCTGCAGGCCATTCTCCTGACCTCGCAGCCCTATCGCGGCGACGCCCGCAAGGTGCAGCAGGCTGGCTTCCAGGGTTATCTCACCAAACCCGTTCATCCCGGCGAATTGCCCGCCATGCTGGCCATGATGCACGAAATGCGCGAACAGGGACGCGAACCGAAACTCGTCACACGTTACAGCCTGCAGGAAAATTATTCCGGCACGGCTGACCGCCGCACCAAGCCGGTGTTCAGTAATGCCAGAGTTCTTCTTGCCGAAGATAACATCGTCAACCAGGAGGTGATGATGTCCCTGCTTGGCAATTACGACATCAAACCGACCGTTGCCGATGACGGCAGGCAGGCCCTGAACCTCATCGAGACAAAAGAATTCGACCTCGTCCTGATGGATTGCCAGATGCCTGAAATGGACGGGTTCGAGGCAACGGCAAAAATCCGTGCCTTCGAACGCGACACCAAACGCGATGCCGTTAATATTGTTGCACTGACCGCCAACGCCATGAAGGGCGACCGGGAACGGTGCCTTGCCATCGGCATGAACGATTACTTAAGCAAGCCTATCAAAGAACAGGAACTGGAATCAATGCTGCGTAAATGGCTGTCGCTCCGTAAAGTCGGCGAAAGGGCAGTGACGCAACCGCCATCACCTGAAAAACCCGACCAACCGCAACACGGCCAGGTGGTCGACGAGGAAATCGTCACAAAGCTGCGTAGCGCGACGAGAGAAAAATTTAGCTCCCTGATCTCGATCTTCATCAGCAACGGCGAACAGTTGATGAAAACCCTTGAGGATTCAATTGCCCAAGGCAACGTCGCGGAAATCGGGCGTGCCACCCATGCGCTGCGGTCCACCACGGGTCAGATGGGCGCGGTCACACTGCAGCATCTGGTCATGCAGATCGAAGAACACGCGAAGAATGGCAATATGTCCGAAATTACTGGGTTGTACGGAGATGCCAGGAACCAGTGGTATCAGGTGCGCGCCTATTTCGAGCAGGAATAAAGCCTGCGCGTTTTTTATTCTTTATTCAGAGCTTTCATACAACGCGACAGCAACTTATCCGCTACAAACGGCTTCGAGACGTAATCGGTCGCACCGGCATTTTTCGCGGCCCTGATATCGTCTTCGTCTTTGCTCGCGCTCAGGATGATGACCGGAATATTACGTGTGTCATCCCGCGCCTTTAATCCTTCCAAGACCCCAAATCCGTCCATCCCCGGCATACGCAGGTCAAGGAGGATCAGGTCCGGAATATTCTTCTGCGCCTCGGCCAGCGCCGCAACGCCGTTATCCGCAAGGATCACATTCAATCCATGGCGCATGAATTTGTGATGGAGCAGCGACAGGATCAACTGGTCGTTATCCGCGACCAGGATCGTGCGGCTGAGGGTGCGCCTCAGTTTTTCAACCCGGGTGACGAGGTCGTTAATATCAATCGGCTTGACGATATAATCCATCGCCCCGGAATGCAGTGCCCCGACGACATCATGCTGCTTTGCCGATGCGGTCAGCATCAGAACAGGAATTTTTGCCAGTTCAGAATCCTGTTTCAGACTGCGCAGCACATCATGTCCGCTTGGTCCCGGCATATTGATATCGAGGATAATCAGATCCGGCTGCCGTTCCCTGGCTGCCATCAAGGCCTCGGTGCCGTTATGCGCTGTCATCACCCCGAAATTGCGTTGCGTCAGTTTGAGCGACACCAGTGCAGTCAGGCTGCGGTCATCATCGACAACAAGGATATTGATCCGCTTTTTACCGTCCAGCGTCGCCGGTGCGGGTTTCTCCGTCAGGACCAGGTCGGAATCGGGCAGGGCGGCCAGCGTCTGCGCTTTCTCACACGCATCGGCCAGTTCATTGAGGGCGCTCTGATACTCCGTCAAAGGATCGCCCAGCAACAACTCATCATCTTTTAGCGATTTTGAAAGCTTCTCGGCCAGTAATTCGGTCCTGCGCCCCGCATTGGTCACCTCCGGAAATCCGAATGTCGCGCCCGATCCCGCAAGCCCGTGCGAAAGACTTTGCATTTTGGCAAGGTCTTCGCGGTCCACCGGCGAGTTCAAAGTTTTCTCTGCCGCGCTTCTGATATGGGCCTCATTGTCGCGCAACCGTTCAACATAGTCGGCCCGCAATGCCGAATACGTTTCCTCGAAACCGGTCATACGGCCATCGTCGCTCATCGCTCAGCCCGCCGTTACCGGTGTCTTCAACAACTTGCGTGTCCGTTCAACCAGGTCATCGGTAAGAATGGGTTTGATCATATAATCCTGCGCCCCGGCCTCGAGGCCTTCATCCACCTGGTCTTTATCCGAACGGGTGCTGACAACGATCACAGGAATGTTCCTGGTCTTGGCATCGGCCCGCATATTGGCCAGAACCGACAAACCATCCATCCCCGGCATCAGGATATCAAGCACCACCAGATCGGGCAGCGCCCGGTAAATCACATTCCACGCCTTAACGCCGTTATCGGCCGTTATGACCCTGAACCCCTGGCTTCTGTACTTGCCCGCAAGTAATTCCGCGATATGTGTGTCGTTATCCGCCACCAGAATTGTCCGGCGCGCGGAATCAAGAATACTGGCGACTTTCTCCATCAGGGCTTCCGGGTCGAACGGCTTGACGATGTAATCCAGCGCACCGGAATGCTGCGCCGTCCTGACGTCTTTTTCATTAGTCTTGCCGGTCAGCATGATTACAGGCATCGAAACGAATTCGGGGTCCTGTTTCAGGCGGCGCAGCAATTCCTGACCGTTCATGTCCGGCATCATGATGTCGAGGATCACCAGGTCCGGCCGTTTCATGCCAAGAATTTTTAGCGCCTTCTCACCGCTGCGCACGGCCTCCGCCTCAATACCTTTTTCCTTAAACTTAAGGACCAGAAGATTGCAGAGGTCGTCATCGTCATCAACGATCAGAACGGAATATTCTTCATTGCTGCCCGTGGTTCCTTCCGCCGCAACTACGGCTTGCGGGCGTAACGCTCCGGCTTCCGACGCACGCAGGCAGGACCGGCGCAGATCCTGCGACATGGCCTCAAAGGTCTGGTACTGATGTTCCGACATCACATCGAATTCGCCCAGCGATCCGATAACAAGGTCCAGAAAAATTTCTATTTTCAGCGCCGCCTCGCTGACCTGCGGGAATCCGAACGTGGTGCCCGAACCGGCCAGACCGTGGAAGAGGGTAATGGCGCGCCTTAAATCCTCCGCCGCCAGCGGCGCAAGTTGTTTTTGTGCCAATACATTGTCGATCGCCTCGACACTGTTGCGCAAACGTTCGATATAAGTCTGGCGAAGGCGCTGAAATGTATCTTCGAAACTAATGATTTCTGACATAAGAGATTCTCCTTAATGAACAGACTATTCATTAACGGGGCTTGGTACTACAAAAGATTAAAGGGGAAATTTAGTGTTCTTTATTTTATCGAAAATAATCTGGTTTCTGCTGGCACCGCTGAATCTGCTGACGATCCTCACCGTTACCGGGCTGTTTTTCCTGCGCTTTAAAAAAATCCGTGCCGCCACCGCGTTATTCGTGACCGCCATGACACTGTTTCTTTTGATCGGCGTTTTTCCCACTGGTCAGAATGCCGTCCATTATCTGGAAAGCCGTTATTCCAAACCCACACTAATGCCCCCGCATATAGACGGTATCCTAATTCTCGGTGGCGCGGTGGAAAGCGATGCTTCGGAACTCAGCGGTATGCCCGAATTCAACGACGCCGTCGACCGCGTGAACGCGGCCATTATATTGTCGCGCAAATATCCGGCGGCCCGCATCGTTTTCTCCGGTGGTTCAGGAAAGCTGATCCGCAGCGAACGCATCGATTCAATCGATATGAAAATGTTCTTAAAGGATATTGCTTTCGACGCATCTAAAGTAATTTATGAAGATCGTTCCAGAACCACCTCTGAAAATTTGATAAATTCAAAAGAAATGCTGAAACCCAAGCCTCACGAAACCTGGATTCTTGTGACCTCTGCCTGGCACACGCCGCGCGCCATGGGCGTCGCACAAAAACTTGGTTGGGGGTTAATTCCCTATCCGGTGGACTATCGCGCCTCCGGGCGGTATTTATGGGTAACTCAGAAATTTGATGTGCTCGATAATATCTATATGGCGCATCTGGCCCTGCGTGAAATTTCGGGCATCGCCGCGTACAGGATCAACGGGAAGATTTAATGCCATACAAACGCAACCAGCTGCGCTCCATGTTCTTTGCCGCCGTTATCGGTTTCGCGGTTCTTATGCCCGGTATGATAAATAAATCCTATGCCGCGACCGAGCCGTTTAACCTCGGCTGGCTTGAACTCCTGCGGGAGGAAGCCGTGCAGAAGGGCGTAAAGCCTGGAACCGTCGGTCGCCTGTTGCCAAATACCCTTCAGCCGCTCGAATCTGTTGAACGCCAGTCCCAGTCTCAGCCAGAAAAACGCGCAACGCTCGAGGATTATCTGAGCAAACGCGTCACCCCGCACCGCATCGCCAAAGGGCGTCAGATGATGAACGACAATGCCAGCCTGCTGGGCCGGATGGAGCGTCAACATCATGTCCCGCCCCAACTCATCATGTCGATCTGGGCCATGGAAACCTCCTATGGCTCCAACATGGGTGATGTGAATGTCATCCGCGCTTTGGTCACCGTCGCCCGGTCCCGTCCTGAATACCGCCGTGAGGTGATCGAAGCCCTTCATATGATTGACGAAGGCTACACCCAGATCGAAACCATGCCCGGATCGTGGGCGGGGGCCTTTGGCCAGACTCAGTTTATTCCCTCGTCCTTCCGCCGCCTTGCGATTGATGGCGATGGTGATGGCCGCAAGGATATCTGGACTAACCTTGCCGATATTTTCGCCTCCACCGCCAATCATCTCAAACTATCAGGTTGGAAAGAGGGGGAGCCGTGGGGGAAAAGAGTCATCCTGCCGCCGGGTTTCAACCGGGATCATCTTACGGACCTGAAAAAGGAACGTGTGGAGAGAAGCAAAACGCTTCAGGAATGGGCGCAACTCGGCGTCCGTCTGCCGGGGGGCGGTGCCTTACCGCTCGATTATAATAAGCCCGTAACGCTGATCGCCCCGAATTATAACCCGCAGACGGACCGCGAAGTGCAGGGGCCTGTTTACGTCGTCTACGATAATTTCTGGACGATCCTTGATTACAACAGCTCCTATAAATATTCCCTCGCCGTCAATATGCTCGCCGATGCGATAGGCAGGCCGCAAGTGATGAGGCAGCCGGAATAATGCGCAATATCCTCCTGGTAATGCTGGCCTTGGCCTTGACCTCCTGTACCGAGGTTCAATTCGCCTCCCACGTTTTCAAAAATCCCGGCGGGGATGGCCAGCCGCAAACCACCTCTACCACCCCGACCCAGGGCACCTTTAAAGTCGGCAAGCCCTATGTGGTTCAGGGCACAACGTATTACCCGAAAGAAAATTATAACCTTGTCGAAACGGGCATCGCCTCTTGGTACGGCCCCGGTTTCCATGGTGGCCGCACGGCAAGCGGGGAGGACTTCAATACCAATGAACTCACCGCAGCGCACCGCACGCTGCAACTCCCCTCGCTGGTTCGCGTCACCAATCTTGAAAACGGGCGCTCCGTCATCGTCCGTGTGAATGACCGCGGCCCCTTCGCGCGCAGCCGTGTGATCGATGTTTCCTCCCGGGCTGCCGATCTTCTCGGCTTCAAGGGCAGGGGGACGGCCAAGGTCAAACTTGAAGTCCTGCCCCAGGAATCTCTCCGCATTGCTGAGATGGCCAAGCAGGGCATCAATACCCGTGGCACGGAACTGGCAATGAACAACCCGGGTTACGCCCCGGCGGGTGAGGTCCTCGGTGTTTCCCAGCCCGTTATCGCCGAACCGCTGGCCGTAAACCAGCCCGTTGTCCCCATGCACGTAACGCGTGAAGGCGTTCTGATGCCTGATCCCGTCGTCGTCCAGATGCCCGTCCATCCCACCAGTATTTATGTCCAGGCCGGGGCCTTCGGTGTCTATGACAATGCCGAACGCATGCGCCAGAAACTTTCTTCGCTTGGTTCAGTCAATATCCAGCAGGCCCTTGTGGGAGGGAAGCAGCTATACCGCGTGCGCGTCGGACCGATCAACGATGTCGCCTCTGCCGACGCCATGCTGAACCGTGTGGTGGCCCAAGGCCAGAACAAGGCCATTATTGTAGTTGATTAGCGGTATAATTTATCCGTCAAACCGTTGATTTTTAACCCCGGACGGGGTCTTATGGGGTGGTTCAAATCCACCCCACACGGAATCAAAACATGTCACGTTTTTCCCTCGCGCTGCCTGTCCTCCTGCTGTCCCTGACCTTTGCGCCGCTGGCGCACGCTGCGGACCCGGCAAAACCGGCCCCGGCACAAACAACCAAAGCACAAACAGCCCCCGCGCAAACGGCCAAAGCCGCGGATTCCGCGCCTGACGCAAAAACCTCTGCAACCCTGACGCAGAAATCGCCTGAAACCAGCGACCCGACCACTGCGAAACAGGCCTTTATCATCGACTATGAAACCAACACTGTGCTGATGGACAAAAACGGCCACGAAAGAATGCCGACGTCTTCGATGTCCAAAACAATGACCATCTATATGGCCTTCGACGCCCTGAAAAAAGGCAAGATCACCCTCGATTCAAAATTCCCGGTCAGTGAAAAAGCCTGGCGCATGCAGGGTTCCAAAATGTTCGTCGAACTGGGCAGCCTGATCGACGTCCAGAACCTCATCCGTGGCATCATTATTCAATCCGGTAACGACGCCACCATCGTCATGGCCGAAGGCATCGCCGGAACCGAAGCCGATTTCGTCGACCAGATGAACGCCAAGGCCAAACAACTCGGCATGAACGAAAGCCACTTCATTAACGCGAGCGGCTGGCCCGATCCTGATCACTATTCCACCGCGCATGACCTGGTGATTCTGGCCGATCACCTGATCGCCGATTTCCCCGAGGATTATAAATTCTTCTCCGAAAAGGAATTCACCTGGCACAACATCCACCAGATGAACCGCAACCCGCTGCTGTTCCGTGATGTCGGTGCCGACGGCCTTAAAACCGGTCATGCGGAAGAGGCAGGGGCAGGCTATGGCCTGATGGGGTCGGGCACACGCGATGGCCGCCGCGTCGTCATGGTCCTGAACGGTATGGCCAGTGAAAAGGACCGCGCCAACGAAGGCGCACGCCTGATGGACTGGGCGCTCCGTAACTTTGAAAATGTTAACCTGTTCAAATCCGGCGACACTGTGGAAAAGGCAACCGTCGCCATGGGCCAGGCCGCCGAGGTTCCAATGGTCGTTGACCGCAATATCCTTGTTACCGTCGCTAAGGCTGTGAAAAACGACCTGAAAGTGACCGTCACCTACAAAGGCCCGTTGATGGCGCCGATCAAAAAAGGTGATGAAATCGGCCAGCTTAAAATTCAGCTGCCACGCGGCGGGGAAATTCTTGCACCGCTGACAGCTGGCGAAGATGTACCGAAACTCGGGCTGATGGCCTCGACGGTTCAGAAATTCAAATTCATGCTGAACCACAAACTGGATAGCGTCGTCCGCTAGTGAAACCCGGTTTATTCATCACACTGGAAGGCGGCGAGGGGACGGGTAAATCCACCCAGATCAAACGCCTGTCCGAAATATTGACGAATAAAGGCCACGCTGTCGTCACCACCCGAGAACCGGGCGGCACACCCGAGGCTGAGAAAATCCGCGAACTCCTCGTCCGTCGGGACAGCGGCGCATGGTCGCCCATGGCGGAGGCCTTGCTTCTCTTCGCCGGTCGCGTCATGCATGTCGATACCCTGATCAAACCGTCTGTCGCTCTTGGTAAAATCGTTATCTCCGACCGTTTCACCGATTCAACCCGCGCTTATCAAGCCTATGGGCATGGACATCCTCTCGAAACCATCGAAAGCCTGAACACCCTTACCCTTGGCGATTTCAAACCCGACCTCACCTTCATATTCGATATGCCGGTTGAAATCGGTCTTGAACGCGCAAATCACCGTATCTTTCATGCCCTGAAAATGCCCATGAAAGATGCAAAGCCCCACCTCGAAAAAGAATATAAAACCGCCGACGCGCCGGAGGACAAATTCGAACGCCTCGGTCTCGAATTCCATGAACGCATGCGCCAGGGCTATCTTGAAATCGCGAAAGGTGATCCTGATCGCTGCGTTATCATCGACGCCACGCAGTCCCTTGATGACGTCACCGCCGATCTGCAACGGCATATTCTCGGAAGGCTTGGTTAATGGGCCTGTTCAGTGACGAATCCGAAGACGATTTCATCAGCGAGATAGAAGCAGATCTGCCGGCCCCTGCCGAGGAACTGCCAACGCCGCGCGCCGCCATCAACATCATCGGCCACCGTGAGGTAGAACAGCAACTTCTGACCCTCATGGCCTCCGGAAAAATCCCCCACGCCATGATCTTCGCCGGGTTGCAGGGTATCGGCAAATCCACCATGGCCTACCGCCTGATAAAATTCCTCCTGACGCAAAAGGAAATCGATACCGGGCCATCACTTTTTGGTACACCCGAACCCGCCGCCCCCGCGACAACGTTTTCCGTATCGCCCGATGATCCTGCGGTCAAACTCATCATCTCCGGCGGTCATCCAGATCTCCTGACCATCGAACGCGAATATGACGAAGCCAAAAGCCGCTTCAAGGAAACTGTCGCTGTCGATCAGATCCGCAAGGTTAACCCTTTTATGCACCTGACGCCCTTTATGGGCGGAAAACGCATCGTCCTCATCGACGACGCCGACACCATGAATAACGCCAGCCAGAACGCCCTCCTGAAAGTGCTGGAAGAACCGCCCGCCAACGCCATCCTCATCCTCATCGCCCACCGCCCCGGCGCCCTGATGCCGACCGTCAGGTCGCGCTGCCGCATGATCGACTTCGCGCCACTCGCGCGGGAGGATTTCGACGCGCTCCTCGAAAAACAATCCTCCGACCTCGACGCGCTCTACAACATTGCGGGTGGCAGCATCGGCATGGCCCAGCGCCTGATGGCGGACGGCGCGCTCAAATCCCTCGAAAAAATCACCGCGCTTTTAAACCAGTGGCCACGCCTCAACTGGGCCGACATCCACGGCCAGGCCGAAGTCCTCGGCGGGCGCGGCAACGATGTCGATGACCTGCAGGGTTTTCAGGACGCGCTCCTCTGGATCTGCGAACAGATCGCGAAAGCCCGGGCGAGGGGGCTGACCAAACTCCCCAAACCCCTCGACAACCCGCCTTACACAACAATGCTGGCCGACTACTCTCTTGAAGGCTGGACCAAAATTTGCGATAACCTGAAAGCACATTTTGATATGGTAAAATACGGCTCCCTCGACAAACGCCAGGCCATTCTCGGCGCATTCTCAATCCTGCAGGCAAAATAACATGACCAAAAAACCGTACTACATCACCACCCCGATCTATTACGTGAACGACAAGCCTCACCTCGGCCATGTCTTCACGTCGGTCGGCTTTGATGTGCTGGCGCGTTTCTATCGCCTCGACGGTTTCGATGTCATATTCCTGACGGGCTAC
>JAQGJB010000072.1 GCA_028290825.1 Micavibrio sp.
CCTCCGACTCTCCCTGGCCGTCCGGCCATTTGTGATGTTCATCATTCTAGAAGGATTTACCGCTGGGAAAATCGCGCGCTTTATTGCATTCTCCGCCCTGCTTGGAACTATTATGTCCATTACCCCTGCTCAGGCCGATAACATTGACCGCGTATCCCTGTCTGCTGGCGCTTATGATCTTTTCGATAAAGATAATCAGGCAACAGACTTCCGGATTGAGTACCGCCCCGGCCAGTCAATATTCTGGCAATTCAAACCCTGGATCGGCGGTGAAGTCACAACAGACGGCACAATCTATGGCGCAGCCGGGTTTCTCTATGATTTCAGTCTCGGCAATAACTGGATACTTACGCCGAGCATCGGTGCGGGCCTTTATACCGACGGCGACGGCAAAGACCTCGGCGGCTCCATCCAGTTCAGGGAGCAGATTGAAATCGGCTACCAGTTCCAGAACGCCAGCCGCCTGACCGGATCGGTCAGCCATATTTCAAACTGGGGCATAGACGACAAAAATCCCGGCACGGATGTTTTCGGCGTCTATTATCATGTGCCGATGCAATGGATCAAAGACGGCCCCGGTACGAATTAGCACCTGCTAAGTCATCTTGACAGGGCCGCAGAATAATTGCTGATACGCCTTGTCTGATTTCAGAATCGCACCAATGCACAATACGTTTCTCAGAACACCGCGCTGAAGCCTGCTCAGGTCAGCATCTTCGTAACACACAGGCTGAAGTTCATCGCCTTCGATAAAATTCTGGCGGCAGAGTTGACGCGAAAGAGCATTGTAAGTAATGGTCGGGGAGCGATTTGTTTCACCGGCACGCTGAGCCCCTTTAAATTCAGTCCGGAAATTTTCATGATCCATCCTGATCGCGTTTGACAAGGTCGCGCCCGCAATGGCGTCGATAGTCCTGCTGATATCCGGATCGGTGTTTAAATACTCTAACCCTTCCGCAAAATCATCCCCTGCCGACAGCGCGGCGACAAGCACGGCGGGAATGGCGAACGCTATCGCAAGGCCGGGAAAACTTGCTTTCATGATAGTCCCGGTACCGGCAGTTTAACCCCGTAGCAGTTCTGTATTGTAAAGAGCAGCGCCTTTTCCTTTTGTTTTGTCGCCGCAACGCAGGCCGCCTGTATAAGACTGTTCGCCTGTTCGCTGTTCAGGGACAGAGGACGCTTCGTCTGGCCTTCGTCCGCCTCCTGAACCGCATCACCGGATGCGACGGATTTACAATCTTCTTTACCCGAGTAGCAGATTTCCTGTGCCACACCGCCCTGGAACGTGAAGTTATAGACATACGAACTGTCGTTTTGAACTTGTATTGTCGCCGTAGCCTTATTGCCCGCGAATTCGACACGCCCCCGCTCCATGGCATCGATTGCCAGGTTATTCATGATACGATCTGAATTCGCCGTCATTTCATCCATGTTTTTTTTAACCACGGCGGCCTGGTCGATTATTGCGCGCAATTCTGGATCACGAACATCTTTCTCGCTATTGATCGGTGTCGGCTCATGGGTTGAGGGCCTCTGAACCTGCGCCGGTTTTGTGGATTCATTCCACAGAGGAATTACGACTGCAGCAAAAGCGACGCCAGCCGCAGCCGCGACGGCATATTGAAAAATTTCTTTGATGGATTTATGCATCTCTTGCTCCCTTTTGATTAGGGAAACATAGTTAGATTGACGTAAGAAGTCAAAAAAAGAAGAAATCAGGTATATTATGTTAATAAATCAACGGTAAGGCGCTTCTTTCGCTAGATTTGACGCCAATTGCGCCTCCCACCTGTCACCGTTGGCCAGCAGGCGATCCTTGTTATAGAACAATTCCTCGCGCGTTTCGGTGGCATATTCAAAATTCGGCCCCTCAACAATCGCATCAACCGGGCACGCTTCCTGGCACAGACCGCAGTAAATGCATTTGGTCATATCAATGTCGTAACGGGTGGTGCGGCGCGAACCGTCTTCACGCGGCTCTGCCTCGATCGTGATGGCCAGCGCAGGACAAATCGCCTCACAAAGCTTACAGGCAATGCACCGTTCTTCCCCGTTTGGATAACGGCGCAACGCATGTTCGCCCCGGAAACGCGGGCTGAGCGGCGCCTTTTCATAGGGATAGTTGATCGTAACACGCGGCTTGAACATGTATTTGAACGTCAGGGCCATGCCCGTGATGATCTCGGAAAGCATAAAAGAACGTGCGACGGAATCGAAGGCCATGATGAATATCCTGTTTGTACTGGCCGGATATTAAAGGAAAACCGCCCCGGATCAAAGGGGTGGACAAGAAAATTATCAGGTTTTAATGAACCTCGGGCGCGACCTTTACCAGGTTATAGCTACAGATATCCAGATTATAGTCATCTGAAGCTTCTTTTGCAGCACGCGGGGAAATATTTCATTTAAAGCTTTTGCCTCGCTCTGCGTTGCCGCCGGTAATTCCGCCAGCCCGCTTTCAGGATTTCAGGTCGCAAAATTCCTGGTAAAAAGCCCCGCCCCCATTGGCTTTGGCCCGGCTGCAGATCGTGGCGGTCAGGTCTTCTTTCTGTGCTGCGCTCAGGACATCCATGGTTGAACAAACCGGGCTTTGGTCATCGCAAAGCGCCCCTTTACCCGTAAAATCAAAAACAAAATCATGGGAGGAAATTTTATTATCGTCCATCACCGTCACGGTCGCCACGCCGTCCCCAAATCCTATTTCGCCACGACCGGCCACCCCGAGCGCCTTATGAACATCGACGGTGGAAGGAATGATCGTTTCGTGATGATGCTTCGACATATCCATTCCCGCCATCTCTGTGACAGACGCAACGGACGGAGTATCCGCCGCAGGAGCCGAAGCCGTTGCGCGCTGTACTGCCGCAACGAAGGTTTCAGGTTTTTCGGTGCAGATGACCTCGGGAGGCAGGCTTACCTGCGCATTCTTTGTCTGCGGCACCTCGGGCAGAATTTGCACAAATTTGTAACCAATCCCGATTGCAGAGGCGGCAAAAACGACGCCGAGACAAATTTTTGCTATGCTCTTCATTATAATTTTCCCTACCTGTTAAAGCCCTGAATATTTTAATGGCATGTTGCGGATATAAGGCCCGACGCAGATAATATCCTGCTGCGGGTGCGCCGGTAACGACACGACATATGAGGGGTGCTGATCAAGAATAAGCTTTGCCAGCGCAGGTGTGCCTGTCTTTATAATCATGCGGGGAATATCAAGCCGCTGGTGAATCCCTTTAAGCGCCCCGCCCATATCCAGGGCATTCATCTCATGGCCGTAAACGATGAACCTGCCCTTGTCATTGTTACGCTCGCGGGCGCGTTCGATATGCGATTCCCAATACATTGTTTTGAATGGCGCATCGAACACAGCGCCGTAATGCGTGCGGATATCATATTTTTCCAAACCGACGACCCGGATATTGGCGGCCTTGGCGGCTTCCATCACCTTCCAGTAAAATTGCCACTGGCGTTTCGAATGCCCGTAATACAGGCCGTCGATAAAATCCACAATTGGGGTTTCGTCATCGTCGTTAAACCATTTATCCAGCAATGGCTGCACCGTCGACGGCAGAAAGGAAACGTAAAGCGCCGTCACCCCGTTTTTCGCCAGTTCCGGCATCATCTCGCACATCAGGCTGGCCGACGCGTAATCCCCCTGTCGCCGTTCCATCACGGCGACACCGACATGATTTTTAACCGCGTCGTTAAACTTTCCGCGGATATGCGGCAAAGATGCCGATTCTGTTTTGAACCGGCTGAAAAGAAAATTAGCCATCTCTTTCAGGCATGGCCGCATTTTGCCAAGCATGGGAAACCCTGTTCTTTTATTATTGTTTTCTGGCGGCCTATTGGGGCAACGCGTTCATCTTTATCAGAACACCGGCAACAACCACAACCCATATCAGGCTGAACGGCAGGAAAACCTTCCACCCCAGGCGCATCAGTTGGTCATAGCGGTAACGCGGGAAGGTCGCCCGCGCCCAGATAAAGTAGAAAAGTACGACGCAGACCTTCAGGATGAACCATATAACACCCGGCACTTTGTCCAGGTATTCGTTTTCAATCCCAAACGGCGGCAGCCAGCCGCCAAGGAACAGCACCGTCGTAATCGCAGACATCAAAATCATGTTGGCGTATTCACCAAGAAAGAACAGCGCGAACGCCATGGCCGAATATTCCACCATGAACCCGCCCGAAAGCTCCGATTCACCTTCCGGCAGATCGAACGGCGCACGGTTGGTTTCCGCCAGAATGGAAATCAGGAAGACGATCAGCATCGGGAACAGCAGAACCTGCATCCACCATGGCCGCGAAGCCTCCACAATACCCGTCAGGTTCAAAGTCCCGGCGCAAAGGAGGATCGTGACGATCACCAGTCCCATAGACACTTCATAAGACACCATCTGCGACGCCGAACGCATTGCGCCAAGGAAAGCGTAACGGGAGTTAGACGCCCAACCCGCCATAATAATCCCATAAACCCCCATCGACGAAATCGCGAACAGGAACAGGATACCGACATTGATATTGGCGATCACCAGCTTGCCGGAAACCGGAATAACCGACCACGCCACAAGGGCAAGGGTGAACAGCAGGATCGGCGCCAGAATGAACACCGGTTTGTTCGCCTGTGACGGAATAATCGTTTCCTTGGACAGAAGCTTCATGCCGTCGGCAATTGGCTGCAACAGGCCGAAAGGACCAACGGTCATTGGCCCCTGGCGGCGCTGCATCGCGGCCAGAACTTTACGCTCGGCATAGGTCAGGTAGGCAACCGCCCCGATCACGGCAAGCATCATGGCAAGAATACCGCCTACCATCCATGCACCGGGTTCACCGTAGCTCAGCCAGAATTCGCCATTCAGAAAATCGTTAATCATTCTGCCGCCTCCGCTTGAGAATCATGGCGTTTCAAAAATGTTTCCGAACATTTCGCCATGGTCAGGGACGCTTTGGTAATAACATTGGTCAGGTAGAAATTCTTCACGCCCGAAACGAACGGAGCCTTGTCGACGTTGCCCTCACCGCCGAACTTCGACCATTTGGCCGGCATCAGAACATCGAGATGCCCGAAATTGGGGAACGCGCGGATAATACGCGACCGCAGCGCATTGACCTCGTCATAAGGAATCGGACGGCCAAGGACCGCGGACAAGGCCCGCAGAATCTTCCAGTCCTCACGCGCCTCTCCCGGCGGCCAGGTTGCCTGCTTGGCAAATTGCACACGGCCTTCGGTGTTGACGTAAATTCCGTCTTTCTCGGTATAGGCAGCCCCCGGCAGGATCACATCGGCGCGGGACGCCCCGATATCACCGTGATGTCCCTGATAAATCACGAAGGATTCATGATGAATCTGGTCGATTGCCTCGGCATCATCAACGCCCAGCAGGTAAACCACATCCATGTCGGCAATGCTGAGGTCATCATTGGTCAGCCCCATATCCAGCGCGGCGACACGTGACGCCGCTGTATGCAGGACGTTAAAGCCCATCTTATATTGTTCTGAAACCCTGCGGCACAGGCCATGAACATCAACGCCATCAGCGCGGGTAAAGGCACCCATTCCGACAATCATCATCGGGTTTTTGGAGTTCTTCAGAACGTCGCCAAACGCACCCAGGTTTTCAAGGCTCGACGGACCCGCACCGATATAGGTGGTCGGATAGGTCAGGTCATGGTTTTCACCGATAACACCGATTTTCATGCGCTTGTTCGCGCGCCATGCTTTCAGGATACGGGCATTGACCATGGCCCCTTCCCAACGCGGATTTGTTCCGACCAGGAGAATGGCATCGGCCTTTTCAATCCCGGCGATACCGGAATTGAAAATGTAACCGGCACGGACCGACGCATCGAATTTCGCACCCTCTGTCCGGCACTCAACATTCTCACCGATCATGTCCTTCAGGGCCATCATCGATTCCGCATCACATAACGGCCCGACAAGACCGGCGATCTTGTCGCGGCGCGACGCTTTCATCTTGGCCGCAACAACACCGAACGCCTCGTCCCATGTGGCCGGACGCAGACGGCGCGTTGCCGCATCACGAACATACGGACGATCAAGACGCTGGCGTTTCAACCCGTCATAGGCAAAACGTGTGCGGTCATCGATCCATTCTTCGTTCACATCTTCGTTCAGGCGCGGCAGGACACGCATGACTTCATTGCCGCGCGCATCGATGCGGATGTTCGCGCCAACGGCGTCCATCACATCAATGGTTTCGGTTTTCCGCAACTCCCACGGACGCGCCTGAAACGCATAGGGCTTGGAGGTCAGCGCACCGACCGGGCAGACATCGATCAGATTGCCGGAAAGTTCTGTCATGATCGGCGCGCCTGTGAAGGTATCGATCTCCGACTCCTCGCCCCGGTGCATCATGCCCAGTTCCGCCGTACCCGCAATCTCATCCGCAAACCGGACGCAGCGTGTGCATTGGATGCAGCGGTTCATCACCGTCTTGATCAGCGGCCCGAAATTCTTGTCCTTCACCGCGCGCTTGTTCTCGTAATAACGCGAACGGTCATAGCCATAGCCGACAGCCTGATCCTGCAGGTCGCATTCGCCGCCCTGATCGCAGATCGGGCAGTCCAGGGGGTGGTTGATCAGGAGCATTTCCATGACCCCGGTGCGCGCCTTTTTTACCATCGGCGTGTCCGTAAAGACTTCCATGTTATCGGCACAGGCCAGCGCACAGGATGCCTGCGGTTTTGGCGGGCCCGGCTTGACCTCGACCAGACACATGCGGCAGTTCGCCGGAACACTCAGCTTGTCATGAAAACAGAAACGTGGAACTTCATGCCCCAGCATCTCACACGCCTGAAGGATGGACGTCCCCTTCTCGACTTCGATTTCAACATTATTGATTTTGAGCTTTGGCATGTGTCTTGCTTTCTATCTTAAGCAGCCGCTTTACGGCGATAATCGTTAATCCGTTGTTCCAGTACAGGTCGAAAATTCTTGATCAGGCACTGGATCGGCCAGGCCGCAGCGTCACCGAGGGCGCAGATGGTGTGACCTTCGATTTCCTTGGTCAGTTCCTGCAGCGTGTCGATCTCTTCAATCGTTGCATCCCCTTTGACCATGCGGGTCATGATGCGCCAGAGCCAGCCAGTCCCTTCACGGCATGGCGTACACTGGCCGCAGGATTCGTGTTTGTAGAAATGCGCCAGACGCGCAATGGACTCGATCACATCCGTCGATTTATCCATGACGATCAGACCGGCAGTACCAAGACCGGTGCCAAGGGCTTTCAATGAATCAAAATCCATCAATACAGTGTCGCATGCTTCCTTGGTCAGCAGCGGTGTCGACGACCCGCCCGGAATAACGCAGAGCAGATTGTCCCAACCGCCGCGAACACCGCCACAATGCTTTTCAATCAGTTCCTTCATCGGGATGCCCATGGCTTCCTCGACATTGCAGGGCTGGTTGACATGGCCGGAAATGCAGAACAGTTTCGTGCCCGTATTTTTATCGTTCGGACCGATGCCCGCAAACCATGCGCCGCCACGGCGCAGAATGGTTGGGACCACGGCGATTGTCTCAACGTTGTTCACCGTTGTCGGGCACGAATAAAGCCCGGCCATTGCAGGGAATGGCGGCTTGTTACGCGGCTGGCCTTTATTGCCTTCAAGACTTTCAATCAGCGCAGTTTCCTCACCGCAGATATAAGCACCCGCACCACGGTGCAGAACCAGATCAAAATCCCATCCCGAACCGCAGGCATTTTTGCCGAGGAGGCCGGCGTCATACGCTTCCTTGATCGCCTTGTTCAGGTTTGACGCTTCATTAAAAAACTCGCCGCGAACATAGATATAGCAACGATGCGCGCGCATTGCGAAAGATGCGATCAGCGCACCCTCGATCAGCTTATGCGGGTCATTACGCAGGATATCGCGGTCTTTACAGGTGCCGGGTTCCGATTCATCGGCGTTGATAACCAGATAGCTCGGGCGGCCATCCGGTGACTCTTTCGGCATGAACGACCATTTCATACCCGTCGGGAAACCCGCGCCGCCACGGCCGCGAAGGCCGGATTTCTTCATCTCTTCAATGATCCAGTCCGGACCCTTGGCAATAATATCTTTCGTATTATCCCAGTCGCCACGACTGCGCGCCGCATCGAGCGAAAAGGACTCGGTGCCATAGAGATTGGTGAAGATACGATCCTGATCGGCGAGCATGGGTGGAATCCCTGAAGGTGATGAATATCAGTGGGTTAAGGTATAACCCAAATCGGAAAAATCTGCATGGGCTTTTGCACCGGAAAATGACAATTATCTGAACAATATCATGAGAGAATTTATTGCCATAACTTAGATTTTTTGCGACGCCTACGCGGGAGAGTGCCGTAAAACCACTTCAACAATCCGCGCCGGACAATTGACCCTCAAAGGGAGACCGCTGGTCCCCATTCCTGAACTGACAATAAAATTGCTCCCGTTCACGACACTATGCCCAAGCACATATTTCCACGGCGCGTTGCCGGGAAGATCCATCAATCTGCGGCCCGGCCCGTCAACCTGCGCCCCGTGCGTATGGCCTGCCAGCGTCACAACCGCGCGGTCTGAAAAAGCGGCGATTGCATCAAACGCGCTCGGGTTATGTTCCAGCAGGATGAGAGGCTCCGCCCCCCGCGCCTTTTCAAACGTTTTTGCAAGATCGATTGTCCCGGTCAGGTCGTCGGCCAATCCCGCAACATAAACCTTCTGCTGCGGCCGGTCCGGGTGGTTAAACTTCATCGCATCATTTTCAAACATGATAATGCCGTTTTCACGAAAGACCTGAAAAACCTCTGTCTTCTTATGCGCATCGTGGTTGCCGCCGACACCGCAGACACCATGCCGGAAACTGGCTTTCAGTCCGCGTAAAACTTTCGCCATATCACGGGGCGAAACATAAGGACCGTTCGGCGACCCCTCGTCGTTGAGATAGTCGCCGCCCAGCAAAATCAGGTCAGGCTTCAGCGTATTGACGCGGTCCACAAGCCCGCCAAGTCGCTCCAGTGTCATCGCGGGACAGCCGACATGAAGATCAGACAGAAAAATAAGTTTGAGCGGCGGATAATCCTTCGGCCATTTCGGCGTCGCCAGATCGTATTGTGTCAGGAACGGTTTTCCCGTACCGCCCATAAAGGCATCCTTCAGCCATTCTATGGCCGATCCACGCGGTAAAGTCGGCAGAGCCTGCCTTTGCATAATGATAGTCCCTGTAGTTTTTTTATAATTACCAGAGTAGGAAATTCCCCGCACCCCCCACAAGATTATTCCGCCGCCTCATTCGCATTGGAAAGATGCCCGTTACGCAGCAGATCATGGACGCGCAGATCATGTTTAACAAATTGCGGCATCAGCGAACCGGCCAGCATCCCAAAGAATGAGGCAATCAGCCCGATAAAATGCGGCGGCATATAATAATCCTCAGGCAGGAAGATCAGGCCAAGAATCCACACCGAAACGCCGCAGGCAATTGAAACCAACGCACCCTGGTTCGTTGCCCTGCGCCAGTAAACCCCGAAGGCCAGCGGAATAAATGCGGAAACCAGCGTGATCTGGTACGCATTCTCAACCATCTTGAAGATCGTTGCGCCGGAATTGACGGCATAGATCGCATAAATCGTCACCAGCACAGTGAACACAAGTGTCGTCGAACGCATAGTCAGCAGTAATTTCTTATCCGTCATATTCTTCATCAAAGGACGCATGATATTTTCGGTAAACGTCACCGACGGCGCCAGCAACGTCGCCGAGGCACAGGATTTAATCGCGGACAACAAAGCCCCAAAGAAAATAATCTGCGCGATCAGGGGCGAATGGTTGAGGATCAGCGTCGGCAGGATCATTTGCGGATCGCTTTCGATCAGGCTGTCCACCATCTTCGGATCGATCATTGTGGCCGAGAACGCCAGGAACATCGGGATGAAGGCAAACAGGAAATAGAGAGAGCCGCCGAGAACCGAACCCCATACCGCGATCTTTTCACTTTTTGCGGATTGAACGCGCTGAAAAACGTCCTGTTGCGGCATGGACCCAAACATCATCGTTACAAAAGCCGCCATAAAGGCAATAATCTCGGCAAAATTGCCTTTGGGCCAGAAATTGAATTTTCCCGCCGCGCGCGCATGTTCGATAACATTGGCAACGCCGCCCACTGCCGGGTCGCTGGACACCACACCGCCGATATAGAGCATCCCGAGAACGATAATAATCATCTGCAAAAGGTCGGTAATCGCCACCGCCCACATCCCGCCGAAGAACGTGTAAATCAGAATGGTGGATGACCCGATGATCATCCCCAGCATGACTGAAATCTCGCCGCCCGAGACAATGTTAAAGACCAGACCCAGCGCCGTGATCTGCGCCCCGACCCAGCCGAGATAGGAAACAACAATCGCCAGCGTGGTCAGGATTTCAACTGTACGCCCGTAACGCTTCTTGTAAAAATCACCGATGGTTAGCAAATTCATGCGGTACAGCGGCGCGGCAAAGAACAACCCCACCAAAATCAGGCACAGCGATGCCCCGAACGGATCGGCGACAACGCCGTGCAACCCCTCGCCCAGGAATGTCGCAGGAATACCAAGAACGGTTTCAGACCCGAACCAGGTCGCAAACACCGTCGCCGTAACCATATAGAAAGGCAGATGCCGCCCGGCAATCGCAAAATCCTTGGTGTTATGCACCTGGCGGGCCGCATAAAGACCGATGGCAACCGAAACAACCCAATACCCGATCACGAACCAGAACAACATTCCCATGTCATGCTTCCCTGTAAGTTGATTATTCAACCAATTTTTTAGTTAAGCTTTAACGCGGTCAGTCAGCGTTGTCGCGCCACTCAGCGCCATCGACCCCGTACGTCCGTTCTGCGGCCCGGCCGGAACCTGTTTCCCTGAAGCCAGCGCATCGATGATCTCGATCGTGCGGGCCTCGGTCAGATCCTCATAAAAATCATCGTTAATCTGGGCCATCGGCGCGTTGACACACGCCCCAAGGCATTCAACCTCGACCAAAGTAAACATTCCGTCCTTGGTCGTTTCGCCCGCATGAATACCCAGTTTGCTTTCGCAGGCCTTACGGATTTTATCAGAGCCGCACAGCCAGCAAGGCGACGTCGCGCAAACCTGCACCAGAAACTTGCCCACCGGGGCCAGGTTATACATCGAATAAAATGTGGCGACTTCATAAACCTTGGTCTTGGGCATCCCCAGCGTTTCGGCGATGGTGTCCATCGCCGCGCGCGGGATCCAACCGCCGAAGACCGGGTTTGAGGTGGCCCCGGTCTCGCCCATGAGGCGCTGCGCCAGATCGAGCAGCGGCATAACCGCGCTCTGCTGCTTTCCCTCGGGATAGCGGCTGATAATCTCCGTCACCACATCCTTATCCGGAAAGGCGAAAGTCGCGGGCTGGTAAGGGGCATTGAGGTCGAAGGGCTTTTTCATAGTTTCCGGGACTCAAGAAATGACTGCGAAATACCCAACGGGTATAGCAGGAAGAAACCGGAAAACCAAGCCAGCCCTTGCGCTAACAAGAGCTTATCGGAAGAATATTACGGGGAGGTTGGCGCAGGAACCAGTGTCCCGGGCGCTGCCGGCTCAACCGGCTTTTTGGGCACCAGTGGCGTCAGAACGATCACTTTACGGCCATTTTCATCGATCCTTGGCGTCCCGGCTTTATAGCCCTGAAGGGCCTCGCGCGCGCCGTCTGCGGCCTCTTTTGCGCCAAGCTGCTCTTTCAAATTCTGGGCAGTCAACTGCTCCCCGATATCCGATGATTTTGACCAGGCCTCGGCCCACTTACCAAGCGCGCATTCCTTGTTGTAAGTCCGCTTGGAGAACGGCAGGATAATAAAGCTGCTTTTCGTTTCTTCCATGCATTCGCCGGGTTCGGAACCGGGCGTCGTCGCGCAACCGGTCAAAGCCAGACCTAAAGCCGAAGCAGCAAAAAATTTGGTCATCAGCAAATTGGATTTTGGGAAGTTCATGACACACACCTCTGGTTAAGCCCGGATAATCTACCTTCTTAATCTAATTATGTCAATTAAAAAGCGACCCCGATTTCTCAGGGCCGCTTGATAATTTTATGCTTATTTGGTCAGGGTCGGAACCTTGCAAACCTTGACGGTTTTATCAACCAGTTCGCATGGCGGGGTCACCGTCGTTTTTGGCGCGCGCGGTGCAGGAGCACCGGCACGGGCAGCTTCAAACGTCTGGTGGATTTCTACGACCAGGCGTGCAGCCTGCGGAGCAGCCGCAGCAGCAACAGGTGCAGGAGCAACCGGAGAAACCGGAGAAACCTCTACGACAGGAGCAGTAACGTTTGCGTAGTCTGCGCATTTCTCTTCTGTCAGACCAACACCAAGAACACGGCTTCTGGCCAGTACGCGCGGCGCGCAGGTTGTGCTCATTGCCACACCCGCAGCGGCAAGACCTGTTTTGATTTCCGGGTGGATCGCGGCAAGGGTTTCCATGCTTGCCAGGATCATACCGTCATCACGCAGGGCAATACCCGAGTTCATGAGGGCCATCGCTGCCTTTTGTGACAGACAGATGCGGCTTTGGCTCGTTGTACCGCCACCAACTGCGCCACCGATAAAACCGACGGACAAGGACCAGCCTTCGCCGCAATCGCCAGTTGGATTAAGGAATACTGCCGGTGCCTGACCAACCTGTTTCGGAGCTTCATAAGTTGTGTTGCTGACTTGTGTGTTTCCGCTTGTGGCAGAACCATTTGTCGCTGTGGACGCGCCTGTTGTCGCAGTTGACGCCCCGGTTGTCGCGCTGGAATTGGAACCGACGTTACCAACGGAACCACCTGCAACGTTACCAACTGAACCACCTGCAACATTACCGACTGAACCACCGGCAACGTTACCAACGGAACCGCCGGTCGCATTTGAAGACGCTGAACCGCCTTTGCCGCCTTCGCCGCCAGCCCCACCTTGACCGCCCGCGCCACCGGCAACATTACCGACCGTTCCAGCAGTATTAACTTTAACTGTATTGTTCAGTTGTTGGGCTTGCTGTTGCGCCTGTTGCTGAGCCTGTTGTTGAGCTTGTTGCTGCGCTGCGATAGCGGCGGCATTGGCCGCTGCATTTGCGGCCGCATTGGCAGCAGCGTTCGCCGCGTTATTATTAACATTGTTAGAATTTGTCGGTTGCGTTACAGGAACCTGACAACCATTTTTCGGGTCTCCGGCAGGGTTTGAGCATTCAGGGGTCGAACCGCCGCCATTATGGCCACCGCCCGCCAGTGCGCCAGAAGCTGCGGCCATTGCCAAAACGAGAACGGAAGCTTGTTTTTTCAGTGCGATCATTTGTCAGATACCCTCTGTGAGTGTTAAAAGCCGGAAAATTACCCGGACAAGATTAGTAAAAACTGAAGTGGCCAAGGTTCTACATTATGAAATCACAATCTGTCAACTATTTTTTATAATGCCTGACATAATAAAATATTGCTATTTAGAATATGCTTATGTTAATAATGCGCCCTTCGCAAAATCCACAAAGGATACAGAGGCGTGCAAAATCAGGATTCCGACCTAATCGTTCATCAGCCCGAAGCCACTCCGGAAGTCCGGGGATTGAAGGGAAAGCTCAAAGCCGCCTTCACCTGGGCGAGCATGAGAAACTTTGCCAAAGCCTCCGCCAGAAAAGCCTGGGATAATAAGTGGGAAACCGGGGCCGGTATGGCGGTTAATAGTGTCTTTAAAATTGGCGCCGCCACGCTCTGCACCACCAGCCTGCTCGGATCGGCCAGTACTATTGTCCTGCTGGGTGTTGCCGCGGGTGCGGGTGCGGCAGCCACAAGATACGGCGTCAGTTATCTGCGCGCTGATGAAGAGGCCCGCAAAAATTTCAGCGCCAAAGAATTGCGCAGCAAAATGCTTTGGGGTGCCGGTTTCGGTATTCTCGGTAATACGCTCGGCAGCTATGTCGCACACCATATGCATTGCTTTGGTGGAAAATTGTTCGCTTCCAACGACACCTTCATCGCCACCCACAAGCCTGAAATCACCGCCGGTATGGATGGCCATGTTGCCAACGCGGCCCCGGCTATATTACCGCCTTCCGCTGAAACTGCGCCGTCTGCACCGTCGCCTGTGTCTACGCCTGCTGCTGCCGCAGCCCCCGCCCCGGTTACACCGGATTCTTCCGTAGCCTCGGCCACAACCGTTCCTCCCGCCCCTGCGGCCCCGGGCGCTGCTGATGCCATTATCGCCGCCGTACCGGCCAGAATTGTTCCCGTTTCACCGCTTGATGCAATCAAGGATTATGCCGCCCAACATTCCGACATCAGCGCCAGACTGAAGGACGCCCTGTCCCGCGCCGACTCAACCAATGTCCGTATCCGCGCTCAGGCGCTGGATGATATTGCCGTTTACGCACCGAAAGAACTGCGCGTTCAAGCCTACGAACTTCTGCAGAAATCAGCGTCCATGGGCAATCTGAAAGCCAGAGCCGACCTGATCACCATGGAATTCTACGGCAACAAGGCGCTGGGCATTAAAGCCGACCCCGAATCCGCAGTCGATAAAATGGTCGAACTGGCCAAGCGCAGCAAGTTCGCCGCAAAAATGGTCGATCAGTGGATCGGGAATCCCTCCGGTCCCGTAGCGGCACCTGTCGCCGAACATTTTAACATCCCCGCCGGAACCACCCAGGTCACGCCGGTTGATATAACAACCCCTGAAATAACCCAGCCTATTACTCCGGCAAGTGTCATTGACCAGCCGACAGGAGTTTCTCCAGTAGAAGCATCAGTCCCGGCGAAAGACGTTATTGCCACCCCGCCGGCGGAGCCGGTCGCACCGCCTGCTGCAACACCTGTCGCGGCTGCCGCCCCTGCCTCGGACTGCACCGTAACGATAGACCCGAAAAACGTTGAAAACCTGGTGTTAAGCTGTAATGTAACTGCGAACGACATCAGCCTGAATGAAAATGAAATCATTTACATCAAACGCCCGGCGATGCCTGCTCTGATCGTGCGTTAAATTATACCGCGGGGGACTGATTGTACTTCTGTTCCCGGGGTTGGGGTACGGGATTGTTATCCGGCTGGATCGGGACAGCTCCGTTATCACGCAGGTTTTGTGACATTTCTGGCGGCGTATTATATGTCATTGCCGCTGTCTGGCTCTCTTTAAAATAAACCAGTTCAGGCTTGTCTTCGTTGAACTTCATGCCGTTCAGCGCCAATGCTTCTTTATCAATATCCATTTTTTCCTGATATTGCTGCGGATTATTATAAACATCGACCTTAACGGCGCGGCCGTCATAAGAATTTTCGAAATCGCCAAAGCGTGAGGCGTGCGAACTACCGTAAATCATGGCGGATTTTTCGCCGCGGGAGGTTTCGTTTATAAATCCGGCGAGCTGCTTATCATCAAACCTGGCGTCTCTGCCCAGTTTAAGACGCTGCTCGATTCCCTGGGCATCATTCGGGTTTTCGTTGGCATAGCGCTCGGCCTCACCATATTCTTTCCAGCCATTTCCGGGATTGGCAAAATGCACCTTAATTCCCAGTTTATCGCCAGTTAAAATAGTCTCGGCCAACTGTCTCGTATAAATGCCATTATCATTGCCGGTGGCATCACCATAGTCTTTATTAAACTCCCGGCCGAATTCTGCCAGAGCGTGCGGATCATTTTTATTCTCAATAAGTTTCTCCGCCAAGGGCTGGAGCTTCTGATCAATCTCAACATATAAATGGGAAATTCCCGATTCCGCCATTGCCACCATATTATCTCTGGTGACCGCCAGTCCCCGTATGCCTGCATCTTTATGATTTGTATCGCCAATCATAATCAGATCGGCATTCTGACCGACACTTTTGATGACCTGGCTGAAGGGCATTTGAATCTGCTGGCCATTCAATCCGGAATCATAACTGGGCAGATCAGCTGGCACAGAAGCCAGGTTGAAACGGTCTTTCAAAGGATTTTGTTCGATGGCTGCCGCGCCCATAGCAGAAGTATGAACCAAAAACGGTAATAAACCCTTAATAATTGCTTGCCGCGTGAACATCATAAAGCACCTTTTTATTAATGCTTACAGGCTCTTAGCGATCAATCTCACCGAACACGATATCCATCGACCCGATGATCGATACAGCGTCAGCCAGCATATGGCCCTTCGCCATGAAATCCATGCCTGCAAGATGCGGGAAGCCCGGCGCACGCACGCGGCAGCGATAAGGCTTGTTCGACCCATCCGCTACCAGGTAAACACCGAATTCTCCCTTCGGGGCCTCGACCGCGGCATAGGTTTCACCCGCCGGAACGTGGTACCCTTCCGTGAACAGTTTGAAATGGTGGATCAATGCTTCCATCGACCGTTTCATTTCCGCACGTGATGGCGGTGAAATTTTGTGGTCGTTCACCTTCACCGGGCCGCCCGGCATTTTCTGAAGACACTGCTTCATGATTTTTACAGACTGGCGCATTTCTTCCATGCGAACCAGATAGCGGGCGTAACAATCGCCGGTCTTACCGACCGGAATATCGAACTCGAGATCGGAATAACATTCATAAGGCTGGTTGCGGCGCAAATCCCACGCCACGCCCGACCCGCGCAGCATCGGTCCGGTAAACGCCCAGTCGAGTGCCTCTTCCCGCGTCACGGTGCCGATATCAACAGTACGCTGCTTGAAAATCCTGTTATTGGTCAGCAGGGTTTCAAGATCGTCAATAACCGGAAGAATGGATTTTTCACACCATTCCATCATGTCATCGGCAAGCCCAAGCGGCATATCAAACGCTACCCCGCCCGGGCGGATATAATTAGCATGCAGGCGTGCGCCGGATACGCGTTCATAAAATTCCATCCCCTTTTCACGCTCCTCAAACCCCCAAAGCGCAGGCGTAATCGCGCCAACGTCGAGGGCATAGGTCGTGATATTCAAAAGATGGTTCAGGATGCGTGTCAGTTCCGAGAACAGCACACGGATATAACTGGCCCGCGCCGGAACGGTGATGCCGAGCAACTGCTCAACCGCCATGGAAAAAGCATGTTCCTGGTTCATCGGGCTGACGTAATCGAGACGATCGAAATACGGCACGGCCTGGGTATAGGTTTTATATTCGATCAGCTTTTCCGTCCCGCGGTGGAGCAGGCCGATATGCGGGTCTGCGCGCTCAACAACCTCGCCGTCCATCTCCAGAACCAGACGAAGCACACCGTGCGCCGCCGGGTGCTGCGGACCGAAGTTCATCGTATACGGGCGGATCTGGGTTTCTTCCCTGATATCCAGGTTTTGCGCTGTGTTATCCATTACGTTGCACTCTTCTTCAATTCTTTATAACCCCGCACCGGGCGCATGGCTTTTTCATCGCCGGGCAATTGCACATCTGTCATCGCTTCCCACGGGCTTTCGAAATCGAACTTGCGGAAATCCTGGGTCAGCTTGACCGGCTCATACGCAACGCGCTTGCGTTCCTCATCATAACGAAGCTCGACATAGCCGGTGAGCGGGAAATCCTTACGCTGCGGATGGCCGTCAAAACCGTAATCGGTCAGAATGCGGCGCAAATCCGGGTGGCCGTCGAAATAGACACCATACATATCCCATACCTCGCGCTCGAACCAGTTGGCACAGTTGAACACGCCGACGGCGGTTGGCACCGGCGTCGTTTCGGTTGCCGCAACCTTCAGGCGGATGCGCCGATTTTTCGAAAGCGAAAGCAGATTGTAAACCACATCAAACCGCTCCGCCCGGTCCGGATAATCCACACCGAAAAGATCGACAAGCATTTTAAATTCAAGCGCCGGGTCATCCCGCAGGAATGTCAGCATCTCAAGAATCGTATCGCGCCCGACCGTCAGGGTCATCTGATCTTTTTCAAGCTGCGTACCAAGCACAACGCCCGGAAGGCGCGCCTGAATATCCTCAGCCAGGGCCGTCAGGGGATGAACAATCGTGGTGGTTTCGTCTGACATGTTAAACTTCTATCTGGAAGGTTTCTGGTTATGCTCGGCAGCGAATTTTTCTTTCACGGCCTGGTCAACCACTGATTTGAATGCATCCTCGCGAAGTCTCGACTCGTCGCTCAGTTTTTTAACCACGGCAGTCATGCGGTCATAGGGCGGCGTCTTGTCGCCGTTCTTCTTGTCGCTGTCGATCTGCTGCTTCAGGGCAATCAGACCTGCGCGCATTTCCGGGCTGGAGATTTCTTCAATCCTGCGTCTACCGTCATTCCACGCCAGAGATTCGCCAACACTGCGCAGCAGATTACGCTCGCCATACGCCAGTTGATGATAAGCAGAGGACGCTTCCCTGATCTTATTCGCGGGCAGCTTTATCAAGGCCGCTTTTGCTTTGTCAAAAGCGGCATCATTCGCGGCCTGACTATAAAGGGAACGCGCGATCTGCGTACCCTCTCCGCCAATTGCCGCCTGCGCGAGGCGGTCTTTACCTGAATTATCGGCTGCATTCACGGCCTGGCCGAAAAGGGCGCCAAGCACAATTGCGCAGCCAAGGCTCGTTTTTTTCAATGCATTCATCGTGACCTCCGTCGGTTAACGAACAATCCGCGTATCTTCGCGCTGGATTTTCTTCTGCAATTGCAGCAACCCGTAAACAAGCGCCTCCGCCGTCGGCGGACATCCCGGCACATATATATCTACCGGAACGATCCGGTCGCATCCGCGCACCACGGAATAGGAATAGTGATAGTAACCACCACCATTGGCGCAGGATCCCATCGAGATGACCCAACGCGGTTCCGGCATCTGGTCGTAAACCTTGCGCAAGGCAGGCGCCATTTTATTGGTCAGGGTTCCGGCGACGATCATCACATCCGACTGGCGTGGGCTTGGACGCGGGATCATCCCGAACCGGTCAAGGTCATAGCGCGACATATACGCATGGATCATCTCCACCGCGCAGCATGCCAGACCAAAGGTCATCGGCCACATCGACCCTGTACGTGCCCAGTCAAAAAGAGCATCAGCAGAGGTTAGCAGGAAACCTTTTTCATTCAGGTGCTTGGACATCGCCGCCGGTACAACATCCTGATGTCCCGCAGGCATCAACGGCACGGAAGTGCGGAGATCGGCGGGCGGTGCGGAAATAACGTTACGATCGTGGCTCATACTATTCTACTCCCACTCAAGGGCACCCTTCTTCCACTCATAAATAAACCCGATGGTCAGGATGCCGAGGAACGACACCATCGACCAGAACCCGAACATGCCGATTTTCCCCAGCGTCACCGCCCACGGGAACAGAAAGGCAATCTCCAGATCGAAAATGATAAACAGGATGGCGACCAGATAATACCGCACATCGAATTTGTGATGCGCATCACTGAACGCATCGAAACCGCATTCATAGGCTGACAGTTTTTCAACATCCGGGTTATGCTTACCGACGATCAGCGACGCAAGCACCATCAGGCACGATAGCCCCGCGGCAATCACGAAAAAGAGCAGGATCGGCAGATAGTTCAGAAGAAATGCGGAAGAAGCCATGGGATACACCGGAATCGTAAAAAAGACCCCTATTTCTACCAAGCCCTGCACTCCTTTCCAAGGAAATTCAGGACCTTAACTCACCGCTCAAGAAATTTGACATATTTTAATAAAAAAACCGGCCCCAAAGGACCGGTTTCTTATATTGACTGAATGGCGCGAGCGACGGGACTTGAACCCGCGACCTCCTGCGTGACAGGCAGGCGCTCTAACCAGCTGAGCTACGCCCGCAATTCAGTGGGCGTATAAGTAGCGAATGTGAGGGAGGATTTCAACCCTTATTTCTGTCAATCCACTTAAGCTTTTGCTGATGTGAACAAAATGGCGTTTTTGGCCGAAAAGCGGGCCTCAAACGGCTTTAAATCCAGTGTTCCGGCTTTAATCTGGCTGGCTGTCAGGTTAAAAGCGCAGCTGATCTCCACCCCGTCAAGGCTTCGCGTGAATAACAGGACATCCTCCGTCCCGGAATCAGCAAATTTGATATCCCCCGTAATCAACGCCGGCTGGGTCCTCCGCCAATGCAGGAATTCGCGGGTCATCTCCAAGGTCGATCCCTTTTGCCCGTCCTGCACGGCAACGCTGAGCCGCCGGTGCTCATCCGGAACCGGCAACCATCCGTCGGGAGTCTTTTCATCCCACGGCATCGGTGTGCGGCAGCCATCCCGCCCCTTCCATTTCGGATAAAGATATTTCCCCCACGGGTCGCAGATTTTATCAAACGGGATATCCGCCTCGGGCAATCCCAACTCTTCCCCCTGATAAATAAACGGTGTCCCACGCAACGCGCCAACCAATGCGATCAGCATCTTCGACATCCGCGCATCATGCCCGTACTCGGTTCCCGACCACCGGCTCGGTGCACGGATCACGTCATGGTTTGAAAATGCCCAGGCGGGCCAGCTATCTCCCGGCTCCGCGCCCTGCGCCTCTAATGTCTCGCGAAAAAAGGACGCCTTCGGCATCGTGCCCTTGTTTGCCATGAGGGCGAAGCTATAAGCGGTGCTTAGCAAATCCGGCGTCGCCGTATAGGCCGCCGCGACCTGCGTCTGGTAATCATCACCGATCTCCGCCACGGCCATCCTGTGCGGATACTGGTCCAGCAGCTTGCGGATACGTCGCATGAAATTCAGGTTCTCCGGCTGCGACTTATCGTATTTATGCCACTGCATTGAGTAGACATCTTTAAAACTCAGCTGCGTCGCGTTGCCTTCCTCGGTACGCGGCGGATTGTCGCGCAATAATTTGTCATGGGTGCAGAAATTCACAGCGTCCAGGCGGAACCCATCCACCCCGAAATCCAGCCAGAATTTCGCCTCGCCCAGCATGGCATCAACAACTTCCGGATTGTGGTAGTTCAGATCCGGCTGCTCCGGCAGGAAGTTATGCAGGTAATATTGCCCACGGAACATATTGAATTGCCACGCCGACCCGCCAAAAACCGACAGCCAGTTATTCGGCGGCGATCCATCAGGCTTCGGGTCGGCCCAGACATACCAGTCCGCTTTAGGGTTGGTCTTATCCTGCCTGCTCTCCTTGAACCACGCATGCTCCTCCGACGTATGGCTCATCACCAGATCTACAATGATCTTGAGGTTCAGCTTGTGCGCCTTTTCCAGCAGAGTCCGGAAATCATCAAGCGTCCCGAACTGCGCATCGACATCGCGGTAATCCGAAACGTCATATCCGTAATCCTTCTGCGGAGATTTGAAAAACGGCGACAGCCAGATCGCATCAACGCCAAGGCCGGCGATATAAGGAATTTTTTCGGTAATCCCCTTCAGGTCGCCGACCGGCCCTGCCTTGCTGCTATGATAACTGCGCGGATAAACCTGATAAACGACGCCACCGCGCCACCATTCATTCCTGGACATTCTCGACTCCTGCAATAAAAAACTCAGCCCGCTTTTATGGGGCTGGCCTTGCAGTATAGCGGAAATCTATTTCATCCGGCCACAGGCTTTGCTGCCGTCTGGGAATAAACATATTTGCTAAAACGCAGTATTTGCGCCGGGTCCTCAACAGGCGGATGAACGGCCTGCCCGCCAAGGAAGCGTACTCCCGACGCTATCGTTTGCGAAACGGTAAAAGGGTCATCAACACCAAGGACAAAGGTTTTCATTGTCGGACTTCGCGCGGCTTTGGTCATGAAGGATCTGATATTAATCCGCTTGCCAGCCCCCAAGGGCGGCAGAACGATTCCAATGTTATCAAACCCGGCCTGCCGGAGCGCCGTAAAATCCGTCTGCTCGAACTGCGGGATATGCGCACACAGGATTCGCCCGAAAGGTTTGAGCGGCGCAATCATCTGGGTGAGGCTGAACCAGGGCGTGGCCGACGGCATATCCATCACCATAAACAGAAGCCTTGATTTAATATCGTCGTTATCGATTTTCTGGCACAGCGCCTGATAATTCTTTGCGCCCTGCCCGCCCAGAACCGTATCATAATGAACGGGACAGATCATGCCAAAGCTTCCTAGCTTCTGCGGGTTGTCCCGCATCCATATCAGGACCCTGGTCAGCACAGCCGCATCAAACTTTGCCCTCTCGGCAATGGAGACACCATTATAATAAGCCCAGTGTCCCTCCATCGGATGATCGGCATCAGGCCCTTTTGCAAGGCAGAAATACGCAATCAGGCGTTTCCTGGCATGATCCCAGACAGGAAGATAATGAACATCGCGAAACGGCGCATTCCCCGGACGAACACCAAGATCAAATAGTGATGATCTTTTCTTTGGTGCCGTGAACGCTTCAACCTCCACAACCTTGAGAACAGGCCGAAGCTTCGCAGCCGCAGGGCGCTCTACAGATTCAACACCGACCTTGCCCTGAAGCAAGGCATCAAGGTTTATGCTGTCCCTGGTCAGCGTTTCAATGTTGCCGAGAATTTCAACATCTTTTATTCCCTGCTCCTCAAAAAGACGCTGGCGTATGTCTTCGGCGATCAATGCCACCTTGCTTGCACTTTCTTCCGGCGAAGTTTTTGCGAACACCAGAAGATAATTATCATCATTATAACGGATATAAAGATCACTGGAACCAATATGGGACCGGATCGAAACATTGCAGATGTCGTATATGGCACTTTGCATCGACGGCCAGCGTTTGCGGCCTATACGCTTTTTGACCTGTGAAAGACCGAGCAATTGTATCTTTCCGGATTCGACAAGCGTACGCTTTTCAAACAGCTTGCCGCATAACGCCTCCAGCTCCGATCGTTTCGGCGACGAAACACCCTGGGCCAATTCAGGCCCGTCGTAGTCCTGTTTTTTCGGTGCCGACCACATATGAAGCCGATCCCGCATTCTCTCAATAAATCCTGCAATCTGCATGTGACACTCCCTAAAGGTTGTGCGTCATCTATTTATGTATATTCAACATCTAAAAAAGAAAGACAAAAAAAAGAGCGCCATCAGGCGCTCTTTCTAAAACGATTTGAATTTAATTTTAGACGAATATTATGCAGCAAGCTCTTTCGGCGTTTCCACATACTCAAGGTTCAGCGATTCCGCCACACCGCGATGTGTGATCTTGCCCTTACAGACATTCAAACCGCGGCGCAGGTTTGGATCTTCCAGCAGAGCCTTCTTCCATCCTTTATCCGCAAGTGCCAGCGCATAAGGCAGCACAGCATTATTAAGCGCCAGCGCTGACGTCAGAGGTACCGCCCCCGGCATGTTCGCCACGCAGTAATGCGTTACACCATCAACGACATAAACAGGATCGTTGTGGGTTGTTGCATGACTGGTTTCGAAACATCCACCCTGATCGATGGCAATATCAACCATTACCGTTCCTGGCTTCATGGTTTTCAGCATTGGTTTGGTGACCAGCATCGGCGCCGAAGCACCCGGAATCAGAACCGCACCGATAATCAGGTCGCTATAGGTCACAGCCCGTTCAATATGATCGGAACTGGAGAACACAACGCGCGCACGCCCCTGGAAATGATCGTCGAGGAAACGCATCCGGTCATGGCCTTTTTCAAGGACCGTAACATCCGCACCCATCCCGACCGCAACCTTCGCCGCATTAAACCCTGCAACACCGCCGCCCAGAACCAGAACCTTGGCTGGCTGAACACCCGGCACGCCGCAGAGAAGCCTGCCAAGGCCGCCCATATGTTTCTGAAGATAATGCGACCCCACGATCACCGACAACCGCCCCGCAACTTCCGACATCGGCGCCAGCAGCGGCAGACCTTTGCCATTCTCGCCGGTCACCGTTTCATAGGCAATCGCAACACATTTCGAATCCGCCAGAGCTTTCGCCTGATCCATATCCGCCGCAAGGTGCAGATAGGTGAACAGCACCTGATCCTCACGCAGCATCTTGCATTCGACCGGCTGCGGTTCCTTAACTTTAATGATCATGTCGGCCTGATCGAAAATTTCCTTTGCCGTCGCACGGATTTCCGCACCAGCAGCCTTATAATCCTCATCAGAGAAATTGATCCCCTCACCCGCGCCGCTCTGGATTAGAACCTTGTGGCCATGCGCCACGAATTCCTTGACTGATGCCGGAACAACGCCGACACGATGCTCCTGCGCCTTGATTTCTTTTGGACAGCCGATGATCATTTTAAACTCCCTGTTTGAATGGCAGGGTCAGAATACGAAGGCATTAGGGGAATTGCCATACCCTATTATATACGCAACGCAGCACAAAATTTTCCAGATTATTTTTTCTTTTTCGTTTTGAGGCCCATGTCGCCGTCCAGAATAACCTCGGGTATATTCGTATCGCTCTTTCCAGCCTTCAGACGTTTGCGGGCTTCTGTGGCAATGTCTTCATAATGCTTATGTATCTTCTCAAGTTCCTCATCATTCAGTTCCTCAAGATTAAGCAGAACCGTATGCGCCCCATCCGTCGCGCGGATCAGTTCATCGAGTTTCAGTTGGACTGCATGACTGTCCCGGTTCTGCGTATTCTGGATCAGGAAAACCATCAGAAACGTGACAATCGTCGTGCCCGTATTTATCACCAGTTGCCACGTATCCGAAAATCCGAAGAGCGGCCCGCTGACGATCCAGACAATGATCGTCGAAAAGGCAAGCAGGAAGGCTGTCGAACTGCCGGTGTAATAAGCAACCTTCTCGGAAAACGCAACGAAGAGGCTTTTTTTCTTCTTAGTCATTTTTGTGTCACCTGACTTAAGGACTTGATACATTTGAAAACCCCGTTTTCATAGGCGCAGATATCGATGTTTATAACACCGTCATGAATGTTGATGATGTTATAGCCGTTTTTCTGCATCCTCAGCCTTGTGGACAGCGCCGTTGACGCGCTCAGGAAAATGGTTTTATGCCCGTCCTCTTCAACCTGGGTGATGGATGCGTGATGTACATGCCCCGTGAGGACCAGGTCGACCTTCATATCCTTGATCGCCTGCATCGCCCTGCCCGATCCGAACACGACAGTCTTGAACGAATGGCTGTTCTCTGAAATATGGATGGGATGATGCATGACGCAGATTTTGACCTTCCCTGTATGCGCCCAGAAATAATTCTCCAGGTAATAGAGCTGCGTCATGGACACTGCACCGTTCGCCCAGTTCCAGTGTGGCAGGATGGGCCGCGCGGTATTAATGCCCGCAATACAGACATTTTCCTTTTCCCACATCGGGAACAGGCTCTGCGCAATATATTTTTTATAAACTCTGTAGGGGTCTGTAATCCGGTGCCACCATTTGTAGCGCGGAATATCATGGTTTCCCGGCACACAGAAATACGGGATATCAAGCGACGTCAGGAATTCATGCGCTTTCTTGAACTCCTCCGCACTCCCCGTCTGTGTGAAATCCCCGCTTACAATCACCAGATCCGCCGGTTCCTGCCTGATGTGCGCAATCAGATCCCTCTGCAACGCGTCGGTCACAGTACCAAAATGCAGATCGGAAAGATGAATAATACGCATGCTGATCAGGCCGCCTCTGTAACTTCCGCCGCAACCGGCACCGGCACAATCACCTGCAATGCCTGCTTCATGACATGACAGCGCAACGGCATTTTCATCTCCAGCGGCTCACCGTCCAGAGAAATCAGTTCGGTTTTCCGGTTTGTGTTGATCACGACCGTATTGGCATGGGCCTCCGACACAGATGGGTCAGACCGCCATGCCCCCGTGCGCAGGGAAATGGCCAGGCGAATTTTGTCCCAAAGGGTTTTCGGCGTTACCGTGTAAACGCCGAGAACCCCCTCCTGCAAAGTCTCTTTATAAAAAGCCCCGCGCTCCCCCGGCACATAACAGTTATTCGAAACAATCAGCATTCCCGTCCTGATCTTTTTAAACGTGTTATCCAGCGTCAGGCGGATATGGCGTTTCCGGTGAAAATCCAGCCGGTTATAAACATAGGCCGTCACGCGAGGCAGCATGATAATATCCGGCAGATGCCTGTTTTTCTCGCGCACCCGCGCCGCCTCGGGCATCGACCCGAACGCTGCGCAGCAGAGAAAAACTTCATCATTCGCCTTGGCCACATCAATTGAAATAATCTGCGTTTCTTTATATGCCTTCACGCTCTCCTGAAAATCGACCGGGATATCAAGATCACGCGCCAGCAGGTTCATCGTTCCGAAAGGAAGAATGCCAAACGGCTTATTCACCGCCAGGTGAATCTGCGCCGCCTTGGCCATGGAACCGTCCCCGCCGCCGATCAGTATCGGGTATGGGGTTTCCGTCAATTCCTTCATGCGGCTGAATAACACCTCGCCCTCAAGAAAATCGAGCGTTTCGATCTCAAGGTTTTCACGGAGGGTTTTCTCAATCTCCTCCTGCCCGACTTTAAGCGTCGTGCCTGATCTGGCGTTGATTAGCACGTGATACCGCATAGCCTTGTCCAACTGTCTGAAAAAAGAATAACGTTCAGTTAGTTAACGCGCGAAGCGGGCTGTTAGTTCCAGCTTTTCATTTTTGCTCAAACCCTTAATCGCCAGCTCCCGGCGGGAGGCTGCGCTGCGGTCTGGCTGCGGCTCGGTATAAATGACCTCAAAGGGTCCACGCCCCTTGGTATATTTGGCCCCTGTCCCGTCGGCGTGTTTCACCAAACGCTGTTCCAGATCGTTGGTGATCCCGGTATACAGCGTGTCGTCGGCGCAGCGGAGAATATAGACGGTCCAGCTCATGCCCGTCATTATACTGGATAAATTTCCGTCCAATAAGGCAATACCGATGACCTCCGTGCACACCACAGACTTCTGCTCTGCCGTAACAGAATATATACACAATGCTCCGCGTTAAAACGTGGAGCATTTGCACACTGTCAAATATTGAAAAGAAATAAGAATGGGGCGATCAGGAGATCGATATTATCGTCAGGAAGAAATCATCCACAATTAAACCGGGTCAGGAGGATATCGGATTAGCCGGACCGAATCGCCGCGCCATCCTCACCTCCTGCCCTGAATAGCCTAGAGTACGTGGAAAACGTACAGCAGAATAACTACAGGAATTGGTACGCCGACCATCCAGAGAAGTAAGCCCTTCATGATATTGCTCCATTTATGCAGGTTGAACCATCGCCCCATCTAACGTTTAGCGGACTGAAAAGGTTCCAGACGATAATGAAGGCTTATTTAGAAACCCAGGCCCCGCTGGCATTCTGGTACTTGGCGCCGGATGGCAGTTTGCCGATGATTTCCTCAGCCGCCAGTTTGGCAACCACAGCAACAGGCTGGCTGTTCGCTGCTGAGATCTTGGCGTACTCAGCCTTGCGGCGGCCATTGACCTCAGCGGCCAAAGCGTCGGCATCCGCGCTTTCCTTGATAACGGCCACATAGCCATCGGTCTTTTCACCCACGACGCCGGAGGCGCGTGCCGTGGCAAGGTCAAGTGCGAAAGCCGGATTGACGGCGATCATCATCACACCCGCAGCAACCAGTAAACCGAATGTCCGTAATTTCATTGCCATCTCCATTAGAAAATATCCTTGTTTTTGCTGATCGCGGCCTTCACGTCTCTTTGAATCTCGACCTTTACATGCTGTTCGATATTGACGTTCAGGTTGATTTCGATCGGTTTGTCCGGCGCTTCAAGCTTCACGGTCGGCGTACACGCCGCCAGCATCAGGGCCATTAAAATTCCGCTGCTAATTTTTGTCATCGTTGCTCTGTTTCAGTAGGGCTTTGGGATCGTTAAATAACATAGCATTTTGCCTGATGAAGTCCAATAGGTCCCCCTTCAGGCTCACATTGAGCTTTACCAGACGCCCGTTCTCCACCTCCGGGTTATTCCCCTCCAGTGCCAAAAGAACAGATAACCCCTTGCCATCGATCCCATTAATCCCGAGCCTGAATTTTGCGTATTGGAAATTCTTCATAATATCCCGCACCAGGTCCAGCTGTGCCCCCTCCCCCGGAATGGCATCCGGCGGCATAGTGATCGTGCCCGGCCCTTCGGTGTTCAGGCCACCTTCCGGGAACGACAGCGAACCATTCCTGTCAATCACCACCGGAATGGTGCCCGAGAATTGTCCAGTGGCGGAAACTTTTTTCCCGGTCAGCGCCTGCATCAGTTTGTTCACATCGATCTTTGATACCAGAAGATCAAGCCGCAGAGGCATCGGCTTCTCCAGCAAAATTTTCTCGTTCTTCAGGGCGATGCGTCCGCCCTGCCACGGCATCTGCGCCGTTTTGATGGTGAAGGCCGACGGCGCGCCGTCATCCAGAACAAAGCTCATGCTATAGGTTTTATCCGCGCTGCTCAGCGTACCATCCACCAGGATCTGCCCGGCTTTGGCAACAACCGTCCCGGCACCCTGCAATACAGGTATTTCAACACTCTGCCCGGTCAGGGCAATATCGGCAATTGTCCAGGTGCCCTGCCAGGCCTGCGCCGCTGCATCGACCCGGCCTTTGATTTCAGCCTTACCCGTCGCAACGGTTATACTCCCCGCCTTGCCATTGATATGCTCCGCCTCATAGGTGAATTTCGGATCGGCCGTTTTGTCAAGCATCGCCGTTACCGGAAGGTTAACCTCCCATGACTCTGTCGCGATATGCACAACACTGTCCGCGACATTGATGACCGAGAACGGCAGGAACGAAAAATCCGAACGGCTGACGGGCAGTTCAAAACTTTTCGATGCATCGGTCGCACCCTGCAGGTTATCAAGACCCATCACGACCCAGCGATCGTTTCTTTTTACCGCCTCCAGGGCCAGTCCCTGCAAGGTTACCTCGCGCAAATCCCCGCGAAACAAATCCCGCAGATTATAATCAAGATCCAGCGTTTTCAGGATCAGGGGAGAATCCTCCCCCACCGAAATATCCTGCAGGCGCGCTTTGCGCAGCCCCACATCCGCAAGCGTCAGCCGGACCCCTGCAAAGCCTTTATCCTCCAGCATGCCAGTCAGCCGGTTCCCGACCGCGACCTTCCACGGCAGCACCAGCAAAGCCAGCACCCCGAACACCATAACCCCCGCCGTCGCCGCACCAATAATTTTCAGTTTTTTCCGCTTGCTCGTCATGAGGAGAATCTAGACCATTCCGCGCAAAATGAAACTGCGTCGAATGCTAAAACTGAACATTGACTCCAATGCTGCGGTGCAGTAAGTACGTTTCAGTAAATTATAACGGGAGAATAAGCATGACCAGCACCGCATCCGCCGCAAATCCAGGCACCCTTTACCACCAGAAGGTCAGCGCCCCTGACGCCGCCTTCGTCTCCGGCGGTCTGCGCAGCTTCTTCAATTACCGTTCCACAAACATGCTGGACGCCACCGGCGGTCAGGCCAATATCGGCGTCGTCCGCGCCGCCGCCCCCTCCGCCAGCATTCCCGGCAACACCGGCACCGGGGAACATTTTCATTTCGCTGGCGGCCCCGATGGCCAGCCCCGCGCGGAACAGGGCTTTCACATGGTCGTCGTCACGAAAGGCTGGCTTAAATTCAAATACGAAGGCGCCGAAACCCTGGTCAAGGCCGGCGACATCGTCCACCAGCCCATCGGTACAACAGAACGCGACGGCATCCGCCACGTTCTTTTCGACTGGTCCTATCCCACCGACATCAACGGCAACCCGACGGGCGAAGAAACTGCCGAATATATCGAAGTCATGTCACCAAATTTCGGCACACACCAGTTCACACCGTCCGGGGCCGCAACACTGAAACCCTGAACGCTTAAACCAGAACAAAAAATAAAGCCCGGCAAAAAGCCGGGCTTTATTTTAAAACTGGTGCGCGGTGAGGGGATTGAACCCCCGACCCACTCGGTGTAAACGAGTTGCTCTACCGCTGAGCTAACCACGCGTGCCAGTGGCGCTATCATTAATGGGTGGCGAAGGAAATTTCAAGTACAAAAAACCCCGCTCATGGTCATTTATGAGCGGGGTTTTGAATTTCG
>JAQGJB010000073.1 GCA_028290825.1 Micavibrio sp.
TCGCCGTGACCAGCAACAGGAACAGCCCAAGATTGAATGCCTTCATACACATCAGCAAGGCAATCGCCAGCACAGCAATACCTTTCCAGTAAATTCCCGGGCTGATCGTTGCATGGTTCAGGATGCGTTCATCCGGGGTCAGCATCGAGCGTAAAATCGCGTGCGATTCCGCGGCGGGTCCGGCAACTCTGGCCCGTGTGCGTTGCGGCTGCGGTTTGTGGTCCGGGTGATCCGGGTTCTGGTATTCGTCGGTCATAAATAAATCCTGTCTAGAATCAATCAGCCAAGTATAGAACGTTGGCGGCGTTTTACCGATATGATTTGATTGTTACGGTTCAAACATTTGAATGCGCGAGACAAGTGGTCGGAGTGAAGCGCTGGGCAAAACCCAGAACTTTACCTAGAATTCTCAAATCTCCGCCCTCACCTGATATTTGATTTACCATAATATACATTATCACATTATTATCATCATTAATTCAAGTCTCTCCCGAGACCTTAACTCGCCTTACTGAACACCGAATTCACAACAATCAACGCCCACCCGGCCATCAACAAAACGCCGCCCACAGGTGCCAGATCGCCGATCGCGGAATAATGCAGAATATACTTCGCCGTGATCGACCCGCTGAAAAACAAAATCCCCGTGGCCAGCGCCAGTCTTGCAAACGTTGCCATCCGCCCATAGCCCCGGTCCCAGCCAATCAGAACCGCTGCGTGGATCAACGCATAAAATGCCGCCGTCTTGACCATCTCCGCCGCGTGCGCGTCGTCAATCCCGTGCGCCGCATAAGCCCCGGCAACAACGCCGCCAAGCCCGAACAATCCCGCAATAACAGTCCAGAGGCGCATGCCTGTACCTTTTCTAAATGCCGGGGCTTTCCCAAGCGAATCCCGGTGGCCCTTATCCAGCATAACTTGCCCTTTCCGGCGCGCCAGTCAAATAAAAAAGCCCGGCGCTGGGCCGGGCTTGTTTTTACTTTGATCGGAAAATTCTAGGCCGCCATTTTCAGGTTCAGTAAACGGGCCATCGGGGCGAAACCGTATTTTTCGCAGACATTGAGTTTTGCCTGCATCGTCGCTTCGTCTGAAACCGCAACATCAACACTGTCCGCAACGTCCTTGAACGATACTTTCAGGCTTTCGAGGTAACGCTCTTCCGTCTGCATAACCATGCAATACAGGTGAACGCCGTAATAAACCGCGTTATCGGCCATTTCATCATATGACGTGGCGTGGAAATGAAGATTTGAAAGATCTTTGGTAATATTGTTTACAAAAGTCTGTTCCGCATCGGTGATTTTTTTCGACAGTGTTCCTTGGGGAAACAGGCTTGAATTATCCTGAATATAGGCCCCTACGGCTAGAGCAAATTCACGGCCCATTGTGTGAAATTCTTTAATGATTTCACGGTCTTTAGGGTCCGGCAGGCGTACATTGGCAACCAGTGGTTCGATTTTTACAGCGTTCATTTTTAATCCCCTCCATAAAATAGGATAAGCAGCTTTTACTCCTCAACCTTGGAAATACGCAAGAAATATTTGAGATTTTATGGTGCTTTGGGCTTGACCTGGCTTTTAAAGAGGCCGTTTTCAAGCCGGATTGCCTCGTAAACCTTTGGAATATAATCAGAATCTTTGGCCTTCCGGGCAGAATTGATCATACTGACGATGTCCGCATAGGCTGGCTTGGCGTATTTAGTTGCGGCATAGTTCGGGTCCGCCTTCACCACCTGAATCTGCTCCAGGTACAGTTCGATATTCTCGCTGAACAAATCGATCCCGCGGTCGATCAGGAATTGCACGGCCTCGACCTGCGCCGAATCCGCGGCAAACATCATGGTCAGGCCGTCATCGATATTGATATCCGCCCCGTTATCCAGGAGCAATTTCATGCCCTCGATAAATCCCACACCCGCCGCCGCCTGCATGGGCAGGCCCTCAAGAAAATTCGGATCGGCGGATTTTTTCGCCAGAAGCTCTTTCATTCTCTCGAGATTATTCTGCTGCGCCTCACCCGCAAGTTTATAGCCGTCATCGTCATCATACTGTAACTGGCCTTCATATTTTTCGATGCCAACCTTCGGCTTTTTTGCTGCGGCTTCTTTGCTCTGGCTGAGGGCCTGTTCGGCGGCCGCCTTTGAAATCGCCTGTACAGTCGGCGGAACAATGGCCGTCGCGGCCATTGCTGCTGATGCAGATGGGGTTGCAGGATTTTCCTTTGGTGCTGTGACGGGTCTGTTCTCTCTCGCCTTTATCAATAGCGCGGCAATTTCCTTGTGCTCGGGCTTGTTGTATTTCTCAGGTTCTTTCCGCATTGTCTCGAGGCTGTACGTCACACCGATAAGGGTCGGGTCCGCCCCCTGCTCCAGCAGATATTTAGTCACCTCGACACTGCCGCCATCAAGCGCCGAACGAAGCGCCAGGCCCAGACCGGCATTAATATCCACCTTCATCTCGACAAGCTTCTTGACACCGTCGAGCGATCCCAGGATCGACGCAATGGCTAGCGGATAACCGTCATGAATATTGATATCTGCGCCACGCTGCTTGAACAGTTCAATCGTCGATAAATGCGAATTCCCCGCCGCTTGTGCCAGCGGGCGACCGATCTTCTCGAAGCCATCAGGGTCCATGCCTTTGTCCAGCAGGTAACCGATGACTTCATTACGCCCGCGCATGGCGGACATGAGCAAAGCCTGGCCATTACGGATGTTCAGGTTTATGCGCCCCTCCTCCACCAGAACTTTCAGTAAACCAAGCTGTCCGTTTTTCGCTGCGTAACAAAACGCTTCACCGTCGTTATAAGCGGGGTCCGCCCCCTGCTTCAGCAGAGCGCTGGCTTTCGTGGCATAGCTCGCCTGCAAAGCCGGATTGTCCTGAGCCATATCATCCTTGGCGAGATTGACGAGCGCGCGGCTGGCGGAAAGATTGAACCCCGGTCCCGCCGCAGGTGCTGCGTCGGCTTCGGCCTCGGCAATCTCCACGACATTATCATCGGCGGGCCTTGCGGTTGCTTTTTTGACAGGCAAGCTTGTTGGGGCTGCACCCGGCGTGTTTTTGCCCGGCGCCTTGGTTGCCGCAATGGCGGGAACGACCGCGCCGACAGCCAGGCTGGCGGCAAGAAACAGCGAACGCATTTTCATGGCATGCATTATAGGAACTCCCTGGTGTGTGTAGTCTTTTTTTGTTTTTTGGTTATAGTCGATATTTCAACGGTTCCACCCCTTCTGTCAACATTGCGGCGCAAAAAGACAGCGGGCTGATCCGAAACTGAGCAGGAGAGAGCACATGAAAACCACCGGAATCCAGGCCCTGACCGATGTCATGACGCGCCTGCGCGATCCTGAAACGGGTTGCCCCTGGGACATCGTCCAGACCTTTGAAACCATCGCCCCCTACACCATCGAGGAAGCCTATGAAGTCGCCGATGCCATCAATTCCGGCGACATGAACCACGTGAAGGAAGAACTCGGCGATCTTCTGCTACAGGTCGTCTTTCATGCGCAGATGGCCAGCGAGCAGGGATTGTTTGATTTCGATGATGTCGCCGCCGCCGTTGCCGCCAAAATGATCAGCCGCCATCCGCATGTCTTCGGTGATAAATCAGCCAAGACTGCCGGCGACGTCATCGATATCTGGGAAGACCAGAAAGATAAAGAACGTGCCAGAAAGCCAAAAGAGGTTCAAAGCATTCTTGATGACGTCCCCCTCGCCCTGCCCGCCATCATGCGCGCACAAAAACTTCAAAAACGCGCAGCAAGGGTCGGATTTGAATGGGAAAAAGCCGTTGATGTTCTCGACAAGCTGGAGGAGGAAATTGCCGAACTCCGCGCCGCCATCGGTTCAAAAGACCCGAAAGAGATCCACGGGGAAATCGGTGACATGATGTTCTGTGTCGTCAATTTCGGACGCATGCTGGACGTCGACTGCGAACAATCCCTTCGCGATACTAACGATAAATTCAAACGTCGCTTCAATGGTATAGAAAACGATCTTAAACAAAGAAATAAACAGTTCACGGAGATGTCTCTCCAGGAACTCGAACAAATCTGGCAGGCTCAGAAATTAAAGGAACGCGCCTAGCCCGGAGCGTAGGTCAGAGAGCTAATTTTCTTGATGGCGCAGACACCCGGTCCAAGGGAATCTTTCTTCCTGTTCGACATCTTGTAATTCATTTCCTCGATCGGCAATAAATCACTTGTTGGAACGGCCTGTCTTAAAATGTCCTGATAGGTGGCGTTGCGCACCTGATCGTTAATCGACCAATAGGTCCGGTTTTTAATCTCTTCCAGGCATTTTGGATTCTGTGAACTGAGAACAAGCTCCGCGTTTAAACGAACAGGCTTGGAATCCCTTGTGCGGAAATCCATGGCGTCGGTTTTATAAGCAAAAGAAGGCGTGTTTTTTTGAAACTGCTCCGCATCATATTCCTTAACGGCATCCCCCAGAACAGTTCCGGCGATCACGCAGAATACGATACTGATTGTGGAATTCATCACAAACCTCTCTAGGGCGAAGGGCCTCTTAAAATCTCGACCACCGGATTAACAATCTTATCTGATAGTTGTTTCATTATTGCAGGGTTATTTGCAACAATAATTCCGCCCGTCTCGTCGCCGGGCAGGTATTTCGACCCGTCAAATTTCGCCGCCACACCGCCTGCCTCCTGAACCATCAGCGCCCCGGCCAGGTGATCCCATGGTTTCATATGGTTGACCACCACAAATTCGGCCTTACCGGACGCTACATTAATATATTCATGCGCCGAACAGTGAAGCGACTGGAACCGGCCATTCACTGCGGTCCTCAGGAAAGGCCGCGCCGCCGGCGGGAAATAATAAGGGGCCAGGAACCCGTTCGCCGTGTCCAGATCTTTGCCGTCTGAAACCCGCAGACGCTCGCCGTCTTTATAGGACCCGCTATAGTCGCGCGGCAGACGGTACGCCCCCTCGCCCTTCACCGCGATATACATCGTTCCGCTCATTACATCGTAAATGAACCCGGCCACGACTTCGCCGTTAACGACGACCGACATCATCTCGCCAAAGGTCACGCTGCCGTTTTTGAAATTAGATGTGCCATCCACCGGATCAAGGACGAAAATAACCTGCTTCGGGTCGTTCAGCGCATCGGTCGTCGTCAGGCCCGCCGAAACGGCCTCTTCCCCGATGACGGTGCAGCCCGGAACCATGGTGTGCAAAGCCTTGGTCAGGGCGATTTCGGTTTCCTTGTCGGCCCGCGTGACAAAATCGTTGGCATGGGATTTGGTTTCAATATCTTCCGCCTTCAGGTTGCGGAAATACGGCACGATATGGTTATCCGCCATCAATACAAGTAATCGCGCCAGCGCATCGATATCAATTTTGCTCGCTGTCTGCATGAAGGTACCTTTAAGCTTTCTTCGTCCCATAATCGAACCTGTCCTCAAATCGTCCCTGATCCGCCGGGGAAATCTCCACGGTCAGGGCAATGGTTTTTTCTTTGTCTTTTCTATCTATAATACGGGTTCGCGCATGAAGCCATGCCAAAGCCTCGCCATCCTCCGGCGGAATTGTATATTTCACCCTTACGCGGTCATGCGAAACGATGTTTTCAATCATCGTCATCAGTTGCGCCGTCCCCTCCCCGGTCAGGGCGGATATGGCGATCTTGCGCGGATCGAACAGGGCATCGCGCTTTTCGTCGTGCTGGTCATGTTCATGATGCAGCAGGTCGATTTTATTCAAGACCTCGATCACGCGAGGATCGGCATCATAATCGATGTCGAGGCCTGCCAGAACGTCAATCACATCCTGTCGCTGCGCCGGGCTGTCGTGGCGTGAAATATCCCGCACATGCATGATCACATCGGCATACTGCACCTGCTCCAGTGTCGCGCGGAACGCGGCTACAAGGTGTGTCGGCAAATTCGAAATAAACCCCACCGTATCCGCCAGGATAACCTGCTGCGCGTTCGGCAGTTTCAGTTGCCGCATCGTCGGGTCCAGTGTCGCGAACAGCAGATCTTTTGCAAAGACATCCGACTTCGTCATCTTGTTGAACAATGTCGATTTGCCCGCGTTGGTATAGCCGACCAGCGCAATAATAGGGAATGGCGTTTTCTCCCGCCCCTTGCGCTGTAAATCGCGTGTCTTCCTGATCTGTTCCAGGTCGCGCCTCAGCTTGGTAATGCGGTCGCGGATAATCCGCCTGTCCATCTCGATCTGGGTTTCGCCCGGACCGCCCATGAATCCCGCACCGCCGCGCTGGCGTTCAAGGTGGGTCCATGACCGGACAAGCCGTGATTGCTGGTATTCGAGTGCAGCCAGTTCAACCTGAATTTTTCCTTCACTGGTCTGCGCCCGGGCCCCGAAAATCTCAAGGATCAACCCTGTCCGGTCGATCACTTTCGCGTTCCATTCTTCTTCAAGATTGCGCTGCTGCACCGGGGAAAGATTATGATCGACGATAACAATCGTCGGCTCCAGTTCCTCGATCAAGGTCTTGATCGTCTCCACCCCGCCCTTGCCGAACAGCGTCGCAGGTGATGGACGCGAAACTTTGACCGCCCTGGTCTCAAGCACATCCAGCCAGATCGCCCGCGCCAGCCCCTCTGCCTCCTCCAGCACATCCTCAACAGCCCTGTTGCCCGTCACACTCGATAAAGCATGCGGCAGAACAGGGTGGAGAACGATGGCGGTTTCGGATTTTTCGGACTTCATGACTGTAAATTAAGGCTCCCACCCCCCAATAACAACCCCTTAATCGCTATTGCGGGGCGGCACAGCCAACGCGGCAATCAAGGGTAATCAAGGTTTGAGCTGTTTTGCTCAATTGTTTCGCTTCGCGCACAAACAGGAAGGATTACTTCGGCGCGTAAAGCTCTGCCCGCTGTATCGTCTCGGCCACAAACGGCTCCAGATGGTCGCGTACAAACCGTGCGGCGTCCATGTACGGGCCATCGACCAGCGGACGGAGATCCACGGCCAGCGTAATCGCTTTGGCCTTATCGGCCTTGCGCGGGTCCTGATACGTTGCGTTGGCGAAGGCGCGGCCAATTGTGGCCGAAATATAATTCTTGCTGCCCTTCGCCTGAGAATCGTGACACGCGATCAGCTTTTTCCAAAGCGTAATATAGGGTGAGACATCAAGCTGCACCTTATGCGCCGGGTTAAGCCAGTCGAGGCTGCCCCATACCTCGCACCCGTAAATATTCTGCGGCCTTTTATCGGCGGGCAGGGATTGCAGCGCCTGAATCGTCGCCCGTGTCACTGCCACATGCGTTTCGTGCAGGTCAAAGGGACTGTGCGTATAAATCGTTTTCGGCTGTGTCTTCAGAATGATGTCGCGGATGCAGGCGGCCAGTTCATCACCGCGCCGCGGTGCGCCGCCCTTAATATCGCGGCTGGCATAGCCAAGCTGGAATTGTGCGGCATATTGCCCCTGGCGGGCTGCTTCGTTCTGCTCACCGTAACGAATACCGGCAAGTTGATCGTCGCTGAGATTTTTATAGCGTCCCTTGCGCGGGCTGCCGTGCCCGTCGGTGACTGTGACACCGGCGAACATCTCCGTGCTTTTACCGAGAGCCTGGCCGATCCCGTGAATCGCCATAATCTCCAGATCGTCCTGATGCGCTCCTATCCCGAGGCTCCCGCCCCGGACGCGCGCAAAAGCAGAAGCCAGATCAACCCCGTCCGGTATAAAAACTGTAGCGGGATCAATCTGGCTCATAACTTTTACCTGCAGGTCTTATGCTGTCGGTGTGTCGTCGAGCTTTTCTTCACCTTCATAAAGCGACAGCGGGCCGCCCGGCATGATGGTGGAAATGGCATGTTTGTACACAAGCTGTACATGGGCGTCGCGACGCAGCAACATAGAAAAATTGTCGAACCATGTAACGACACCCTGAAGCTTAACCCCGTTGACGAGGAAAACCGTGACGGTCATTTTCTCTTTACGGATTTTATTCAGGAAGACGTCTTGTACGTTTTGATTTTTTTCGGCCAATTTTGGCTCCTTTTCTTATGGTTAATTTACACTTCAAGCAGCCCCTGCTTAAAGAAAAAGCAAGTTCAGGGCAAGGTTTTAAATAACTACTCTGTGGCTATTTCCGGGCGCAATTAACTTTTCTTTTAAATCAATACAATTCCTCACAATGATATCCGGATTGTATTGAGAGATCAACGGATTATCCGGCTGGTCATGATACAGGAATGCAGCGGTGCATGACGCATTTTTGGCGCAAAGAAGGTCCGTTTCGGTGTCACCGACAAAAAGGATATTATGCCCTGCCCTTAATCCTGCCTCGGCCAGCGCCCGTACAAGGGGCTCGGCATCCGGTTTGTCGTTGGCCGCATATCCGGCCCCGACAACAATCTTGAAAAACCTGTCCCACCCCAGATGCGTCGCTTCTTTCTTCACGAAAGCGTCACGCTTGTTACTCACTACGCCCATGGGAATCCCCGCGGAATGTAACGTCTCCAGCAGTTCAAGCGCGCCCGGAATAAGGATAATATCCTTCAGATGGTTCTCATCCATGAACCGCGCCAGAAGGTCAAACGCTTCCTCTTCGCGTCCCGGATAGATACGGGGGTAAAGCTGGCGCGACGAATATTTAACGTTAACGACAAACTCTTCCCGTGACCACGCCTCAAACCCCATCCTGGTCCGGACATGATTATGCGCCCCGAATACAAAATCGAGAGAATCAACCAGCGTCCCGTCCCAGTCGAAGAATACAGCGTCAAACGGTTGCATCAGGCCTCGTCCTCATCCAGATTTGCAACCCATTCCACATGCTCGCCGCGTTGCCCCTCGGCATAGGCGCGGTATTCCGCATATAATTTTTTCGCCACCGGTCCGGGCTCGCCCGTGCCGATTTTCTTGCCGTCCAGCATGATGACCGGCACCACCAGGGCGACCGCGCTGGTGTTAAACGCCTCCTGCGCCTCATAGGCTTCCGCCGGGGTAAAGGCCCGTTCCTCGATCTTCATCTGTAAACCGGAGCAGATTTTTTCGAACGCCGTCCGCGTGACACCGCGCAGGATCGAGGTTGTGGCGTTCCGCGTCACCAGTTTCCCGTCCTTGGTGACGATCCAGGCATTGCTCGAAGATGCCTCGGTCACGAACCCCTCATCATCGACCATCCATGCGTCATACGCCCCGCCATCCATGGCTTCCTGCTTCGCCAGAACCTGGGCCAGAAGCATGGTGGTTTTAATATCGCGGCGTTTCCAGCGGATGTCCGCCACGGTCATCGCCGTGACGCCCTTTTCAACATTCTTGTTATTATCAAACTGGAAATTGCGCGCCGTCAGCACGATTGACGGCGGCACCTCAACCGGGAACGGGAAATCCCGCTTCGCCACGCCGCGCGTCACCTGAATATAAACATTCGCGTTTTTCAGACGGTTCCGGCGCACCATCTCGCGGATAATGAACTGCAGACTCCTGCGCGTCACTGGCATCGGAATCCCCAGTTCGTCCAGCGACCGTTCCAGCCGATCAAGATGCCCGCGCTCATCCGTCATCTTGCCATTGATACAGGCAACAACTTCATAAATCCCGTCCGCAAACTGGAACCCGCGGTCTTCGATATGGACCGACGCTTCATGATGCGGAACATAGGATCCGTTGACGTAAGCAATTCTTGGCATGGCAACACCCTTTAAGCTGATTTTTTCTGCGTTGCCGCAATATTATCCGAACTGTCATTCATCGCAATACCCAGCGACTTTAATTTCCGGTGCAGGGCCGAGCGCTCCATCCCGATAAACTGTGACGTCTTCGAAATATTCCCCTGGAACCGCTTCACCTGCGCCTCCAGATAATCTTTTTCAAACTTCTCACGCGCCTCACGCAACGGCAACGCCGCCAGTTCCCTGTCGAGGACCCTCGCCGTCCCCGCATCGCCCGACTGCCCGGTTATCTCCGGTGGTAACTGGTCGACGCGAATCGGCTCACTCGACGGCGCATTCATGATCATGACCCATTCGATCATGTTACGAAGCTGCCGCACATTTCCCGGCCAGTTATAAACCTGTAACGCGGCAAGCGCCGCTTCCGACATCGTTCTGGACGTCACGCCATTGCTCGCCACATACTGACGCAGGAAATAATCGGCCAGCGCCGGGATATCCTCGATCCGTTCACGCAGGGACGGCATGCGCACCGGCACCACGTTCAGGCGGTAGAACAGATCCTGTCTGAAATCACCTTTCTCCATCGCCTGCTGCAAATCGCGGTTGGTGGAGGCCAGAATCCGCACATCAACCTGCACCGGGTCCTTTGCGCCGATTCGTGAGAACTTCTGCTCCTGCAGGACCCGCACAATCTTGCCCTGGGTTTCCAGCGGCATATCCGCCACCTCGTCCAGCAAAAGCGTGCCGCCATGGGAGCGTTCCAGAACGCCCGTCGTGCCGTCAACCGATCCGAACAATTCAATCTCCAGCCGTTCAGGCAGCAGCGTGGCGCAGTTGAGCATCATAAAAGGCCCTGTGCTCCGCGCTGACATTTTGTGAATCATCCGCGCCGCAAGATCTTTGCCCGTTCCCGGCTCGCCTGAAATCAGCACACGGCTATTGGTCGGACCGACACGGCCAAGCGTCTGGCCAAGCGAAACCACCGCCGCCGATTCACCCGAAAGATCCATCGGCACATCAGCCCGCTGACGCAAGGTGAGATTTTCCCTTTTCAGCGCCGCCGTCTCAAGCGCACGCGAGATCATGAGGAGCAGGCGATCCGTTTTGAACGGTTTCTCGATAAAATCATAGGCCCCCATCTTGATCGCCGTCACCGCCGTCTCGATTGTTCCGTGACCCGAGATCATCAGCACGGGAAGAAGCGGGTGCTCCTCCTTGATCCGCGCGAGAATCTTCAACCCGTCTTCATCCCCCTGCCCCAGCCATATGTCGAGAATTGCCAGCGCAGGCGTCTTCTCAGCCATGCGCACATAAGCCTGCTCGGCATTCGCCGCCTGCTGCGTTGTGTAGCCTTCATCCTCCAGAATGCCCTGAATCAGGCGGCGGATGTCTTCTTCATCGTCAACGATCAGAATATTTGCGGTCATTTTATACAGCTACCTTTGCAATGTGATCCATCGGGAATATTAAAACACTTGTCGCGCCGCCCAGTTCCATCCAGCCGGGCGAAGTTTTTACCCATTCGGGAACGCCAAGAATAATTTTACCCTTATGGTCGTCCATAATCTTTTTAACGATGGCAAGGCCAAGCCCGGTGCCCTTCTCGCGGTGGGTCACATAAGGTTCGGTGAGCCGCGCCGGGTCGACCCCCTTGGGCAGTCCGGGTCCGTTATCGTTGACAACAATCGCCACCCCGCCCGCCGGTTCGTCCATCACCGTGATCTGCAGTTTACCGTTCTGGATTTCCGCCCCCTCGATCGCATCGATGGCATTTTGCAATACGTTGGTCATTGCCTGACGCACCTGCTGCGCATCGACTTCAGCATGAAGCGGCATGTTTTTCTCCAGCAGGCCGTGCAGCGTAATGCTCATCTCCGGATGGGCCTGCTGCTGGAACACCTGCATATCACGGATGATCGTGGCTAAATTCTCGCGCTGCAACACGGCCTCCGGCATCCGCGCAAAGGAGGAAAACTCATTCACCATCCTTCCGATATCGCCGACATGGTGAATGATGGTATCGGTGCATTGCGCGAAAGTTTCCGGGTCTTCCGTAATCTGCTTCAGGTATTTCCGCTTCAGTCTCTCGGCCGACAATTGAATCGGCGTCAGCGGATTTTTGATTTCATGCGCGATGCGCCGCGCCACATCCGACCACGCCGCTTTTCTCTGCGCCGATTGAAGTTCGGTAATATCGTCGAAGGTCAGCACTGCGCCCATATCCTGATCGCCGATCAGCTCCAGCGCAATCCGCACCAGCAAAGTCCGCCGTCCGGAACCGTCCTTCGGGGAATATAGAATTTCAATCTGGCTCGTCGGGCGAAGTTTCAGCGAAGGCTGATCCAGCATCGGCTCCAGGTCGGGCAGGATATCCGTCACCTTTTGCCCGATCATCGCCGACATCTCTGATTGCAGCAGTGCCGCCGCAGAAGTATTCGCAAGCGTAATCCGTCCCTCCCGGTCCAGGCCCACAACGCCGGACGATACACCCGCCAGAACCGTCTCCGTAAATCTCCGCCTCTGGTCCAGCTGCCTGTTCGCACTGATCAGCTCGTCGCGCTGTTCGCCGATCTGCGCTGTCATGCGGTTAAAGGCATTCCCCAGAACTTCGAATTCATCAATCGCGTCGTCCGTTGCGACCCGCGCCGTCAGATCGCCTGCGCGCACGCGGTCCGCCGCATTGACAAGCCCCGTAATCGGGCTGGCAAGCTGGCGCGCCAGAACCAGACCGAACCACACCGCCGCGAACAGCAACACAAGCGCAACCGTGACGAAAATCATCACCATCTTCACCTGCAATGCCCCGCGGTCCACCTCCAGCTGCTCATACTCGTGAACCGCCTTGACGGTCGCGTCCAGCCTCTCGCGCACCACCGGGTCCACCATGCGCCCGACGAACAGATATGAGTCCGGATAGTTGTTCAGCTTTACCATCGCCCGGATCTGCTCGTCGCCCGTACTGCTCAGCATGACAACATCGCCCTGTGCCGCCTGCTCCAGCGTATATTTCGGAATCGTCTGGAAAGCGAGGGACAGCGAAAGCCCCGACGTCATTTCCACATGCCCGGCCCCGTCGACAATCGCCGTCTCCGAAAAATTCCGGATGAAAGACTGGGTCTGGACAAATTTCTGCAATTCCGGCTTGTCCCCGGCCAGGACATTCGCCGACCGGTCAAGGTCGTTCGCCATGGCAAGAATATCGGCCCTGATTACCTGCTGGTGCTCGACCATATAGGCCTCGGCAAATCCCTGCGACTGGTTGATCGCATTCCTGATCTTGTCGCTGAACCAACTTTGCAGGCCGTAATGAAAAAACGTCGCCGAGAAAATCGTCATGATGATCGCGGGTGTCGCCGCCAGGAAACCAAAAATAAACACCAGCCGCACCTGCAGGCTGTAACCCGCCTGCCCCCTGCGCCGTCCGCTCCACAACCGCACGAGGCGGAGCGCAATCATCGACACCAGAACCAGAAGGATGATCAGATCGATATTCAGTAACAGGGAAACCGTCTTCGGATCTTTGCCGAAAGGCGGTGCGGAGGTCAGCGCCGCATAAGTCGCAATCCCTGAAACCACCGCCGCCCCCGTCAGCAGCAGACCCATAACCATATTAACCCGCCGCCGCGTCGGCGAAGACAGGCGCGGAATCATACGCCGTAAAAACAGCGGCATCATACTGCGCAGGGTTAAAGGCTTTGGATGTTTCAAACGAATCTTCTCTATATATTAAGTCGGGGCCGATTATCACACGGTGTTGCAATAAAGCAACAGGTGTGACATTTGGCAAGCAATAACAATCCACTGGCTAATAATTGACTTTAAATCTTTAGCTAACTACAATTATGGAATGTTAAGCAAGAAGGCTGATAAATATACGCTTTCCGCAGCCGGAGCCGCCCTTGCCGCGCCGGGCCTCTACTACCCAGACTCCGTGGTCGATGCGGTAATTGCCGAGGCTGAAAAAATCGCGCCTGGACTTTATCAGTCCCACCTTGCCCGGCCCGGGGAATTCGCATTTCTGCAAAACCCGGCTTTGCCAAAGGGCGATAAACGCTTCACCATCCCGGAATCAAGACAGCTGATTATAAACGCTTTTTCCGATTTCGATCCTGAACTGGGACGGCGTGCCCAGGCTATTTTCGAAAATCCTGCCCGTTGGAACCTGCAGGAAGTCGCCCCGGGCGAATGCCGGATGATGCGTTCCCGTCCGGCGGAAAGCCCCGCCAACCAATATAACCCGGCGAATCCCTTGCCGCACTCCGTTATCGATTATGATTTTGACGGCACCATCGACGGCGTCATCTGGATGGCGCACGAAATCGGCCATTCAATTGCCGACGATTGCGCACGCGAAGCCGGGGGCAGCTTCCGCAACACCCCGGAACACCTGAACGAATTCCAGGCCTATCTGCCCCAGCAGATCGCCTGTGACGCCCTTATAAACAACCCTGACCCGCAGGTTGCTGAAGCTGCAAAACGGCACTATTCCGCGCTTATGACGGAAAATATCTACAATCTTCCCCTCGGCCTGAATGCAAAGGCGATGCAAAATGCCCTGGATGCGGGTCAGCCGCCGGGTTCTGAAATCATCCATCAATGGTTTGGCAAAGACTGGGATAAACATCCCAGGGCTGACGAAATAATGAAAACCCTTCACTCTGGGGACCCATCCGCCCGCGAACAACGCGACGCCCAGATCGAATCCCTCCATTGCCGCCCGATCGGTACACTTGTTTCGGCAGGTCTTTACAATCACTTGAAAGACCAGGATCAGGCAACCCGTAACAGGACCCTCAACACGCTGTTCCGGCCCTTTGACCCGAACGGCTCTAAAGGCATCAGCGAAATCCTCGCTACCGCCGGCGTTGAATATTCCTTCCAGATGGGCGAACTGGCCCGCTCAACCATACAGAATGTGGCTGACTCCCTGCAAAAGCCTCAACTTCAGACAGAGGACAATCCGCTGGCCGGATTGTCCTCTGGCCCCTAAAGGCAATGAGGATTTGAAATCCACTCAAATTCCTGTAAAACGGCTGCATGAGCCAGACCGAAATCCAGCCCTTTTCTGTTTTAATCGTTGCCGGTGGGAATGGCACCCGCTTCGGCGCTGAAACACCGAAACAATATCAGTTGTTAAACGGTATTTCTGTTTTAGAACAATCTATTAAAGTATTTTTTTCATTTAAAACATTACACAAGCTTCGTCTCGTTTGCGACCCTTCCCATCTTGACTTCGTCAGTGACACGCTTTTGAAGTATCACCTGCCGCCCCCCTCTCCGTCGGGAAAGAACAGAAAAGAAAGTGTTTTCAATGGTTTAAGATCATTTAGTGATATTAGTTCAGAAGAAATCATCCTGATTCATGACGCCGCCAGACCCTTAATTTCAAAGGAAGATATCGAGAGGGGGGTATTGGCGGCCTCAACCTCCGGCGCGGCCACTCTGGCCGTCCCTGTTGCCGATACCCTCACCCGGTCCGGCGGCGAACCGGTTGATCGGTCCGACCTCTGGTCTATACAGACCCCACAGGCCTTCCGTTACGGGTTGATCTGCGAAGCCCATGATAAATTCCGGGATCAGGACGGTTTTACGGACGACGCCTCCCTCGTCCGCGCCCTCGGTCATCCCGTCACCCTCGTCCCGGGTAATCGCCGCAATTTCAAGATAACCACACCCGACGACCTGGAAATGGCCAGAGAAATAATGAGACAGATAATGCAGACCAACACCGAAACCCGCACAGGTCTCGGCTTCGACGTCCATGCTTTTGATCCCGGCAGACCCGGCCCCCTTCGTCTCGGCGGTGTCGATATCCCGTATCATTGCACTTTGGCGGGGCATTCCGATGCCGATGTGGGCCTTCACGCCGTTACCGATGCCCTTCTCGGGACAATCGCCGCAGGCGATATCGGCCTGCATTTCCCACCGTCCGATCCCCAGTGGAAAGGTGCAGATAGCACAATTTTTCTCAAAAGAGCCGTTGAGCTTTTACATGAGAAAAATGCCGTAATTACTTTGATTGATTTAACTTTTATGTGTGAAGAACCAAAGATAGGACCTCATCGTGAGGCGATGCAGAAGGTCATTTCTAAAATCACCGGGATAACCACCGACCGCATCTCCATCAAGGCCACCACCACCGAAAAACTCGGGTTTACGGGCCGCAAGGAAGGCATCGCGGCTCAGGCTCTCGCGACCATTCAGTTGCCTGTACAGGCTTAAATATCCATTGGCCCATTCACATGTTCGGGGTAAAACAACTGATCATGTTTCGAATCCCGCCTGACCTAAATCTAAAAAATCCCCGCACACTCCTTGCCCTTTGGTTTGGATGCGGCCTGATGCGTCCCGGTCCCGGCACTTGGGGAACAATCGGCGCCCTACCATTTGGGATAATTTTCCTAGTTCTGGGTGGTCCCCTTATGCTAATCTTGGCTGCGACGGCATTGTACTATCCGGGGCTGAAAGCCGCAGCCCATGTCATGAATGTGACCAAAGATCCCGATCCCAAAATGGTGGTGGTGGATGAAGTGGTCGGAATGTGGCTCGCCCTGGTTCCGGCGGCATTAACAGGTGGCTCGGTTCTGCTGGCCTTCGCCCTCTTCCGCCTTTTCGATATTCTCAAACCCTGGCCGGTCAGCTATTTTGACCAGAAAATGCCCGGTGCAAAAGGTGTCATGCTGGATGATGTGGCTGCGGGAATAATGGCGGCGATTTGCCTGGTTTTTTTGCGTTTTGCCGGAATCCCGGGAATTTAACCTAGATTTTGACGAACAAACTGAAGGAATTGACGAAGTGACTGATATTCTTGATGAAATTTGGCCTTTGCTGGAAAGAAAAAATCTTTCTCTCGTCACGGCGGAATCGTGTACCGGCGGCATGATTTCCTCAAGAATTACAGCACGTTCTGGAGCGTCTTCAATGTTTGAACGCGGTTTCGTGACCTATTCAAACAACTCCAAGACCGAACTCCTTGATGTTTCACGTGAAATTCTGGAAACATGCGGCGCGGTGAGCCAGGAATGCGCCATAGCGATGGTTCAGGGTGCCCTGAAAAACAGCAAGGCTGACCTCGGCGTTTCCGTTACCGGAATTGCCGGCCCCGATGGCGGCTCTGAGGATAAACCGGTTGGGCTGGTTTATATCGGCTATGCCCTGCGCGGCGAACCTGCCAAAGTGGCAAAACACAATTTCGCTGGCGACCGGGGGGCTGTGCGGTTTCAGACGGTCGAGGCTGCCCTTACTCATATCCATGAACTTCTGACCATGAACGGACCAGCTCACCCATGACCCGCATATGTTTTATCTCCGGCGGAGATCATAAATATTATCCCATGCTGCTGGAATGGATTCATTCCATTCGCCGTTTCCCGCAATCCGCAGGAATGGATATCTGTATTCTGAATGCCGGAATGACCAAAGAGCAGATTGCCGCCCTGGAAAACGACGGCCATACCGTGAAAGACGCCGAATGGCCGGTCAAACTGCCTAAATGGAAGATTCGCGGGCGCGAATTCCTCAAGGCGTGCGTGGCACGACCCCATATTCCCGATTATTTTCCAGGCTATGACGTCTATTTCTGGATGGACAGCGATACCTGGGTCCAGGACTGGTCAGCGATTGAAATGTTTATCGAAGGCGCCAAAACCAAGCGCATGACCATGACCAGCCAGGCCGACCGTGCCTACCCGCGTCAGGTCCGCGTCAAATGGTTGGGCCGCTGGCCCTGGAAAATCCGGGGTTTTTACTTTCTGAACGCCAAAAAAGCCTTCGGCTTCAAAACCGCCAAGGAACTTCTGCCCTATCATGTCCTGCTGGCCGGGGCTTTTGCACTTCATAGGGACGCGACCCACTGGAACCGGTGGCAGACCCTTTTGAAACAGGCGCTGCGCAGGGGCAAAATTTTTACAGCGGAGCAGATGACTCTGGGCGTAATGTCGTATATCGACGGCTACGAACGGGAAGTTTTGCCGTCTTATACCCACTGGCTTTGCGAATTCAAACCACTCTGGGATAAGCAGCGTCAGGTCTTCGTTGAACCGTATCTGCCTCACGAAACCATCGGTATCCTCCACCTTTCAGGGTGGGATGCGATGCGGGTGGACAGGGCCCTGACGACCGATTTTAAAACCACCGATGGCCAGGTTGTTCATCTGAGTTATCGCTACCCCCATTATGACGGCAGCAAAGCGGTTTAATATTTGAAGATCATCTGCGCGCGCGCGGTGTTACGTGGATGATGCTGTTCTAGCCCCAGCATATCGTGGGCATCGAGGCCCGCGACATAGGCCATATTGCGTAAAACCTCGCGTTCGCCGCGGTGCACAAGAATGAACCGCTGCTGACCACCCTCAACGCTCCAACCCGCCATTTTCATGGGTTTTTCAGAGGCATTTTGAAACGTAACTGAAAGGTCATGACAGGCAGCTTCATAAGCGGCCTTAAGGAAATCTACCTTTGCTCCAGTTGTTTCACCCTCCACGCATAGACTGGGCAACGTATCAACGATAAGCGTCTCATGCTCATTATGCATGAAAACATCCAGTGTCTCCGCATGGTGTTCCCGGGCCGGATTGACGGCAATCTCAAACGAAACCGCGAAGGGATGATTGACTTTATCGAAGGCGAATGGCAACTCCGGCGCCTGCAGGACGGGCTGTTTTTCGAGTAATTCAGGAGACATATAGACAACTTTCTTGCGCAAACCGCCATCCGGTGACGGGTCATTTTATGGGATGTTCTGAGGATGGGATGCGCGAGAATGAGCCACAGCCGCTTGGGGTGGCAGAAGGTCTTAGCTTCTGCCGCGGGTAATAATAATCATCATTGGGGCGATGAACTTGCTCATGACAATCAGAAAAACAGATTTGTGCATTGCATGTCAATAGAAATGAGAGGTAATCAGGAAAATTATTTGCTATAACAACCGGATGATCATTTCATATCTCGGCTTAAAATTTACGAATCTGGTAAATACCCTAAACCAGAGTTGGACGAAAGCGACCGCTTTACCGCCAAACCGGCCCGTTCGTGACTGGAATGACTTTACCAACCTGGCGGAGCTGTCGGTTTTTCAGTTTCCAATACACGAATATCACGGTTATGAGGACCTTATCCTCTACCTGGTGAACGCCAGGGACGGCGACTCGGAAAAAGTCCTGGAGCTGGCGGGAAAGCTGGATTCTCTGTGCACCCTTCTCCGCGCCTCCCGTGATTCAGGCCTGGAAAATAAATGGGCTGTTCTGCAAATGACGTCTGAGCAGATTTATGCCCTTCGGGAAATAGCTGCGGGCCGGACACCGCGGCCGAATGCTTATACCGAGCCTCTGGCCCCGTATAACTGAACCGCCCTTGCCTCGAATGCGCCGACCATGCGTTTAACCGCCTCATGAAAAAAAACGGTTATAAGCTTCTGTAACATCGGGTTTTTAAATTCGAAATCCACGAAGAAATCGATGGTGCATGACCCGTCAGGATTGGCTTCGAACGTCCAGATATTGTTTAAGTGCCGCATTGGCCCCTTCATGTATTCCACGCGAAGCTGCCTCGGTCGCTCAAGCGTTACACGGGACGAAAAGCGTTCCCGCACCATTTTGTAGCCAATCACCAGATCGGCATAAAATACATTGCCCTCCCGCTTGGTGATCCGGCTGGCAATGCACCAGGGCAGGAACTCCGGATAACGATCAACCGCCGCCACCAGATCAAACATCTGTTCCGGACTATAGGGGAGTTTTCGGCGTTCGGCGTGGGTTGGCATGGTTTACAAGCGGGCAAAAACGGGAAAAGTTCCCTTCTCATAGCATATTAAAGGCGTATTTTCCCTCTACTTTTAAGATTAGAGTACTCTAAATAGCTATTAAGGTCAGGAAACGACAGAATTCAGAGGAGAAAAATTATGCGTATTACACAAAAACTACTGGTCACCGCAATGGCGGTCACACTGTCCGGTCCGGCCCTTGCCGCCACAACCGGTCACAGCATCGGCAATGCCACCGGCCACAGCGCGATCGGTGCGAACAATACGATTAATTCAACTGGCGCTGTGACCACAACGCCAAGCACCACGACGTCATCTGCAAACACCGCCACGGCGTCACCCAATACAACCGCGTCACCCAATACAACGGCTTCGCCGAACACGACCCAGTCACCAAACACCACAGTGTCCCCGAATACGACCGCTTCCCCAAATATCCCGGTCGGCGGAACGCAGGGTTCGACCAGCGGCTCAATTACCGGCAACATCACCCCGACAACCACCACCACGAACGCCGATGGTACAACGACCAATACGACAGGAACGACGAACACGACAGGAGCCGTTAACGGAACAGTGGGAACCGCGGCAACGACCGGCACGGTAGGTATCAATACAACCCCTACCGCAACCCTCACCGCCAACGGTTCGCAATTTTCCAAATTCGACACCAACGCGGATGGCAAACTGGACAGCAATGAATATAAAAGCATGTCCCAGCAGATCGATCAGGTTGGAACGATCAGCGTCTCAACCCCATCAACCTTCGGCTCTATCGATGCGAACGGCGATGGCTCGATTTCCAGCCAGGAATATGAGACTTACAAAGCTTCGGTGAAATAATTTTCCGCAGCACGAAGAAAAGGCCGTATGGTTTCCATGCGGCCTTTTTTGCGTCTTACAGGAACGCGTCCGTATCAACAAGACGGACAAGCTCGAACCCGATTTCCTCGTAAGGATGGGCCGCGCGCATCGCGGCCAGAACGGGCCTGATATCCGCCTCCAGCAGATCCGTCTGAATCTGTTCTTCCTCTACGGTTTCCGCCACGCCGACCTGGCCGATATAGGGGCTTGCTCCGGCAATGGGTGTAAACCGCCCCATACCGCGAAGGGAGAAAGAACAATGGGAATAATGCTCCGCCCGTCCGGCACCCGCATCGCCGATCGCTTTCCGGACGGCATCGGCATGTGAAACAGGGACATTGACTGAAAGCTTGTAACGGGCGGGCATGGGATTACTCCGCGGCCTGACGCGCGATCTTTTCATTACGCGCAGCGCGCAGGCGTTCGAAATCTTCACCGGCATGATAACTGGACCGTGTCAGCGGCGTTGCCGAAACCATCAGAAAACCCTTCGCGCGGGCCATGCGTTCCAGCCCTTCGAATTCTTCAGGCGTCCAGAAATGCAACACCGGCGTATGTTTGGCCGTTGGCTGCAGGTATTGACCGATGGTCAGGAAATCAATATCGGCGGCGCGCATGTCATCCATGACCTGGGCCACCTCCTCCCGCGTTTCACCAAGACCAACCATCAGGCCCGATTTTGTGAAGATCGACGGATCGACATCCTTCACCCTTTGCAACAGGCGCAGCGAACGGAAATAACGCGCGCCGGGGCGAATGGTCGGGTAAAGCCGCGGCACGGTTTCCATGTTGTGATTAAACACATCGGGGCGCGCGCGAATAACGGAATCGATTGCATTCATATCGCCGCGGAAATCGCCGGGCAAAATTTCAATCGTGGTCCCCGGCGCCTTGAAACGAATGGCACCGATGGTTTTAACGAAATGATCGGCCCCGCTGTCTTCCAGATCGTCACGGTCGACGGAGGTCACAACAACATGCTTCAGACCCATTTCATGCACGGCGACGCCGACGCGAAGAGGTTCGTATTGGTCGAGCGCCTTCGGCTTGCCCGTCGCCACGTTACAGAACGAACAGGCCCGCGTGCAGACCTCGCCCATAATCATGAACGTGGAATGTTTCTTTTCCCAGCATTCGCCGATATTTGGACAACCCGCTTCCTCGCACACAGTGGTCAGCTTGAGGCTGCGCACGGTATCGAGCGTTTCCTTAAACACCTTGCCCTGCGGCGCGCGAACGCGGATCCAGTCAGGCTTCTTGCCCATCGGACGATCCGGGTTTTTCTGCTTTTCCGGATGACGCTTGGCCTTGTCGAGGAGTTTGGGATCGTAGGTCATGGTCCGTTTCTATCATGGATTCAGAAGAGAGAACGAGATTTTTCTGCACGCCGCGCCTGAAAATACAGGCCGGAACTGCCCGCCCCGGCCCGCCTGATAATTGCCGTAAGAATTATGGCTGCCGCTTGCTTTCCGCCGCCGTAACTGCAACCGGAACGAAAACATTAATAACGATATCCCGGTTCAGGAATTCCTTTTTCGCCTTACCGATCGCGACAAGAACCAGCGCCAGCTTTTCCGGACCGAGATCGTTGAGAATATCTTCCGGGTTGCCGGGCAGGCCCAGGCTATCCTGTTGCTTTGGCGAAATATCGTCCGGCCCGACGAGCACATCGATAATTTCCTGAGCCGAAATTTTCGGGTAAATTCGTTGCATGGAAAGCGGCTCACCGTTTTGGAAAATGGGGCCGTTATGCTTCTCGGGCAGGTTTTGCGGATCATCGTCATGGTTGCAGAATTTGGCAAAAACCCGGACCAGCGTATTGTGCTGTGAAATTTCAAACCCGGCGAGCTTGTAATTCTTACCTTTGATCTCTGACATTTTATTCTCCCTGTAGAGCCCATTAATAAACCGTGAGGAATGCTATGACAAGCCATTATCAGGGTTGGGAAGGATGATCTGGCCCAGCTTTACCCTGCACACATCCATCCGGACGCAGTTTTCAATGAAAAGCTCCTTATGGCCGGTTATGTGCGCGTATGAAAACCAAACCCCGCCATGGGCAATGACCAGAACATTACCCTGATGCTTTCCTCCGGCATGGCGCAGCGCATTAATCGACCGGGTCCGGAAGTTAAGCCAACTCTCGCCCCCCGGCGGCTGAACCTGATTTTGGAAGAAATCGGTCGAAATGTCATAGGACACCCCTTCCCATTCACCCAGTTCCATTTCACGGAGGTCATGAAGGTTATCCGTTGTCTTGTTATGTCCGGCAAGGATCAGTTCAGCCGTCTGCTGCGCCCGGATCATCGGGCTGATAAAAACATGATCGATGGATTCGATAAAGACCTGGTGCGCGGCGGAAAAGGCCCGCGCCTGCGCCCGGCCGGTTTCGTTCAAAGGCACATCCCCGCCCGGACCGCCCCCGGCATTGATCCGTTTCAGGTTCGCATCGGTCTGGCCGTGGCGGATAAAGAAAATCATCTAGAAATGAATTGCTTTACCATAGGCTGAGAGGACACTCTCATGCATCATTTCTGACAGGGTCGGGTGTGCAAAAATGGTGTGCATGAAGTCAAGCTCGGTCGCCTCCATGGTTTTGCCGACGACATATCCCTGAATAAGCTCAGTCACTTCCGCGCCGATCATGTGGGCACCCAGTAACTCGCCGGTCTTTGCGTCAAACACGGTTTTGACCATGCCGTCCGGTTCACCAAGAGCAATCGCTTTGCCGTTGCCGATGAACGGGAAGCGGCCGACTTTCACCTCATGCCCCTTATCCCGCGCTGCCTTTTCGGTGAGGCCGACGCTGGCCACCTGTGGCATGCAATAGGTACAGCCGGGAATATTGGCTTTCTTCATCGGGTGGACATCCTTTTGTCCGGCAATTTTCTCAACGCAGATGACACCCTCATGCGACGCCTTGTGGGCAAGCCACGGCGTACCGGCGACATCGCCGATCGCATAAACGCCGGGTTCCGCGGTCTGCAGATACTCATCGGTGAGGATATTGCCGCGATCGACTTTGACCTTGGTGTTCTCAAGGCCGAGGTTTTCGGTGTTAGCGACAATACCGACCGCCATAATCACTTTCTCGACCGTCATCTTTTCAGTCTTCCCGCCAACTTCAACATGACAGGTGACGCTGCCTGACCCTTTTTCAAGCTTCACGACCTTGGCGGATGTGAGCACTTTCATCCCCTGTTTCTGGAATGCTTTCAATGCGAAAGCAGATATCTCTTCATCTTCTACTGGAAGTACTCGGTCCATGACCTCAACCACAGTCACCTCCGCCCCCATGTTTTTATAGAAGCTGGCGAATTCAATTCCGATTGCGCCGGAACCGACGACGAGAATGGATTTCGGCATGGCTTCCGGAACCATGGCTTCGCGGTAGGTCCAGACCATTTTCCCGTCCGGCTCCAGCCCCGGCAGGGTCCGCGCCCGCGCGCCGGTAGCGATGATGATATGTTTCGCGGTGATCGTATCGGTGACTTTCTTGTCCTTCTCAACCGTCACTTTGCCCTTGCCGGCCAGTTTGCCGTAACCATCGAACACCGTAACCTTGTTTTTCTTCAGAAGAAAACCGACCCCGGTGGAGAGTTGTTTTGAAACCGCCCGGGAGCGTGCAACTATCTTCTTAAAATCAAACTTTATCCCGCTGATTTCAAAGCCGAATTGGTCGGCGTTATGCAGGAGGTGATTGATCTCGCTGGATCGCAAAAGCGCCTTCGTTGGAATGCACCCCCAGTTCAGGCAGATCCCCCCCAGATGGTTGGCCTCGATCACCGCCACCTTCATCCCCAGCTGCGCGCCACGGATCGCGGCCACATAACCGCCCGGCCCGGCGCCGATAACAACAAGATCAAAAGAATGGTCAGCCATAGGAGAACTCCGAAAAAGAAAATCAGGCCCGCACTATACGGCGCGGACCTGATTTTTTCAATTGGCAGTTGGCCTTTCCCGGGTAAAACCTAAAAGCTTTATCTTAAGTCCCTACTTAATGCCCGTACCTTAAGCCGGTTTGCTTTCATCATCATTTGAAAAAATTGCTCGAACCGCATCGGTGATTTAAATTTTTCATAAATTGCGTTGGCATCTTTTTTCGTAACTGTTGATGGCGCGGTGACTGCCTGAACAGACATATAAGCTCCAACCGTCCTGAAGGCATTCCCCAGGGAATCTGGTCCCATAAGTTTCTTGCTCATAATTGATAACGGAGTCTTTTCCTGTCCCTGAAAAGGCGCATTGAAAACTTCACACATTGTCATCAGAAAAGCTTCATCCGCAATAGGACGCACATCATTTTTAGAATAGAGGCTTCCCAGCCTGGCCGGATCAGGCACCAGGCTCATCGCTTCCATAAACCGTTGACGGATGAGTCTGACAGAAGGAGTTTTATCTTGGCTCATGTTGCTTCCTGTTAAATTAGTGAAAGTAAATTTTCTGTCGGGTAATCCGGCATGTCATGCGCCAAGAGTCCATGCTCTGGATAACCCTGGTCGATGTCATCGATTATAATTCCCCCACGCCCGCCGATCGCGGCGCGAAATTCCTCGGTATCACTCAGATGAAGCAATTCATCCCGTGTCACCACCAGATATTTGAGTTTGATATGCTCAGCCAAACCCTTCATCCGCAAAGGCAATTCCTGATAGCAGCGGCGAATGTCGGCCACCACCTGTTCCGGTTCATTTAAGGTCACTTTCTCCGTGATCCGGGCAACGGAAACGAATTCCGGCCGCCATATTCTCATGACATCCGCCGGATTCCCGCCGCCGTGAAAACCCTGCGCCCCCGCCATCAGAAGAAGCGTTCTGATCCGGCCCAACGGCGCATCCGGCATGGTCAGGGACCACATCGAGGATAACGCCCCGAAACTGTTGCCGATGATATCGATGCTCTCATACCGGTCCGCCAGAACTTTCAACCCTGTCAAAGGCTCCAGCAGCCAGTCCCCGACCGTAGACGGTCCGCCGCCCAGATGAGTTTCCCCGTTGGCCCGTGCCAGCATCAGCCGCGCCGCATTATTAATCATCTGTGGGGCCTGCGGCCCCTGCAATCTTGTGCCCGAATGTTTGAGAACGACGAGGGTATAGCCGGCACCGGCCATGCTCGCGGCATGCCGTTGCTCAAAGACCGTCGCACCCGCCCCCGGAAACCCCGGACAGAAAAGGATAAGTTTATGGGAAGGCTGGTCAGGCTCGAAAACCTGCCCCTCAACCACACGGCCATCTGATTTGAAAACCTGCCAGCTCACACGCATGGCGGTATTTTAGGAAGGTTTTGCGTCTAGGTATAGACGTTATATTCAAGCCGGGTGAGGTAATCCATGACCAGCTGGTGACTTTCATCGGATTTCGTCGACATGTCCAGCGGGATACCGCCGCCCAGAAACCGGTTCTTTGAAATCAGGAATTCAGTTGTGTCATGGTCTGTCACAAAAATTCCCCTGGCTTTCGCACGCAATGCCGTCGCACGGCCCTTTGCTTCGCAATTGAAGAATTCTTTTAAATTGAAAGGCAGATCCGCATTCGTAAAGGACGGCATTGAGGTGACCCCGGTCTTTAACAATAAGGCTATCAGGTTAGCAACAGCTCACCATAATCGGCAAGAAAAAACGCCTAGGCTGCGTCCAAAACGGCCAGTTCGTATTGCAGCGGGTGCTTTTCGTCCAAAACCCCGTTCAGGGCCATCAGGATATCCAGCCCCAGCTGCCCGATATAATCCACATCGGTCAGCAGGTTAACAGCTTCGGTATCAATGGTGATGATCCTGGCCCCGGCCTCCGATGCCTGCGCGGTGAATTTGCGCAGATGGGAATCGAGCGTGGCAATGAATTCTTCGGTTACGCCCTTTTCATGATCCCGGTTCCGGTTGCGGATGCGGCGTAATTGAATTTCCGGCGAACAGGTGAGGTAGAGGTAAAGGTCGGCGCGGCCTTCCTTCTGTTCCATGCAGTCAATGGTCTGCAAAACAACATCGCGTTCGCTGTCGTTCAGGAACAATGTGGCATAGGCCATGTCGTTGATAATCGAATAATCGAAGATGCTGATTTCCTCAGACTTCGCGTTCTGCCTGAAGGTAAAGAAATTCCCCAGCACGAAAGAAATCTGCGAATAGACGCCATAGCTTTGCGGATCTTCATACGCCAGATCGAGATATTGATTGCGCCCGAGATTTTCGTTCACGCAATGAAACCCCAGCCGCGTCAGCGTCGCGCAAAGCGTTGTTTTCCCAACACCCATCCCGCCGATAATCTCCACCCGCATTATGCGGCTCCCGCGACGGGAAGGCCGTATTGAACCGGTTGTTTTTCCCCCAGAACGGAATCGAGGTCCAGCTTGAACATATCGGCAACCTGGTTCGCCAGAGTTTCGGCATAGGAGAAATTGTCGGGGAAATAGACCTGTTCCGTGTCGATATCGAGAACCGCATAGCCATCAACCCTGGCATGATTGATCAGGATGTTCATTTCCTGCTGCAGGCCGGTAATGTAATCAAGCTGCACCGAACGCTCATGATCGCGGTTGCGCCCCCGGATGCGGCGAAGCTGTTCCGCGGGCGAGCATTTCAGATTAATCAGCAGGTCCGGTTTACCCAGCTTGCCTTCCAGGTGATCGAAACACTGATTGATGATGTGCAGGGCTTCCGGGTCTTCATCGCGGAACAGCATATTGGTATAGGCCCGGACGTTCAACACAGCCTGGTCGAGGACATTGATCTTGTCCGTAACTTCGAATTTTTTAATCTCATGAAATTTGGAGAGCGCAAACCACATCTGGGACGGGAAGCGGAAATTTTCCGGGTCTTTAAAACAGTCTGCCAGGAATGGATTGGTGTTCAGGTTTTCGTAGATGCAGTTAAAACCGATTTTTTCCAGAGCCTTGCAAAGCGTGGACTTGCCAATGCCCAGCCCGCCGACGAGTTCGATACGCATAGAGTTTCTTCCCCAACAAGATGATAAGAAATACTAGCCGCAAGACCGCCCGGCTGGCCCGGAAAAACGGAACCCGTACCGCCCCTTTCCACAGGCAAAAACGTTGACATATAAAAATTATAATCATAATGTTGGAAATACAAAAAAATTCGAGGGTGATTTTGATGCAGCACAATAACGCCATCCACGCGACGCTTTTGGAGTCTCTTGCCGAGGCTGAAACCGGCGCGTTCACAAACATCGATGAAATCATCCGCCTGAGCGAAGAATTTTCCAAATGGATCGGCCTTAACCCCGCCATGAAGGAAAAAGTCAGGAGCGAAGTTTCCGAACAGGAACACCAGGATTATAAAACCCACATGGGGGCGATGCTGATCGCGCTGCGCGATGCCAAGGACAGCCCGAAGAAAGCCACCCTGGATGCAGCGGCGGGCATTGAACGCTTAAAGGCTTTGAATGTAATGGCGGGTGCGGCAATGCGCGCCTTCACGCCCGCAATTCTTTCGATGTGTGCGCCTGAAGAACTTGAAGAACCGCGCTACCTTTCACAAATAAGAAATCTTCACCTCGGCAATATGGCCGCCCTGGCAACCATCAGCCCCTAAGGCGCAGGTACCGGAACACCGCCTGGGGGCTTTTTCGCGGCCATGTCGGCGCGGATCGCATTCATCAGGGTGCCTATAAACGCCGGGCTGGAAACATCAATCTCCTGCGTGTTGAAATGCAGTTTTCTGCAGGCCGGGCCGATCTTTGCATGCGACCATTCGGCAATGCCGTTATTGATGGATAAGAGATAGGCGGCGCTGTGCCCCTGTTCGAAATCCCGGCCACGCTTCCTGATATTCTCAATCTGATGCGCCACCGGACAAAACAGGGTAATCAGCATATCCGGATCGCCAATCTGTTCACGGCGGAAATGTATGGCCTGTTCGACAATTGAATGCGCTTTCGCATTTACGCCTTTCAGATGCACATCGTTATACGCATATTCGGCAACCATCGCGTAATCGACAAATATCACGGGTGCGGCGCTGTCGCTTGTTTCGATCCCCGATGCCTTCGACATCAGGAACGACATGCCGACATCAAACCCGCGCGACCCCTTATCCGGGTAAGCACGGCCAAGGAAGGGATTTTCATCCAGTTTCTCGGAAATGGCCGTATGACCGCGCGCGGCCAGCGCGTGGCACAAAGTGGATTTGCCCGTGGCGATGCCGCCCGCGATTTCAACACGAAAGGTCATGGCTGTCGTCCGTTCTGCCGCGCGATACGGGCAACGGCCTGCATACGGGCCGCGAATTCCGGCGTGCGCACAAGGGCCGGACCGCTGATCTGCGCACGGCCTTCCGGTGAGACATAGATGGGAACGGGAATTGAACGCCCCTCATCCGCGGCCTTGTGAAAATCTTTCAGCTTCGATTGATATTCATTGCGGTCGAGCGTAACGCGATCCTCACTTTTTCGGAAAGATTCAACGATGACCGACATCAGGCTCATGGCTACACCAGCATACTGACTGGGTTTTCGATGAATTTCTTGAAGTACTGAAGGTATTCCGCACCTACAGCACCATCCACCGCGCGGTGATCAACGGAAAGCGTCACCGACATTACAGTTCCGACCGCCAGTTGACCGTTCTTCACCACCGGCTGCTGAATGCCCGCGCCAACGGCGAGGATGCAGGCTTGCGGCGGATTAATAATTGCCCCGAAATCCTTGATGCCATACATGCCGAGGTTGGAGACGGAGAACGTACCGCCCTGGAACTCGACAGGTTTCAGCTTGCCTTCACGCGCGCGTCCGGCAAGGTCTTTGACCTCTTCCGAAATCTGGCGCAGACCTTTGGTTTCGGCGGCCTTGACGATTGGCGTGATCAGGCCGTTCGGTGTGGCAACCGCCACGGAAACATCAGAACTGGCATATTGCAGGATCGCATTATCGGTCCACGACACATTCGCCGCCGGATAGGCCTTCAGCGCCATGGCGACGGCCTTGATCACAAAATCATTGACCGAAAGTTTGTATGCGCCTTTTGCTTCAGCATTCAGTTTTTCACGCGCGGCCAGCAGATCGTCGATCAGGCAGTCGATGGTGAGATAGAAATGTGGAACGCTTTGTTTGGATTCCAGCAGGCGCGACGCCACAACTTTGCGGATCGAGTTGTTCGGAGTTTCGGTGTACGCCATGCCGAGAAGATCGGCGAGTTGCTTCGCATCCGGACCGGAAGACATTGCGCGCGGCGCGGCTGCCGCATTCCCTGCCGGACGTGGCGCGGTACCGGCTTTGGCACCCTCCAGATCGTCACGGACAATACGGCCATGTGGCCCTGTGCCCTTGACGGACGAAAGATCGATCCCCTTCTCAGCCGCCAGACGGCGGGCAAGCGGTGATGCAAAGACGCGGTTGCCGGTTGTCTGTGGCGCGGTCACGGTTTTGGCCGGTGTTGCGGCAGGGGCAGAAGCTTTCGGCTGCTCCGCAGAAACCGGGGCTGCGGCTTTCGGTGCAGGGGATTTGCCAAGATCGTTCGCGGTCTCCCCCTCTTCCAGCAGCATCGCGATGACGGTATTAACGGCGACGCCCTCGGTCCCTTCCGGCACGAGAATTTTGCCCATCGTTCCCTCATCGGCAGACTCGACTTCCATCGTCGCCTTGTCGGTTTCGATTTCCGCGATCACATCACCGGCTTTCACCTTGTCGCCTTCTTTCTTCGTCCATTTCGAAAGCTTGCCTTCGGTCATGGTCGGGGACAGGGCTGGCATCAATACGTTTACGGGCATTCTTTCCTCTTAAGGCTGAGTAAGTTCTTGGGAATATGTCCCACAAAGAGAGATGTAGTAGTTTTTTGTGCTTGGGGTTTTGTCAAGATTATTAGAATTGTACAAAGCAAAGATGTACTTTTTTCCTATTGGAAACTGAGTAACGGATGGCCTGCATAACATACCATTATCGCCTGATATTTGAATAATTTTCTCACTAAGACGACCCTCTATAATACTCTCCACTTTGACATCCATAGAGTTGGGATATTCTTCGTTTATATGCTTGTTATATTTTAAGATCTCACCTGTAAGAATAGTAAGGGTACCAAATGCAGGATCTCTATTATTTGATTTATCTCTTATAATTGTTTCATAGAGGTTTATTTTTGGCCCAGGAGAGCAACTGCAGGCATAGGCAGGCATGCTATTTAAAAAGCAAATACCAATGCCACTATACAAAATTAATTTTCTAAGTTTGTACAAAGATTTCATTTGTAACAAACGCTCTTTACAACATGCACGATCTCATCAATCTGCGGCAACGCCAATTTTTCAAGGCCCGCGGCATACGGCATCGGCACATCGGCACCGCAGACACGGCGGACCGGTGCATCGAGGTAATCAAACGCATGTTCGTTGACGAGGGCAGCAATCTCCGCCCCGATACCGGCAAAAGCCCAGCCTTCTTCAACGCTGACGATACGGTTGGTTTTCTTCACGGACTCAATAATGGTCCAGCGGTCGAGCGGACGGATGGAGCGAAGGTTGATAACCTCGGCGCTGATTCCCTCTGCTTCCAGTTTTTTCGCGGCCTCTAATGCCTTGCCGACCATGATCGAGAACGCGACGATGGTGACATCGGTGCCCGCGCGTTCAATCTTGGCGCGGCCGATTGGAATGACGAAGTCTTCGG
>JAQGJB010000098.1 GCA_028290825.1 Micavibrio sp.
CTGTAAAATTCGCGGCCAGACTTTTCCCGGATGGCGTATGGATCGTCACCGGCGCGCTCTGGTCCGCCATGGTCTGCTGCTCGACTGTCAGCTGCCCGTCTTCCTTGGACATGCGCATGCGCAGGGCCTCTTCCTCCATCACCGGGTTATGCATCAGCCAGCGCGAGGTATTGCGCAGCAACTCAGCCGCGGGTCCGCCCCCGTCATGCCCCGCAGCCCACAGCCACAACTGATCCGACATGATCATCGTCACGCGGCCCTTATCCTTGCGGTCCAGAACCATCAGGGGTTTCTTCTGTGCACCCTCCATGACGACATCGCCGGTCGGCTCTTTCCCGGCCGCCATACTGTACCAATGCCCCCACGGCGTAGCCACGGGCAGATCGCGTGTGACGGGATGCTTTTCACCCTGCGTCGTCACTTTCGGTACAAAAGCGCCCTCCGTCATATTGCCATCTGGCACAACGGGCAAAAGCGGCTTCAGGAAAGTGTTATAAACGCTGTTCGGGCCGGTATATTCCTTGCCGCCCAGAACCAGCAGCGACCCGCCCTTCTTCACATACTCCGCAATATTGGCGAAATAGGGATCGGGAAGGATATCGTCGTTGGAGAAATGGTCGAACACGATCACATCGAACCTGTCGATATTGCGCAGGAACAGATCATCCATCGGCAAGGATGTCGACATCATCAACTCTTCCGGCGTCTCGTCCATTGTCTCCAGATTGCGGATGCTGGTGAAATTTATCAGCGTATTGTCCGGGTCCGATTTGAACATTTCACGCAGCATGCGCAGGCCCGAATTCGGCGCGCCCGAAACCAGCAGCACGTTCAGCGCCTTGCGCTTGCCCCGGATCTCGCTCGCCACGGTATTGTTCGCCGTGAATGTCTCGCCCGCAACCGCGTCCGTTTTAATCTCGACAACATTGGTGCCGACATGCGGGATTTTGACCTTGACCTCTGCCATCTCTCCCGCGGTGACGTATTTGAACGCCTCTTCCTTGCCATCGATGCTGATCGTCACCTTGACCGGTGCCGTCGATCCTTTGGCCGTGCCGTCGTCGGCGATATGAAACGCAATCGGCGTGTCTTCGTTCACAACGCCGTAAGGCGAAACCCTGTCCAGAACCACGCGGCGGTCGAATTCGTTCTGCCTGCCTGTGATCAGCCCATGCACGGGGACATCGGCACCAAGGGTTTTCAGGTCGTCCGGTACGTCGTGAACCTGTCCGTCGGTAATCATGTAAATCGCACCCAGCCTGTCGCGCGGGATATTGGCCAGTTCCTCGTTCATCGTGGCGAATAGTTCGGTGCCATCGCCCGGCGCACCCGGCTTGCCCGTAACGGTTTCCACCGTGTGAATGGTGATGCCTTTGGCTTTTAAGTCCTGCGTCAGCGCTGCATAGGCCTTTTCCGTGTCCTGCGCCCGCGCACCAAGATTCTGACTGGCCGAACGGTCAACCACGATCAATACCTCTGTCGCCACCTGATCGCGCTGTTCCTGGATATAAAGCGGATTAAGCAGCGCAATAACAGCCGCCGTGCTGACGACACTGCGCATTGCCGTGCCAGGGGTCCGCTTTGCAAAACCGATCCCCGCCGCCAGGGCAAATACGCCGCCCAGCACAATAATCACCGGGACCGGCACAACCGGATCGATGGAAATGGCGGAAATGATATTCTGTCCGGCGGGCACCGGCTGGGCATCGCCAGGACTTTGCGCGAACGCAGGCATGGAGAGCGCCACACCTGCAAACAATGCGGCAGTCGTCGCTGCCTTGGCGAATTTTTCGCGGAGCTTCATCCCAATTCCTGCAAACCTGTTATTTCTTATTTTTTGTTTATGTAATTTTCTAGGACGCGGGGCGCGCAGTGTCAAGCGCGGGCAGCTTTTTTTGTGGTGCAATACAACCAAACCACGGCGGGTAATTGACCTTGAGCATGTTATGCAATATAGATGTTTTTAATCATAAAAATAAATGAACAGGCTCATTATGAATTTCAAAACAATCACCGCCTCTCTGGTGCTGGCCGGTGTCGCCGGAATTGCCGCCGCGCAACCCGCAACCGATGCGGCGCCCGCCGCCGGAACGTTCTCTACCTACACGCGGGCCAATAGCGGGCAATATGCAGCCCGCCCGCACCTCGCCTATGTCAGAACCGGCAATCAGGCTGTAGACAATACCGCGCGCGCAGGTCTTATGGCGCTTCATGAAAAACTGAGGGACCTGACCACAATCGATATCGCTGGTGTGGTCGAAATCGATATTGAAAGGGACGATATCGCGCTGTTCCCGATGATTTACTGGCCTGTCGGCGAAAACGCGCCCACCCTTTCCGCTGCCGCACAGAAAAAAGTCCAGGCTTACATACAAATGAGCCCGGCCCACCTGATCGTCTTCGATCTCAATAACATGGGCAAGGGCCTGGGAAACATGGGGCCGCTCCGCCATATGCTGGGCGACGTCACATTGCGCCCCCTCACGAAGGTCAGGGAAGACAGTGCCGTCAACAAGACCTTTTTCAAAGCCAAAGACCTGCGCGGCACCTTCAACTACAATGACAACATCCTGATCGAGGAACCCGCGCCGCAGGGCTCCGGGCTTGAAGTTGTGACTTCGGTCATCATCGGTGAAAATAACTGGTCTGCCGCCTGGGCGGCTAAGCGCAGCGAGGCCCGCGACGTCGCCCTGCGCGCCGGCGTCAATTTCGTCATGCTGGCCATGACCGGAAATTACAAGCTGGACCAGGCCGACATCATGGAAAAAGACAGCCAGAAAAACGATAAGAAAAATGACAAGCCGCAAAGCGGCCTGCCACAACTCGATAAAAAATAATTACTTGATGCCGAATTCCAGCAGAACCTTGGCGACCGTCTGATCGAAGATCTGATCGTCATAGGGGTTCTTCATGGTCAGGCGGTGACGCAGGATGACCGGCGCAATACGCTTGATATCTGTCATATCCGGATGCTGGCGTCCCTCGATGAGGGCCAGCGTCTTCGCGGCCCGGACGAAGGCGGTGGAGGCGCGAAGACTGGCCTCGCGCTCGACATTAAGCTTCACATGATCGGGGCTGTCTGGTGATTTCGGGCGGAATTTGCGCACGATACGGATACAGGCGCGCGAAAAATCTTCACCCAGCGAAATCTCATCAACAAGCTTCTGAACCGCCATGACTTTCTCCGCGTCCAGGATCGCGGCCAGCCTTAGCTCGCCGCTCGGTTTGGTCGCAATTTTATGCTCGATATCCTCGCTCGGATAATCGACATCGACGCGCATCATGAAACGGTCTT
>JAQGJB010000106.1 GCA_028290825.1 Micavibrio sp.
AGGAGATCGCAGGGCGACTCAGCCTTGGCGAAGCGGTGATTAACACACTCGCCGAAACCCGTGATGGACCGACCGGCAGAATTCTCGCTGCGAACAAAACACTGCGCATCTCCGAAAAGGCGTTCAACATCATGGGTTCGATGGCCCAGTATGACGAAACTCTGGCGCGGCCCTTGCTGATGCGTGCGGATGTGCCCGAAATTGTGGCGCGTCATCTCTATGAATATGTGGGGCAGGAGCTTCGCGCCCATATCCAGTCAAATTTCGGCATAAACGGCGATGCGGCCAGCGTGGCGCTGGACGACATCATGATTGAATTCACCGAAGACGCGCGCGGCCAGTTTTTACCGACGGCCAGCATGACCCTGATGGCCGACGCCCTGGCACAAAGCGGCCGCCTGAACATGACGCCGATCATGGATTCCCTGCAAAGGGGCCAGTTCGGCACGTTTATCGCCATGTTCTCGAAATATTGCGGCATGAACCCGCAGATGGTTCTGGATATGGTCAGCGATTCATCAGGCGCAAATCTTGCCGTCACCTGCCGGGCGATGGGCCTTACCAAGGCCGATCTGTCGCGGATATATATGATGACACAGAGAATCCGCAGCGTCGACAGGATCGTCGACCATACGGAGATGCTTCGCGCGCTGTCCGTCTTCGATAACGTCAGCGTCGGCAAAGCGCAGAGCCTTCTTCATATTCATCCAAAGTAACCGGTACCCGGCGCTTTGCTTCCGCAAGTGACGATCAGGCAGCAGTCTTGTACACGGAAAGGGCGGCAACACCCGGAAGGGTTTTGCCTTCCAGCCATTCAAGGAAAGCGCCGCCTGCGCTCGATATATAAGTGAAATCACCCGCAACGCCCGCATGTTCCAGGGCGGAGACGGTATCGCCGCCACCCGCAACACTGACGACCTTGCCCGCTTTGGTCAAATGCGCGACAACTTTGGCTGCTTCATTGGTTCCTTTATCGAACGGTTTTACTTCGAATACCCCAAGCGGGCCGTTCCACAAAACTGTTTTACAGGTGGCCATGGTATCAGCAAGCATTTTGATGGTTTCCGGGCCGACATCGACGGCTTCCTGATCGGCGGGCATATTCATCGCATCGCAGACGGTATGCGCCGCATTTTCACCGAATTTTTCAACGATCACGCGGTCGACGGGCAGGAGGATGGTGCAGTTGCTGGCCTTCGCGGTGGCCATGATTTTTTTTGCCTCATCGGCCATATCTTTTTCGCACAGCGATTTGCCGACTTCGATGCCCTGCGCATAGAAGAATGTGTTGGCCATGCCGCCGCCGAGGAAGAGAAAATCGACCTTACGCACCATGTTGTCGAGAACGCTGAGCTTGCTGGAGATTTTCGATCCGCCGACAATCGCGATAACCGGACGCTCCGGCGATTCAAGCGCGTCGGAAAGCGCGTTCAGTTCGGCCTCCATCAGGAATCCTGCCGCCGTCGGCATGACATGGGCCAGCCCCTCGGTCGAGGCATGGGCGCGGTGTGCAGCGGAGAACGCATCATTCACATAGATGTCGCCAAGCTTTTCCAGCTGTGCCACGAAGGCCGGATCGTTGCTTTCCTCGCCCTTATGAAAGCGCAGGTTTTCGAGCAGACCGACCTGGCCGTGGCCGAGCGAACCGGCAAGCATCTCCGCCTGGTCACCGACGCAATCCTCGGCGAACAGAACCGTGTGGCCCCAGCTTTCTTCCAAAGCGGGGATCAGGAAAGCCAGAGAGAATTCCTTTTCAAAGCCACCCTTCGGACGACCAAAATGCGACATCACCAGAACCTTCGCACCCTGTTTCACCAGAAAATCGATCGTCGGTTTCAAGCGGTCGATGCGCGTGGTGTCGGTGACCTTGCCGTCCTTGGCCGGAACGTTGAGGTCGGCACGCAGCAGGACGGTTTTCCCGTTAACGTCAATAACGCGGATGGTTTTGAATGTCATGATTGGTTCCTCTATTGTGTTATTTCAATCTTTTGGCATGTTCCGTCGCTTCGATCAAGCGTGAACGGATGCCCGGTTCATGGGATGAGTGCCCGGCATCGGGGACGATCACGTAATCGGCCTCAGGCCAGAGCTGGTGCAGTTTATGCGCGGTTAAAATCGGGCACATGACGTCGTAACGGCCATGGATGATTGACGCCGGGATAGCGCGCAGGCGGTCGATTTTGTTCAGGAGGCTCTGGTCCTCGGAAATGATCTGGTTGCGGAAATAATGCGTCTCGATCAAAGCCATGGAATAGGCCTGATGTTTTTGTTCCTCGGTCGTCAATGTCTCGAAATTCGGCAGCAGAGAAACACAGGCGCTTTCATACAGCGTCCAGTTGATCGCAGCATCGACACGGCGTTCCATCGGCCCGGTCGTCAGCAATTCGTAATACGCCTCTAGGAGGTCGTAGCGTTTATCCTCCGCGATCGCGCCGGAGAATTGTTCCCAGGCTTCCGGAAAGATCGAACGGATGCCGTAAAGGAACCAGTCAATCTCCGGCTGCTCCAGCAGGAAAATGCCGTAGAGCGTCATGCTGATGCAGCGTTGCGGATGATCGATGGCGTAGGCGATGGACAAGGTGCTGCCCCACGATCCGCCGAACAAATGCCAGCGTTCGATTTTTAAATGTTCGCGGATGCGTTCGATATCGGAAAGCAGATGCGCCAGCGTATTGTCCTGGACTGAACCGAGTGGCATCGAACGCCCTGCGCCGCGCTGGTCAAACACAATAATGCGGTAATGATCGGGATCGAAAAATTGCCGGGCGCGGGGCGATGCGCCGCCGCCGGGACCGCCATGCAGGAACAGGACAGGGACGCCGTCGGGGTTGCCGCTTTGCTCCCAGTACAAAGTATGAATGTCGTCAACGGAAATGAAGCCGCTGGAATATGGAGCAAGCGGCGGGAACAGATCGAAAAGGGGAGGGTTACGGAGCATTCTGCTTTTGCTCCTCGCCGGGGTTGTCCTGGGTCGGTGCTTTCCACTGACCCATGGCTTTCATGTTGTTGATGGTGACGGAGGGCTGCGGTGCCGCACGTTTCCGTACGCTCAGCTGCGGCGCGCCGGAAACAATGTTATCCGATTTCGCGATGTCGAGTGTTTCTAAGGCGATTGAATCCTCAAGCTCTATATACGGCCCGTTATAAGAACGCAGCCAGCCGCGCACGCGCACATTTTGCCCCTGCAGTTTCTGCAGGTCGACATTGTTCCGCAGCAAAACCTGGCGGATGGGTGAGGAAACGCCAATCGTGAAATCGGTTTTCCAGTCATCGCCAAAATTGAGATAGGTGACGTTGCTGACCATGCTGATGGATTTCACCATACCTTCAATCACCGCAAAGCGGTCAAGGTTCGGCATGTCGTCAAGCGCGTTGAGCATGCGGTACTGGCTGTCCGCAGCCCACATACCAAGACCGGCACGGCGCGCATTGTCCTCCAGCACATAGAGGCGCCCGGCCAGTTCCGGATTAACCGGCGTCGGCCATGCCTGTGCCAGGCCGTTGGCGATCAAAGCCCCCTGTAGCCAGACATTGCCGTTCTTGCGCACCACATGCGCCATTTCATGCCCAAGGCGGTTAATGCGGCCCTGACCGGAGAGGTTGGTCTGGTAGAGGGTGACATTGCGGTCCCCGTCATTATCCATGAGTATGCTGTCGAGAAATTGCTTGGCGCGGACCAGTTCGTCGCTGGGCTGATATCCGGCACCTTGCGGAATCCAGATGGCGCTCAGCTCAACCGTTTCGCCACTTTGAAGATGCAGCGTTGTGCCGTCGATGGTGTTGATCATGCGGTTATTCACCGTCTGGCGCAGCGGCGCGGAATCGCCGGGAGAGGTCCCGAGGGTCGGCAGGATGACAGGAGGCTTTGCGGGGGAGGCGGTCACAACAGGCCCGGCCTCCTGCGCCCGCGCCAATGTGACACCCGCCAGAAGGGGGATGGCCACAAGCGTAAAAACAGTTAAAATCAGGGCTTTCATTGCCTAGGAGATTGGCCTTTATGTATGTTTTTTTCAAGACAATAAATAGTGCGGTTATCCCTGCCCTGGCACGGAAAGCATTCATGGGCGGGTCTGTATGCGCGATGCTTTTTGCCCTCGGCGGATGCAGCACCAACCCCGCCACGGGTGAGAGCCAGTTTACCGCCCTGATGTCCCCGTCGCAGGAAAACAGCGTAGGTGCGGAAGAAAACCAGAACATCCTGAAGGAATATGGCGGCACTGTTAAAGATCAGGCTTTGGAAAGCTACATTACCGGCGTGGGCCAGCGCCTGGTAAAAAATACCGAACGCCCCGATGTGCAGTATAAATTCATCGTTCTTGATTCACCTGTTGTAAACGCCTTTGCGCTGCCCGGCGGTTATGTTTATGTGACACGCGGCGTTGTTGCACTGGCCAATTCCGAGGCGCAACTGGCAGCAGTACTGGCGCATGAAATCGGCCATGTCACCGCGCGCCATGCGGCGGAAAGATATTCGCACGGCGTTATGACCTCGCTCGGCGCATCGGTCATCGGCGCAGCCGTGGGCAGCAGCGCAGCCGCGCAGGTGGCCAGCCTTGGGTCCAACCTCTATATTTCTTCCTATTCCCGCAGCCAGGAAAGCCAGGCGGATGATCTGGGCGTGCGATATCTCTACAAAGCCGGATACGACCCGAACGCAATGGCGCAGTTTCTGAACAATCTGGCGCGTTCATCGACGCTGGAAGCCGAAATGAGCGGCGGCAAGAACGCGGGCTTCAGCTATTTCTCCACCCACCCGCAGACGGATGGCCGAGCGGCGCAGGCACAGACACAGGCGGCGTCCTATCCGGCGAATGCGAAAGAAACAAGGCGTGACAACTACCTGCATGCGATTGACGGTATGCTCTACGGCGATAGCAACGATCAGGGTTTCGTGCGCGGCGCGTCCTTCTGGCATCCGCAGATGGGGTTCACATTTACCGCGCCGGAGGGTTTCGTCATCGTCAACACGCCGCAACAGGTGATCGTGCGCAGCATCACGGGCAATGTGGTTGGAATCTTTGACGGCGCGCCAAACCCGAAGGGTGAAGACCCGATGACCTTCATGACCAATATCTGGATGCAGGGCGAGAAACTGACCAACACCGACAATACCGCGATTCATGGCAAACCGGCGGCAGTCGGTCAGTTCGAAGGGACGATCAATCAGCGGCCGGTGACTGTACACCTGGCCACGGTGCAATGGGCGAAAGATAAAATCTTCCGCTTCCAGGTCGCAACACCGCCGAACGCCGACGCAGCCATACTGGACGCGGTAAAGCGCCTGATCCTCAGCCTGCGGCCTATCACACCGGAAGAAATGCAGGCGATCAGTCCTTATCATGTGCGTCTGGTGCAGGCCGGGGCAGAGGATAGTGTCGCGACGCTTGCGGCGCGGTCGTCACCGGCTGAATACAAAGAACAGATTTTCAGAGCGTTGAACGGTCTGGCCGAAAATGAAAATGTGACAACGGGACAATTGTATAAGTTTGTCGGCGAATAATTCAGATTACATTTTAGCAATGACAAAAGAACAGCCCCTTCTCGGGGAAGAAGGGGCTGGTTCGGGGAATTCATGGATCTGTGGGGGTATCACATTGCCATGAGGGCTTCGTCTTTCGACGAAATGTGTTTCGAGATTGAATCGCGCAGTTTGCTCATCGCACGCTGCTCCAACTGACGGACGCGTTCCTTACTGACGCCCAGCTCTTTGCCGAGATCTTCCAGCGTGACCGATTCCTGACCCAGGTGACGTTCCATGATAATGGTCTGTTCGCGGTCGCTGAGTTCGGCCAAAGCCTGCTTCAGCCATTTGGACCGGGTCTGCGCATCTTTCATGCCGATAACGATTTCTTCAGGATTCGGACGTTCATCAGCCAGAAAGCTTTGCCATTCATCATCGCCATCGCCGCCGATCAGGGCATTGAGAGAATGGTCGCCACCGGAAAGGCGGCCTTCCATCTCAACAACGTCTTTCATATTGACGCCGAGTTCTTTTGCGATCGAGGCGCGGCCATCTTCACCAAGGCCTTCGCGTTCGGCATTGTATTCAATTTTGGAACGCAGACGGCGCAGGTTGAAGAACAGGGATTTCTGGGCTGCGGTGGTGCCGGTGCGGACGATCGACCAGTTGCGCAGGACGTAATCCTGCATGGCCGAACGGATCCACCAGGTCGCATAGGTCGAAAAACGGATCTCGCGTTCCGGTTCAAACCTTGACGCGGCCTGCATCAAACCAATATTACCTTCCTGAATGAGGTCGCCAAGCGGCAGACCGTAATTGCGGAATTTCGATGCCATCGCCACGACGAGGCGGGTATAGGAACGAACCATCTCGTGAAGGGCTTTTTCATCGCCCTTATCACGCCAGCGGCGCGCGAGATCAAGCTCATGCTCACGTTCGAGCAGGGGTTCGTTCATCGAGTTCCGGATGTAGCTTAGATTGGCCTTTTGCGTGCCTTGGTCGTCGATATATGCCATAACGTTCAGAACTCCTCTTCCATTCAATCAACGCATAACTCTTATACGTAGTTCCATCGGCGGTAGTTCACCGGGGGGATAAAAATAAGTATCGTCCGGTAAAGAATATGGTGAGCCTCAATCGGGGCGGGATTGTGGCCGGGGGATGAAGATGTTTGGATGATTTTGCGGCGTTGTATCAACATATTGAAATTACTGGAAAATCTATTGATTTGTCACGCGCGTCTTAACGGACGATAATCCAGATCAATTCAAGAGCTGCAATTATTGCTAAAAATTTGCAGGATTTTCGCCACAGATCCCGGCTCAGCTCTATATGCACATCATCGTAATCGGGCATTCATAGCTCCGGAAATATTGGTCATAATATTAGATGAAAAAGACATAGTACGTATAAGATACAACTTAAAAAAGTTCCATAAAAAAATAAGGAATTCACATTTTATCGGGTGCCGGGGAGGACTTATGCCTCAAGCAAACCCGCTATTGTCCCGTCCCGGTCAAACGCAGCCGCAACCAGGCTGCCGCTGAAACCGCATCCGGCGTCGATTGTGGCCATGTGGTCGCCGACATAAACGCCCTGATGACTGGCATCGAAACCGCGAACAACCTTCTTGAACGGCAAATAACCATGGCCCATCTGATTAAAATTCTGCCCGCCCCACCACAGCGCATCACCCTGGTCCTGCAGCGGGCGGGCGGTATTCACCCCTGCATGCACGAAAAGGAGCGGGGTTTCGGAATGGGGATTGGTGAAGGCGGCACGGCGCAGCTGGCACTGAAAAATATCGTGGCCCGGATAGCGGCGGATGGCATTGCGCACGGCGGCGGTCCAGCGGGTGAGCGACATGACACCTTCGCCGGCGGCATTAAGGCCGTCCTGTGGGCGGAGGCCGTAATCTTCGAGCGTCGGCGTCAGGCCGTTATCGAGCATCCAGATCAGGACCTCGCGGGGGTTGGGTGCGAATTGAAGCTGCTGAAGCTTCTCCCACATTTCTTCCTGTCCACCGCGAAGATAGACAAAGTCGGACGGCATCATGCCGGGTTGGGCCAGGATGCCACGCCGGAAGGTAAGGATTTCATCGAGAGTTTCGCAGGGGCTGGGACCATGCCCGCCGTAATTTCCCAGATAGACGATACGGTCGCCAGGGCCGATCTGGTTATAAAGCTGGTCGTGCAGGGCGATCAGTTTTTCAGTTTCGCCGTGAATTGCCGGAATCGCCCAGATACGCTGGCATGCATCGCCAAGGAGGGCAAAACGGGAATCGTGAGTAAGGTCGGTTACGCCTGATTTCAAAATAACAAACTGCCGGAATTGTATGAAAAGGAACGACGGGAGGGGGAAATCGGGAATGTTTCCCGAATCAGTTCATGTAATTATCATACGCGAACCGATTCGGGTTGCAAGAGGGTGATTCAAAAAGACTTTTTGACTTCGCGCGTCTGAAATATCAGAAAGCGATCACATCTTCTTCCGGTTCATCCACACAACCACCATCCCCAGCAGCGCGAGGCCAGCCCCGGTCACCGGCACCAGTTGCAGGCTGACGCCACTATCCACGACCAAACCGCCACTCCAGGCCCCCAGCGCATTGCCGAGATTGAACGCCGCGATATTAAGGGCGGAGGCCAGCGTTGGCGCACTGTCCGCACGGTGAAGGACATCCAGCTGCAACGGCGCAACAGTTGCAAATCCCGCAACACCAAAAACCAGTAGTGCTATAACGGTCAGCCAAGGTGATGGGCCGACCATTGCCAGCAGCAACAGGCTCGCCGCAAGACCCGCAAGCGTCAGGTACAAAGCACGGTGCAGATTTTTATCGGCCAGCTTGCCGCCAAAAATATTCCCGGCGATCAGCCCGACACCCAGCAGCACCAGCAGAGGCGAAATCGCAGCATCCGAAAAACCGCTCAGCTTGGTGAGGAATGGAGCTATATAAGTGAAGATGGTAAACACCCCGGCAAAGCCGAGCGTTGTTGTCAGAAGGCTCAGTAAAACCTGTTTCTGCTTGATCGCCTGCCATTCGCTGCTGATATGAAGCGTCTGACGCACGGTTTCTTTAGGCACGAACACAGACAGTGCAATCAAAGCGACAGGACCAATCGCAGTCACCGCCCAGAACGTTGAGCGCCAGCCGAAATGCTGACCTAGCCACGTGCCCGCAGGTACACCCATGATATTGGCAATTGTCAATCCGCTGAACATCAGGGCAATGGCGGAGGCTTTCTTATCTGGTGAAACAAGCCCTGTCGCCACCACCGCACCGATGCCGAAGAACGCACCGTGTGAAAGAGACGTGATAATCCGCGCAATCATCAAAATAGGGTAGGTGGGCGCGAGGGCGCATAACAGATTACCCAGCGTAAAGATCGCCATCATCACCAGTAGCATCGTCTTCTTCGGCCAGATAGCTCCGAGCAGGGACAGGATAGGTGCACCGATCACAACACCCAGCGCATAACCCGTGATCAACATTCCGGAATCAAATAGCGTAACCTTCAGGTCGCGGCTGACCTCAAGCAGCAGACCCATGATCACGAATTCGCTCGTACCGATACCGAAGGC
>JAQGJB010000111.1 GCA_028290825.1 Micavibrio sp.
GTGAGGATATTGAGAATTATGCAGGCGTAAAGAAGACCCCTGATAAGGCAGTTAAAGAGAATAAAACAGCCCGCTAAGCTTATTTTATATCTCGGCGCTGAAAAGCATTGCCAAGAGATTCGACAGAAGATTCGAAAATCTCTTTTTCGCTTTCGTCATAATACAAAATTCCGCCCTTGGATAAGAAGTTATCCAAGGCGTAATGACACGAACTCAGCGACAAATGTAATGCTTGCCAGGAATCTCCACCAATCACATCTCTATATTTTTTATGCAGACCATCCATGCCCAAGACTCATCATCCAATCGATAGGGTTTTCCTACTGCAAGATGAATCCAGAACCTCTCCCCCTGCAGAGAAACGGCAAATATTTTTCTTTCTGCAACAAAATCATCCATAATTACATCCGGAACACGCCGTATTTCGTTTCTTCGATCGGCGCGTTAAGTGACGCTGAGATTGCAAGGCCGAGAATCCGGCGTGTGTCGGCCGGGTCGATCACGCCATCATCCCAGAGGCGCGCCGAGGCATAGTATGGGTGGCCTTCGGTTTCGTATTGTTCGATGATCGGCTGTTTAAATGCCGCCTCATCGGCGGCGGGCCATTTTTCCTTGTCACGTTCCATTGCAGCACGCTTGACGGTGGCAAGGACGCCTGCCGCCTGCTCGCCGCCCATCACGGAAATACGGGCATTCGGCCACATCCACATGAAGCGCGGATTGAAGGCACGGCCGCACATGCCGTAGTTACCGGCACCGAATGAGCCGCCTGTTATGATGGTGAATTTCGGGACGCGGGCACAGGAAACGGCGGTCACCATTTTCGCGCCGTCCTTGGCGATGCCGCCGCTTTCATATTTCTGTCCCACCATAAATCCGGTGATGTTTTGCAGGAAGATTAGCGGGATGCCGCGTTGGTTGCAGAGTTCGATGAAGTGTGTGCCCTTTAGCGCCGATTCAGAAAACAGTACGCCGTTATTGGCGACGATGCCGACGGGCATACCGTAGATATGCGCAAAGCCGGTGACGAGCGTGGTTCCGTAGCGTTTTTTAAATTCATCTAAATCGCTGTTATCGACAATGCGGGCGATGATTTCGCGCACATCCACAGGGGTTTTAAGATCGGGCGGGATGAGGCCGTGCAGTTCCACCGGGTCGAATTTCGGTTCCGCCGGGGTGATGCAGGCGAGTGGCATACCCTTCTCGCGGTTTAAATTGGCAATGGCACGGCGGGCGATTTCCAGGGCGTGGTGATCGTTTTCGGCGAGGTGATCGGCAACACCGGAAATCCGGGTGTGGACATCGCCGCCACCCAAATCTTCGGCGGTGACTTCTTCACCCGTGGCGGCTTTCACCAATGGAGGACCAGCGAGGAAAATCGTCCCCAGCTCCTTCACGATAATGCTTTCATCAGACATGGCGGGGATATATGCGCCGCCTGCGGTGCAGGAGCCCATCACAACCGCGATCTGCGGGATGCCGCGGGCCGACATATTGGCCTGGTTGAAGAAGATGCGGCCAAAATGGTCGCGGTCGGGGAAAACCTCATCCTGATTGGGAAGGTTAGCGCCGCCGCTATCGACCAGATAGACGCAGGGAAGATTGTTCTGTTCGGCAATTTCCTGCGCGCGGAGGTGTTTTTTAACGGTGAGCGGATAATAGGTGCCGCCCTTGACCGTCGCATCGTTGCAGACGATCACACATTCCTGTCCCGAGACGCGGCCAATGCCGGTGATGATTCCGGCGGACGGCACGACATCATCATAGACTTCGTACGCAGCCATTTGCGAGAGTTCGAGGAACGGTGAACCGGCGTCGAGCAAATGGGTAATGCGGTCGCGGGGAAGCAGTTTACCGCGCGCGGTATGACGTTCGCGCGATTTATCGCCGCCGCCCAGTTCGATAATGGCGATCCTGGCCCTCAGATCGGCCACGAGGCTTTCCATCTTTGCCTTATTTTCCTGGAAAGACGGTGCGTTTGTGTCAATTGCGGTGCCAATTTGCGGCATGGATCATTCCCCTGTAGGTCGAGGCGCACAGGCTAGGATAAATCCTTAAACCTGTCCATGGCGGAGCGGAATAAATGCCTGTTGATGCAGTGTTTGGCCATTTATCGTTAATTTCTTTTTGGTACCATTGTGAGTAACGAGATGAAAACCTGTATAAAAGACGCCTGATATGCTGCGCCGCGATAAAGGCAAGTAATTGAAATGCCACGGAAAACCACTACATTAATGAGTCTAAACAGGGAGATTCAGAATCATGCTCGGTAAATTTGCTTACGGTATTTTCGAAAAGGCTAATAACGGTGTTTCAGAAACACAGCGCACCGCGTTAAAAAACGGGTCTGTTTCAGAGTTCGAGTCGTCGATCACGCTGGGCAAGCCGGCATGGGAAGGGTTTCTGGCCGAGGGCAATCCCACGATGACAACCGAAGAGCAAGCGTTCTTCGATAATGAAACCGAAGAATATTGCCGCCTGATCAATGACTGGGATATTCGCGATGCCCGCGACATTCGCGGCGAAGCATGGGAATACGCGAAAAAGCATAAATTTTTTGGTCTGGAAATTCCAAAGGAATATGGCGGACTTGGATTCTCCCACTATGCTCATGGCATGATCATGGCGAAAATCGCATCGCGCAGCCCGACGATGGGCGCGGCAACGATGGTGCCGAACTCTCTCGCGGGCGGTGAACTCTTCGTTCATTACGGTACGCCGGAGCAGAAAAAATACTGGCTGCCGAAACTGTCCAGCGGTGAAGTCATCAGCTGCTTCTGCCTGACCAGCCCGTTCGCCGGGTCAGATGCGACCAGCCTTCAGGATACAGGTACCGTGTTCAAGGGTGAGGACGGCAAGCTTTATATCCGCCTGAACCTCGATAAACGCTATTCTACACTTGCGCCGATTGCGGATCTGACGCAGCCAGCCGTGCAGTTGCTTGACCCCGACAACCTGCTGGGCAAAAAGGACGGCATTACCATTGTCCTCCTGCCGCGCAATACGCCGGGCCTGAGCATCGGCGACCGTCACTTCCCCCTGGGTTCGCCGTTCCCGAACGGTCCGATCAAGGGCAAGGACATCGTCGTTCCGATGGAACAAGATATCAACGGTGTGACGCTCGACACCATCATGGGCGGGACGGATATGGCGGGAGAGGGCTGGGAACAGCTCACCAACTGCCTCCTGATCGGCCGTGCGATTTCCCTGCCGGCTTCGGCTGCCGGTTCGGCTCAGCTGGCGACTTATGTTGCCGGTTCTTATGCGGCGATGCGCACACAGTTCGGCATTCCATTGGCGGAGATGGAAGGCATTCAGAAAAACCTGGCCTATATGGCCGGTAAAACCTACATGATCGATGCCCTGCGCAATGGTCCACTGCTGGATATGGATCTGGCTAACCGCGCGGGCCAGCATTACGGATCCGCCGTCGGATCGACGATCAGCAAACTTTATGCAACGGAACTGGCGCGTGAAGTTGTGATGCACGGCATGGACATTCTGGCAGGAAAGGCCGTCATGGACGGACCGAGCAACCCGCTGGCCTCCGCTTATCTGGCCGGACCGACAGGCATTACGGTTGAAGGCGCAAACATCATGGGTGAAAACCTGATGCTGCCCGGCATGATCCTGACGCTTGGCCACCCCTATTCCGTTCAGGAAATGAATATCGCCGAAGATGTAAAACGCAGCAAAACGACGAAGCAGGAAGCCTATGGCCGTGCCGGGCCGCTGTTTATGAAGCATGCGGCCTATACGGTTACAAATCTGTTCCGCAGCGCCGCGCTTGGCCTGACGCATGGGTGGGGTTCCTCGACGCCGCATTCAGGGCCGGATGCGCCATATTACAGGCATATCAACCGCCTGAGCGCGTCTTTTGCTTATTCCCTGAACGTTTCGATGATGTTGCTGGGCAAAGATCTTCAGGCCCGCCAGAATACCGGCGCGCGTTACGGCGCGGTGTACTCAAATCTTTATATCGCCGGTCTTGTCCTTCGCCGCTGGAATGCCGAGGGACGTCGCGACGATCACCGCGATGTGATGGAATTTGCGGCGGGGTATTGCCTTCATAAGGCAGAGGTTGCCCTTAACGACCTGATCCGCAACCACCCCCGTCAATTGACCAAACAGGAAAAGGGCGAAAGATCGCGCCTGCAAACCTCCATCAACGCAATGCCCGACGGTATGGCAAAGACGGTGGCGCAGCAGAAACTTGCCGAAATTCCGACCAGCACGCTGGCCAAGGCGTTTATCCGTCCGTTCGTCCTTCCGTTCGGCGGACAGAGCGCACCACCATCGGATAACATCATGCGCCGTGTCGCCGTTCTGACGACGATGGCATGTGATGGCCGTGATGTCCTGACCCCGAACGTCTATCGTCCGTCGGCGGCGCAGGATCCGCTCTCCCTCATGGAATCCGCTTTCAGAGCATGGTCCAAAACCAGGCCGGAAATTTTCCTGATCAAGGAAGCGCAGCGTGAGAAGAAAGTTCTTAAGGCTGATAATTACTTTGTAGTCATTGCCGATGCAGTTGCCAAGGGCGTCCTGACAACGGATCAGGGCAGGAATCTGGAAGCCAGCTATAAGGAAGTTCTGGGTGTCATGCTGGTCGATCAGTTTAATGGGGAGTTGAGCGGGCCCGGTGCCTACGGACCGATCCCGCAACCGGCCAAATTCAAAGCAGCGTGAGCGGCCTTTATAAAATGATCACGGCGCTGATGTTCATCAGCGCCGTGTTTACATGGGAAATGGGGAAATTTCCTCAGCACAGCGCCGCACCCGTGCCGGTTTTAAGCGCCCAGGCAGAACGGCATATTTTATACGGCAACAAGCATGGCGGCGGCGGGCATCTTTCCGGGCAGAATAAATCGTGCAAATCGGAATTCCCGGCAAACTGGGACGCCAAAAAAATAATCAGCACAGTGAAAGCCCAAGCCGCCAACGATAATAACTGGAAAAAAGCGGATAACGGATATCAGACGAGCGAGAGGACCGTTGATGGCGTACGTATCCGCATTGTTCTCGACGGTAAAAGCAATGAGATTGTTACGGCGTACCCCGTCAATGTGCGGCGAAATTCATGCCTCAATGAATAGTCCATAAAAAAATCCTAGTGCAAGCCGGGATTTTTTGAATGAGCCTTATTTCATATCAAATCTTCCGGGCTCGGGCCTATCGACCTTATTATCATTCGCAAGTTTTGCGGACAGTTCAATTTTTTTGTTATCAAGACGATCCTTGCGGGCGACCTGCATTTCTTTTTTCATGATCTCGTCGATATCTTCGCCACGGAAAATAGCATCCACATGAGCGTTTGTCAGTGTTTCCCAATGCAGCAGCGCGACGGAAACGCGTTCGAAATCAGCCTCATTTTCGTTGAGGATCTGCATGGCAGCGACTTCTGCCTCATCGATCAGCGCTTTTACTTCGGCATCAATCAGATTCATAGTGTCGCCGGAGACAGGTTGCATACGGGATGCGCCGCCGCCCAGCATCGACATGCCCTCACCCGTGACAAAACGCTGTGGCCCCAGTTTTTCTGACATACCGTATTTCATCACCATGTTACGGGCGACTTCTGTAGCGCGTTCAATATCATTCGATGCGCCGCCCGTCACATTTTCCCACCCGAATTTCTTTATTTCCGCCGCACGGCCACCCATGAGGAGGACCATTTCGGCCTGCATGCGGGCGCGGCTGGCGGAATAGCGATCTTCCGCCGGTAATGACATCGACATGCCAAGGGCGCGGCCGCGCGGCATGATGGTCATTTTGTAGAACGGGTCCACCAAATCCTGCGGCAGTTTCTTGTTCATCAGCATGTGACCGGTTTCGTGGTAAGCGGTATTGCGCAGTTCATGTTCCGGCATGACCGCAGTTCTGCGTTCCGTGCCCATCATGATCTTGTCCTTGGCCGTGTCGAAATCCTGCGGCCCGATCACACTCGCCTTGCGTCGTCCTGCCATGAGGGCCGCTTCGTTGAGCAGGTTCGCAAGATCGGCACCGGACATACCCGGAGTCCCGCGCGCAACCACGCGCAGATCGACCTCAGCGGAAAGAGGATGCTTGCGGGCATAAGACCGCAGAATCTGTTCACGTCCCTTGATATCCGGCAGCGTCACATAAACCTGACGATCGAAACGGCCCGGACGCAACAGTGCAGGGTCAAGAATTTCCGGACGGTTGGTGGCCGCGAAAACAATAACGCCGGATTCGCCGCCGACACCGTCCATTTCAACCAGCATCTGGTTGAGGGTTTGTTCGCGTTCCGAATTTCCGCCATCGCCGCCGCCGCCGCGACGTCCGCCAACGGCATCGATTTCATCAACGAAGATAATGCATGGTGCATTCTTCTTGGCGTTTTCAAACATATCGCGAACACGCGCGGCACCGACACCGACATACATCTCGACGAAATCAGAACCGGAGATGCTGAAGAAAGGCACTTTGGCAGAACTTGCAACGGCCTTGGCCAGCATGGTTTTGCCTGTGCCCGGCGGCCCGACCAGCAGAGCGCCTTTTGGAATCTTTCCACCCAGTTTTTTGAATTTGCCAGGATCTTTGAGGAAGTCGACAATTTCCTTGACCTCCTCCTTCGCTTCGTCGCAACCGGCGACATCATCAAAGCTCACATCATTTGTGTTAGGATCGAGCATACGAGCCTTGGACTTGCCAAAACCACCAACGCCGCCGGCACCGCCGCCCTGCTGTTTTTTCATCATCCAATACATAAAGCCGATTAACAGAGCCGTTGGCAGCAACATCATGAGAAGAGGCGATATTCCAAAACCGCCGCCACCACCCGAAGGTGCCGCCGCCGCACTTGCTTCTTTTGTCTGGCCGATAAAATTAAGTTCGACATTTTTATTGGCGCCATCACCATTAAAACGCTGCATCAGGTTGTCGTTTGTCGGACCCTGAGCCATCACCGGCGGCTGGCCTGGGGCAATTGCCACCAGTTTGCCATCAGGCATAACATCGATGCGCTTGAACTGTTTTTTATGAGCCTTATCGACCATTTCGGTATAGGGCACCATCTGATTTAGGTCAGTGGTTTTGGCCTCAGATTTTTGTGCCTGGGAATTTTGCCATAAGTTATAGCCGACCGCTGCAACAGCAAAAATAACGACAAGTTTAGCAGCCTGGGCGAGGCCCTGCGGCTTCTTTGGTGGTTGTGGCATAATATGTCCCTGTTGAATTCTTAATTTTTTTATAGTCTGTAATTTATAAAGAGCGGTCCCAGCCCAGTCAACAAACTCCTAAGTTTTTTTGCCATTATGAAAACAGCCCCGTTACGGGGCTGTTCATGTGCCGTGCACGTCAAGACGCCTATCTGTTATATACAGCCTCATAACCCGCAGGGGGCCGGGCCGAGGGTCTTGCATTGAGATACCCGTCTTTCCAGTATTTTGTGCCGTTCAGCGTCGCCTGGAGCATCAGCCCGGTCTGCGTCAGCTGATAGACGCGCACACCTGGAATGACGTCGGCCGCGCCACTGACGGCCGCGCCTTTTACGCCCGCTTTGGCTGCTGCGTCGATATGGCCCGAGAAATCTAGCCCCTGGTTGACGAAGTTGTTATAGGCTTGCTGATCCCGGAATAAAAACACGGCGCGGAAATCCTTTACCCCAAGACCGAGGCCAAGGCCGCCGGTGCCCATCTGCATGTAAACATCCTGGTTGGCTTTGTTATTACGCGCGACACCATACCCGTAACCGGCTGTGATGAAAAACGCCGTGACACCCGTATTGGAGAAGACCGCCGTTCCATAGGCATTGCGCACTTCCTGTTCGGAGCCTGGCTGAGCCTTATAAAGCTGGGTCAGGACATCGGTACGCATTTTCTGTATGGCGGCCTGCTGTTCGGCGCGGCCCGCGGCGTTTGCGGATAGCGGCATCAGCGTCAGAACGGCAAACATGACTATGAGGGATCTTATTTTCATCTGAGGGGGCTCCTTGCAACTCAATGACAGTCTTTATATAGCATCGCAGCGTGGTAAAGAAGGGACAGAATTTGCTCCATCCCCTTTAAAGCTATGGAACTTCTTAGCCCGCGAAGGATTTCTGCATCATAACCGTAGACTATAGGTAGAACGGAGAAGACTTCATGCGCATAGTATCGGGATTATGGGTCGCGGCGTTTTGTGTGGTGCTTTGCCACCCGGCTCAGGCGGAAACACAGGACGATTTATTGAATGACGGGGCGGTTGAGGCCGGTGCGGCCATGCCATCCTCCGGCGGTCTGGCCAATCTTTTCGGGTTGAAGACTATCGAAGGGGGGCGGTCGAACATCGGCGCGCCGCATATTCCCCCCGGCATCAACGTCATTCACGATTTCCCCTACGGCGCCCTGCCCGACCAAAAAATGGATATTTACAGCAAAGGCAACCCATCCGGCGCACCGGTGATCTTCATGGTGCATGGCGGCGGGTGGCGGAACGGCGGTAAAGATATCGGCAAGACAGTTGACAATAAAGTTGCGCGGTGGGTGCCGGAAGGGTTTGTGCTGATCTCCATTAACTATCCGATGATCCCCGATGCGGGTGTTGCGGCCCAGGCCGGTCATGTCGCGCTGGCGCTGGCCACGGCCCAGAAGCATGCCGCGCAATGGGGGGCTGACCCGGCGAAGTTTATTTTGATGGGTCATTCCGCAGGGGCGCATCTGGTATCGCTTCTCAATGCCGATCCGGACGCTGCGTATCGACACGGGGCGGAGCCGTGGATTGGCACAGTTTCGCTCGATTCCGGGGCAATGAATGTTGTGGAGCTGATGCAGGCGCACCACGCAAGGCTTTATGACGACGCTTTCGGTACCGACCCGGAACAATGGAAGGCGTTGTCTCCTTACTACGCGATGACGACCAAGGCCGGACCTTGGCTGAATGTCTGTTCAACGAAACGCGATACGTCATGTTCGCAGTCGAAAGCCATGGCGGACAGGGCCGCGACCCTCGGTGTCAGGGCTGCCCTGCACCAGGAAAACCTGACTCACGGCCAGATCAACGGCAATCTCGGTCTTACCGGCGCTTATACGGTGGCGGTGGAAGCATTCATGGCGGCGCTGGACCCAAAGGTTGCAGAACTCCTGGCGCTTCCGATCACGAAAGGTGCCGCGCCGGAAAAATCATCATCACATACCGGGTTGTTACAACGCCTGCAGGAACGCAGGGCAGAGCGAAAGCAGAATTAAACAGGATGACATTTTAAAGTCGCGACCTATATTTTTTATCATGCCTTTTAAACTCCCCTCTCATAGCCGCCTCTGGGCCGAATTCCTGATCCTGTTCGCCGGTGCGCCGCTGCTGGTGCTCAGCATCCGCGAGCGCTGGTTCATGGTTGCCCTGATGTGGGGGAGTGCGGCGACGATTGCGTTTGTGCTGCATAAATCCTACAGGCGGCGTCATGCCGTGGAATGGAACTGGCCGGGGTTCCGCGCCGGGATCAGGGATGTCGTGCTGCAGGTCGCCGCCGTCACGCCGCTGTTTATCATGGTCATCTGGCTGTTTTTGCCAGAGAGCTTCCTGTCCCTGCCGCGTGAACGGTTCGAATTGTGGGTGCGGATCATGTTCCTCTACCCCCTGCTCTCGGTCTGGCCGCAGGAATTGGTCTACCGCAGCTTTATCTATCACCGGTATCAGCCGATTTTCGGCAAGGGCAAATATTACATCGCCGCCAGCACACTGGCGTTTGCATGGATGCATATCATCTTCCTCAACAGCGTCGCGGTGCTGCTGACGCTCTGCGGCGGGTATCTGTTTTCACGAAGCTATGCGAAACATAATTCGCTGGCACTGGTGTGCGCGGAACATGCGCTGTATGGGTGCATGTTGTTCACGGTGGGATATGGTTGGTTTTTCTTTAGTGGGGCGGCTTGGCGTTAAGTTTCTACTTTTGAGAATCCACAAACTAAAGTTTTTACAAAACCCATACCCTCATTCAATCTAATTTCTCTTACTTCTTCATATGAAGTGGAAAGCCCCTTAATACACAGAAGAAATGCCTCTACAATAGGGGTAACTTCTTTTATTAAATCTTCAATAAAATGATGCTTAGGAAAAGAATTAACCTCAATCATTAAACTATGTCCCAAGAATTTATTTCTAAAGGATTTCACCGTTTCAATTTGATATTTGTAGGTAGAGGATACTAATAATTTTTTGTAAATTTCTATTGTGCTTTTTAAGCGGGAACTGACTAATTCGTAGTTTTTTTCCTTATTGCCCGGCCACTCTTTTGCTTCGTCTGCATAATATTCTAATAGCCATCTATTCTGTTCAAAAATTTCTACCAGAGATTTTAAACAAGCCTTATCGCTCTTTGGATTCCATTGTCAAAAATTCGATACAAACAAAGAATTAAACTTTCCACTATTGTATTATTTATTAGATTTAAGCCATGGGTACCGTCCTTCTTATTACCAACAACAAATAATTCTTCATTCTGGTTTACTGCTATATAAAGACCCTCTAAAGCCAAGGCCTTTCTGAAATCTGCTTCAATTCCAGAAATTATTTTTTCAACTTTAGCAATTAGACGCGCCTTCTCCGTTTCTAACATTTAATCAAACCCAAGCCTCCACAAATTCCTTCACACTCATCTCCTCCAGCCCCTTTTGATCCGCGCACATAGCCACAATCTTCTTCACCTGCTCCGGTGAATAGTGTCCGGCGAGGGCGGATTCGAATTTGGCTTGCAGGACGGGGATGCCTTCCTCGCGGCGGCGGCGGTGGCCGATGGGGTATTCGATTTCGATGCGGTCAGTTTTGGTGCCGTCTTTGAAAAAGATTTGCATGGCGTTGGCGATGCTGCGTTTTTCCGGGTCATGGTAGTCGGTGGAGTAGCGTTTGTCTTCCTCGACCACCATTTTTTCGCGCAGCATTTCGATGCGCGGGTCGGATGCAACATCATCCTCATAATCCTCGGCGACGAGGTTGCCTTTGATCAGCGGCACCGCCACCATGTATTGCAGGCAGTGATCGCGGTCGGCGGGGTTATTAAGGGGTCCGGTTTTCGAGATGATGCGGATGGCGCTGTCATGCGTGGTCAGGACGATTTTTTCGATGTCGTCGAGGCGGTCCCTGACCTGCGGGTACAGGCGCACGGCGGCTTCGACCGCGGTCTGGCTGTGGAATTCGGCGGGGAAGGAAATTTTAAATAAGATCTGTTCCATGACGTAGGAACCGTAGTCACGCTGGAACCTGAATGGCTGGCCTTTGAACAGGACATCGTAGAAGCCCCATTTCGGCGCGGTGAGAACGCCCGGGTATCCGATTTCACCGGAGAGGACAATCATGGCAAGGCGCACAGCACGGGATGTCGCATCCCCCGCCGCCCAGGATTTACGCGGACCGGCATTTGGCGCATGGCGGTAGGTGCGCAGCGCCTGACCATCAACGAAGGCGTGGGACAGCGCATCGACGATCTGGTCATACGATCCCCCTAACATTTGTGTGGCGAGGGCCGTCGAGGAAACCTTGACCAGCACAACGTGATCGAGGCCGACTTTGTTGAAGGAATTCTCGAGGGCAAGGCAGCCCTGAATTTCGTGTGCCTTGATCATCGCGGTCAGGACATCATTCATCTTCATATCGGGGCGGGTCTGCGCCACCGAGAGGATCGCACCAAGGTTATCGGACGGGTGGCCCCATTCAGCGGCCAGCCATGTATCGTTGAAATCGAGCCAGCGAACCATCGCCCCAATATCAAACGCACCCTTCACCGGGTCGAGCACATCCTTGCGGCCCGGAACCTTCACACCATTCTGCACCGTCGTGCCCGGCCAGATGTGGCCGAGCATTTTAACGCAGGCCGGAAATTTCAACGCGAGGATGCCGCAGGCCAATGTGTCCATCAGGCAATAACGCGCCGTGCGATAAGCCTCGTCACTCTTCACCGTGTAACCGGTCACGTAATCGGCAATGTCGGTCAGGACTTTATCGGGTGCGGGACGGTTGTTGAGATCGACGTTGGCTGACATGGTGGTTTTCCTCTGGCTTTGAATTATATCGTCACACCGCTGTGCTGGCGCGGTGGTAAGTAACCTCCCACGCCGCTTCAGAAATTTCAATTCACTATGTTAACAAACCGATAAATTTCATCATCTTTATAATCGGAACGTCTTTCTTATCCGGGCGTTGGCTATGCGTCACTAACGCAAACCTTAACAAGAGAATGAAAATGACAAACAACATCAATCAAGATCGTGATAACAAAATGGGCCAGAAACAACCTCTGGACCAGAACAAAACCGACAAGAAAAACGCTGTACCGGGCAAAGACCGTGATGCGTCCTGGTCGAGCGATTCAGACGTCAGCAAAGATGGTCGCTAAGTCGTAAGGTCGTGCGCGAAAGCCGGGCTGGTTCACTCCATCCCGGCTTTCCTGCGTTTAAAATAT
>JAQGJB010000002.1 GCA_028290825.1 Micavibrio sp.
CGTCCCTGTGTCCTGTGTCGAAACCATGAGTCTGGTTTGATCCTTTTTTGTATGGTTTAAGAGGTAGTGAGGTTTTGAGGATGTGTCAATTCCACCGCCGCCTGTTTTACATAGATATGTGCCGAAATCGTCATTTGCCGGATTAAGCGGCGGCCCATATTAAGGGTGTCATTCATCAAGGAAGTTCCATGGAAAATCTCGATACAATTCTTCTACTGATGGCGGCTCTCGCTGTCCTCTATACCATTGCCGAGAAAATAAAGATTTCCTATCCGATCCTGCTGGTGGTGGCGGGGCTGGCGATCGGGTTTATTCCGGGCCTGCCGCTGGTGCAGTTGTCGCCCGATGTCGTGTTCCTGATTTTCCTGCCGCCTTTACTGTTCGATGCGGCACGGCATACGTCGTGGCATGATTTTAAAAAGAACCGGGATGCGATCGGGCGTCTGGCATTCGGGCTTGTGCTCTTTACCGCGGCGGCGATTGCGGTGACGGCGTATTATATGATCCCGGGTTTTACCTGGCCTCTGGCTTTCCTGCTCGGGGCGATTGTGTCGCCGCCGGATGTGGTTGCGGCAACCAGTGCGATCAAGGGGTTGCACCTGCCGCGGCGGATGGTGACGATCCTGGAAGGGGAGAGCCTGGTCAACGATGCATCGGCGCTGATCCTTTACCGTTACGCAGTTGCGGCGGTGTTTGCGGGGACGTTCGTGTTCTGGGAGGCAGGGCTGCAGTTTTTGTATATGGTGACAATCGGGCTTGGCACCGGGGTTTTGCTGGGCTGGGCGTTTATTAAATTGCAGAAGAAATTCCTGACGGAATCGACTGTTGAAACCAGCATGACGCTGGTGCTGCCCTTCCTGTCCTACCTGATCGCGGAACATCTGGGTGCATCGGGGGTGTTGTCGGTGGTGGCGACTGGATTAGTGATTTCGTGGAAATCGCACGATCTGTTTTCCTTCCAGACGCGGATGCAGATGAATGCGTTCTGGGATATCGTGGCTTTCCTGCTCAACGGGCTGGTGTTCATTCTGATCGGGCTGCAACTGCACGCCATCATCAACGGCGTCAGCCCTTACAGCATTCCGATGCTGATCGGTTATGGCTTGTTGATCAGTGCGGTAACCATCGGCGTACGCATCGTGTGGATTTACCCAAGCGTTTATTTCAGCAACCTTTATCACCGCGTGATGCGGACGGGCCGGACGATACCGACCAACGCGGCGCAATTGTTCATCATCGGCTGGTCCGGGATGCGCGGTGTCGTTTCATTGGCCTCCGCGCTGGCTTTGCCGCTGACGCTGGAGAACGGATTTGCATTTCCGCAGCGCGATGTGATTTTGTTCATCACCTTTGTTGTCATCCTGGTGACGCTGGTGTTGCAGGGTCTGACGCTGCCCTTCCTGGTGCGGTACCTGAAGGTGCAGGAGCCGGAGGAGAAATTCCAGAACGAGGAGCATATGCTGCGCCTCGCGGTGGCCAATTCCTCGCTGAAATTCATTGACCGGGAAATGGCGAAGGACCGGAACGACCCCGTGATCCGCGAAATGCGGTCGCGGATCGAACGGCAGATCGCTTATCTCAATCTCGTCCTGGAGGGGGATGGCGGGCATCTGGAAGCCAATGCGGACGGCGTGTCCAAATATGATCTGTTCAAGCATCATGTGGAGAGCGAACAGGCCCTGATCGATCACCAGCGCGGATTGATCATCGACATGAACCGCGATGCATCGTTCAGCGAACAGGCGCTGCGCCGTATCGAACAGGAAATCGATGCGTGGAACATGAATATGGCGCAACGCGGCAGAACCCTGCAGGAGGAACCAATTACGGCTCCAGCGCGTTAGACTTCCGACAACAACACGTCCGGAGGCGTAAAATGACCGTTTCAACCATTCTGCTGATCGTGCTGATCCTTTTGCTGATCGGTGCACTTCCCACCTGGCCGCACAGCCGCAACTGGGGCTATTACCCGACGGGTGGGCTTGGCACTGTACTGCTCATCCTTGTTATCCTGATGTTAATGGGCAGGATCTAGAGTTTAAAAACCCGGGCAATGTCCCGGGTTTTTTTATGCCATCGGGAATGATTTAGTTGAAGCATGCGCTGCGGCCTGCGATGTCCTGCAGATAAGGCGGCAAGTTTTTCGGCATCAGCATGGTTAAGGGTTGGTCTAGGATGCCCGTGTTACTACCCGGCGCGGGGAGCAGGCCGATTTTCCCGAACGGCCCCATGAAGCGCAGCGGCCAGTCAAGGGCGAGGGGGCTGGTGGTGGAGGGTTTGCTGCGCACCGTCACATCCACCTGCTGGTTTATAAAGTCGATCCAGCCCGCGCCGTTCAGGATGATATCGCCCGTGCGCAGGCGCAGGGGCAACAGGTCTCCGGTACCGTTCTTCATATTATAGATGCCAAGGGCGCAGGTGATTGGGGCGGTGCCTTTGCCCTTCCGGAACAAGGCGCGCAGATCCATCGAGGCCTTTTCCAGCAGGCTGCGCGAAATTTCGCCTTCATTCATGATGACGACGGCACCGCCCCGGCTGTTTTTCAGCGCGGGGAGGAGGGTCGCGCCAGTCATGTCCAGCATGGCATGGGCGGCGAACTTTCCGCTCAGGGCCTCACGGCTTTCGGTCAGGCGGATGGCGCGGGCGATTTCGGCGTCTTCGAGGCTCAGGCGTGCGCTTAAATGTGGTGCTTTGCCCCTGCCGTCCAGTGTGGCGGTGATATGGGCGTGGCCACCAGCCAGTGTGAAGGAAAGCGGATTAATGCTGATCTCAGACGGTTTCGATACAAGGGCGAAATCAACATCGCCGATGCGGATGGATTCATAAAACAGGTCTTTCGCAGTCAGACGGGCATCAAGCGTGACGCCGGGTTTTGCATCAGGTTGCAGCGACAGGCGGCCAATGTCGGATGATTTGCTGGCCCCACCCTTGGTCAGGCCGTCGATGATTTTTTTAAGGTTAAGGCTTTCGAATTTCAGCGTGGTTTTGATGGCATCCGGTTCGGCGCGGCTGCCCTCGTTCAGCTCGATCTTACCGGTCAGGGCGTTGCCCGCGATGCTTCCCCGGAAAGTGTCGAGGGCCCATTTGTCGCCTGCACGGGTCAGGTGGCCGTTCAATTCTGCCGGCATATTGATTTTCAGGTTGACGCCAAACATGGGAAAAACCTCGTTAAGGACTTTGGCGTTGATGGCCAGTTCACCGATAGCGCCGTCAGCGTCGAGGGGGTCTGTCATCGTGCCCTTGAAGCGCAGGGCGTCGGATTTGGTGGTGACGGTCAGGTCGACGGCATAGGGATGCGCGGGTTTATGCAGGACGTCATAGGATTCGCCTAGAACGTTCAGCCGCGCCGGAACGCCGTTATAGGCCCCGTCAATGGCAAGGGTGACGGGAAGGGCCGGATCGGCGGCGGCGAGGAGGAGGTTCTTCACTTCAAAACGCAGCAACGCCCCGCCCGAGGTTTTCATGCGGAAGAGGCCGCCAGTAATATGGCCGTCGAGGACAGTCGGGAAATGTGCGCGGTCTTTGGCCAGTTCATGGAACGGGTCCGGGGATTCCCCTTCGCGTGTTTTCTTGCGGAAGTGCCAGTTGCCAATGCCGTCAACGTTCCTTTCGAGGAAGAGTTGCGGATTGGTGAGCGTAATATGGTGAATAAAGACGCGGCCATGGAGCAGGGGCCAGGGATCGAGGCTGGCCTCCAGCCCGTCGAAGCGAGCCATGTCGGGCTCGGTGCCCCAGTCGGCATTGGCGAGACGCAGGCCGTTGATGCTAAGCGTCAGCGGATTACCCCAGCGCAGGGTCAGGCTTTCCATGGTGATATCGCGGTCAAGATAGCGCGAGGCGTAATGTTCGGCAGCGTTACGCAATCCGTCTGTTTTAATGATCAGAAAAAGGGACAAAGCGGCGATAAAAAACACCGCCGGAACAAGCCACGCCACGATAATAAGTAATTTTCGCCCCATTCTTCAGATTTAGGGCCAATGACCAGCGCGCCAAGGCGCGTTTTCCGGTTTTATTTAGGGAACTGAACCACGACACCGCGTTTTTTGAAGTATGATTCCATCATTTTGCGGCCCTGACGGTTGTTCTGGGCCAGGCGTTCCGGGTCGACCTTGACGAAATTGTTCGGCAGAAGGGCGGCTTTCAACGCATCGATGTGAAGGTCGATATCAAGGTTATCGTTCTCCAGCGAGGTATAGATGTTTTCCAGGGCTTGTTCGATGGTAAGGGCGCTCATGTTCTTCTCCTTAGGCAATCCGTTGCATTGATATAGCAGATAAATAAAAGCGGCATAAACAGATTCTGAAAGCGATCATTTTTGCCGGGGGGATGGATTTTCCCATAAGGTGGGGCCTGAAAACTCTGTGATTTCAATGAATTGTCTGAAAGCGGGTCTGGCCCGGTCTTTGCAAAGATACTCCCGATGCCCCAAATCCGTTTCAGGGAGTTTTGAATTTATGCGTAAAAAACAAGGTCCGACAAAAGTTTTCATGCCGCCGCGCGCGTCGTCACAGCTTTATTCTTTTGAATCGCCGAAGCCGCCGCTGTCACGCGCGGCTGTGGCCGGGTGCTTTATGGCGGCGGTGGTGATCATCGGCGCGATCATGATCGGGACAAAATCGTGGCTGGCGTTCTTCAGTCTTGAAGGGTTGCTGATCGTGGTCGGCGGGTCGATTGTCGCGTCTTACATGAGTTTTCATTCGGGCGATGTGAAAAAGGCGCTCGGGTCGATCGGACAGATGTTTCATGAACCGCTGAGTGCGCACGAAAACCTGCACCAGGATATGCAGACGGTGATCAGCTGGGCGCGGATCGTTCAGTCGAAGGGGATGCGCGGGTTAGAGGAAGAGGTCGGTGAAATTACCGATCCGTTCATCAATTACAGCCTGAACATTGTGGTCAGCAATTATAGCGCCGACGATGTACGCGTGATGATGGAAACGGCGGCGGATGCCTATTACGAACGCGATACGATCCCGGCGCAGATTCTCGGCGCTATGGCGGGCCATGCCCCAGCGTTCGGCATGGTCGGGACGCTGGTCGGGATGATCATCATGTTGTGCAATTTCAACAATGATATGAGCGGTATGGGGGCGGGCCTTGCGGTTGCCTTCCTGTCCACGCTTTACGGCGTTGTGACTGCGCGGATGGTTTTTATTCCGGCGGCGTCGAAGGTGATGCAGCAACAGGATAATGTGCGTTTCCGCAACCATCTGCTGACCGAGGGTATGGTGATGCTGGTGGCCGGGAAATCCCCGCATTATATTCATGACCGTCTGAATTCGTTCCTGCGTCCGGAGATCAATGATATTTTCGAGGCAACGGCGCAGGACCGCCTGCTTCACCGCCGCAACCTGGCCAGGATGGCGGGATGAAACGCATTCAGCACATACGGCAGCGCAGCCGCGAGACGGAGCATGCGCATGACTGGCTGATCACCTATGCGGATATGATCACGTTGCTGCTTTGTTTCTTCGCGCTGTTCCTGTCGGTATCGATGCCGCGCCATAAGACGGTACAGGTCGTCACCAATGATGTGCACGAAGAAGAACAGATGAGCATTCCTCAATTGCTGGCCGGGCGTTTTCCGCCGCGTGAGATACCGAAGACGGTGAAGGCCGACAAGGCGCTGGATTCGCTGCCCTCGATCGTCGACCAGCACATGGACGCGGTAAAAAGCGAGATGGAGCCGCCGCACCCGAAAAACCCGCCGTCGCAGCCGGGACAGAGACTGACCGCGATTGAAATGCCCTCCGCCGCATTCTTTGCGCTTGGGTCGGCGACGCTGAGCGAGGACGGCAAGGGTATTCTGGGGGAGCTGTCACGGACGTTGCAGGCCGATAATCTGCGCGAATACCAGGTTGTGGTGGAGGGGCATACCGATGACATTCCAGTCAGCACGCCGCAATTTCCGTCGAACTGGGAGCTTTCGACCGCGCGGGCGGCGGCGGTTGTGCGTTATCTGCTGGAAACAGGTATTGTGCCTCAGCGTCTGCGTGCCGCCGGCTATGCCGATACCTTCCCGAAGGCGCCAAACCGTGATGGCTACGGCCATCCGATTGCCGCGAACCAGGCGCTGAACCGCCGTGTGGTGATCCGGGTGGAGAAGATTGAAGCGGGGCATAATTAGGACGGGCGGTATATTTGTAGAACTGGCGTTTCCGGGATTTATCCATTACAGAGGTGCCTATGGATGACCGCCTTAACGCCATTGAAACCGCCCTTGCGCATCAGGATCAGCAGATCACCGAGCTGACCGATGTCATCAACCGCCAGTGGCAGGAAATCGAAAGCCTGAAGAAGCTGCTGAGCCGCGCCGAGGCGAAGATTTCATCGCTGGCCAGCGATGGCGGCGATCCGCATGCGGGGCTTTCGACCACGGAGATCGCGGCAATGGAAAAGCCGCCGCATTACTAAGCTTTATTTGTAGATGAAGCCCTTCGCCGCATAGGGGAAGCCGTAGACGTTTTTCTCGTAGTTCCAGAATTTCACACGCGTCCAGTCATTGTTGAGCGAAATGTCTTCAACAGGCATCGCGTGGTAAAGCACCTTGCGGCGGCCCCGGTTGTCGCCCCAGTTGCTGTGGGTCACGGTGATGTGACGGGAATCGGTGACGCCGGTGACGATGGCGACATGACCTTCCGGCATTTTACCGGTGCGGGCGAGGATGAACGCGGCGCCCACCTGCGGGGTCTGGCCACACATATATTTCGGTTTGGCGCTGTCCCACCAGCTATAGGCGTCGCCGTAAAGCTGGAAGCCGGAGATGCGGCGGGCATAGGGGACGCAGGACTCGGCTGTACTGGTATAGGTGACAGGGGCGTTATCGGGGAGGCGCGGTGGCGCGGTAGTTACGGCGGCGCAGGCGGAGAGGAAGAACAATGCCATAGCAGGCAGAAGGAAACGCTTAATCATATCGGGATTATAATGGTAAGAGGGGGTAATATAAAACGCCTTAAAGGTTAAAATTTTATTGCCCGCTTATGGAACTAATCATGCGTTGTTTTGTTGGTTGGTCATAGAATGGAATAATGGCAGGGCATAATGGATATTCAGGAAGCAATGGAAATGAGCGCAGCCCCGGCAATCCGCAAAAACGTCCTACTGGTCGAGGATTATCAGCCAAATGCGCTGGTTGTTTCCACGATGCTGGATATTTTCGGGTATGATTGTGAAATCGTCACCAACGGTGCGGAAGCCCTGCGCCAGTTTCCTGAAGGAAATTACGATCTGGTTCTGATGGATGTGCAGATGCCGATTATGGACGGTTTGTCCGCAACGCGCATGATCCGCAATCTGGAACGCGAACGCGATCTTTCCCCTACCCCGATTATCGCCATGACAGCGCAGGCCAGTCTTGATTTCCGTATGAAATGCGCAGAAGCGGGCATGAATGGGTTTATCCCCAAACCATTCAGCCATCAGCATCTGGCGGCTTTGCTGGAAGATTTCATGTCGATGAAGGGTGAAAATAACCGCGACGACATTCCAAAAATGCCAACCGAGAACTAATTCATTTAAATATCCGTGTTTTGCGGCGTGACGGGCTTTTGTTGTGGGCGCAATAAATGCTATAAAAAGAACGCGAGCCACAGTTATTTCCATATCATTCGGAGCTGCCGGGCGGTACATCCTTTGTGGCCGGAAGGATTTAAAAAATGAGTTTCTCCGTTGTCGATTCTCTTAAGAACGCTTTGGTCAAGCCGCATCCGGCGGGCCATCCGTTTATTGCGGGTGGGATCATCGCAACGGCGGTGTTCATGCTGTTTTCCGGCGAACTGGCATGGGTTGCGCTTATTTACACCCTGTTCTGCCTGTATTTCTTCCGCGATCCGGTACGCGTGACGCCTCAGAAGGATTCCCTTGTCGTTGCGGGTGGTGACGGGCTGATCAGTGGCATCGTGCCGAACGTGACTCTGCCCACCGAAATCGCCGCCGATGATGACCGCCGTTATACACGGGTGAGCACGTTCCTTTCTGTCCTGGATGTTCATGTCAATCGCAACGCGGTATCGGGACGCGTCATGCGCAAGGTTTATGTGCCAGGCAAATTCTTCAATGCCGAACTGGATAAGGCCAGTGAAGATAACGAGCGTTGCAGTCTGATCGTTGAAACACCTTCCGGTCAGACTGTCGGCGTTGTGCAGATTGCGGGTTTGATCGCACGCCGGATCCTCAACGATGTTGAGGAAGGGGAAACCGTTGTCGCGGGTGCGCGCTTTGGCATCATCCGTTTTGGCAGCCGTGTCGATATCTATCTCCCCGATGGAATCAACCCGCTGGTCTGCGTTGGCCAGCGCGTGATCGGCGGCGAAACCATTATTGCCGATTTTGAAAACCGCGAACCCGCCCGTATCGGTGCGGTGGTTTAGGCATGGGACTTTTAAAAATGAAGCCGCAGGAAACAGCCAGTGAGCAACAGCAAGCCCAGAGCCGCCAGACAAGGCGACTTGGGCTGCACCGGATGATTCCGAATGTGATGACGCTGACGGCGATGGCGGCGGGGCTTGCGGCCATTCAATTCGGCCTGAACGGGCAGTGGGAAAAGGCGCTGCTGGCGATTTTGCTTGCGGCCGTCATGGATGTGATGGACGGGGCGACGGCGCGCCTGTTGAAAGCGACCAGTGATTTCGGCGCGCAGCTGGATTCCCTTTCCGATTTCATGGCCTTCGGCGTTGCGCCCTCAATCATTCTTTATTCGTGGAT
>JAQGJB010000063.1 GCA_028290825.1 Micavibrio sp.
GATCGCGTTCTGATGAGTATCGCCATTGCCGTGGAACAGCACGATGGTGCGGCGGGTCTTGTCCTTCGCCGGGCGATACCACCCCTCCAGCCGCAAGCCATCGGCGGTGGTGACATGCACGATCTCAATATCATTGCGCCCCCTCTGCGCCGGGGTGGAACGATCCTGCGGCGCGGGATAGGTGAGAGGCCGCTGGAGAGAATAGAGGGCGGCGGTGAAGCAGAGATAGAGGGCGAGGATGGAGAAGAGGAAGGTCATTGGTTTGGCTTTCATTCTATGAACCTAATTTTCTCAAGCACCCTTAAAAGCCAATAATGGAAGATAGCACTAAGAAAACCTGTACCAGCAAAGAGGACAACAATATTTATCAAATCCTCAATATTATGCCGATTAGAAACCGAGTCCCACAAGACAACTCTAGCAAAAGCAAAACCATTTAAAGCCGTAGCAAAAATTACAATTAGAACTAACTTCCACCACTGCGAGCGCCTATTTGCCCAAAACCACATACTCAAAGGTAAGTAGACAAAGTACAGCGATGGACCAGCTAATAAATTAGCGGTTCCAGCTAAAGGCAGAATGCCTGACAAATGCTCCGAAACACATTGAAAAAATAATACGGAAGTACAACGATAATAATGACTCAACAGAGGCAGGGCGATATTTGCAGCGCATGATGACGCAACAATTAAAGAAACAAAAAAAGAAAGAAAATAGCCTACGGATTTAAAAAAGTGAGGCATTCGGTAAATCCTTTTAAAACTAGGTATAAACCTAGCTTATAAGATAATTAATTATAAGATATCCAGATTAATTTGAGGTCGGCGGTGAAGCAGAGATAGATGGTGAGGATGGTGAGGAAGAAGGTCATGGGCTTGGCTGTTAAAAACCATTTTCAGCACTATTTCGTTTGTTCAATTTCGGGTTGGAAACCTAGCGTCTCAAAAGCTGATTTTTTTAAAAAGGGCTTTAATTTACCCCATGTAACAGTTGCCGCTGGCATACCATCAATATATGAGCCAATTCATACTGGGAATACTGAACTGTCAAACCAGAAGGTAAAATTTCCCAATCATCGCCGGAAACAACCCCTTGCTTTAATCTATCGCTAGTTATAGTGCAATCAGGGCCGGGACAGCCAAAACCTATATCCGTAGGCAGCGCTTTTACAACAAAGTTTGTTAGAGCATCTTGCCAATTTTTTGAAAAATCAAAAATATCAGAAGGACTAACCTTTTCAAGCGAAGGCATCTTAAGCGTAATTATATTTATTCCCCCAGTAGGATGCGCCATACCTTTGCAATATCGATCACTACCAGATTGAACAACGATTAACTTCGAACCCCTGAACGTAACTGTTTCAGTTGAATCCAGCTCACAACCACTACCCTCAAATTTAAATACAGGGGGCAAAGAAGCGTTAACACCGTTTTCGACTGTAGAATAAAAGCTAAGAGAAGTTATTTTTTCAACTGGATACTGGCTTGGAGCAACACTTTTGTCAGGCTTATATGCCTCGCTGGTTTGATCTGCTGGCGGAAATGACCTAGAAACTTCATTAGTCAAAATAAGCGTTCCATCCACGGAAGCGGTTAAAGCTTCTCCTAAATGTTTCTTTCTAACATCATATTCATTCTTAATGCATTCCTCTTGACCCATTACAAGAGCTTCAAGCTGAATTCCGGTACATCTCATTCGTGCAAATTTAAGCCAAATTCTCTGATTTTGTACAAAGGGATCACGACTACTTGCGGAAAGTTTTTTAATAACTGAATTATATAAATGATTCATTTCTTTATCACTTGCAAAGAGATCTTTGTCTTTACAAATGGTCCTATCAAAATCAACTGTCGGGTTTTTGCAGTTTATGCCAGAAGCAAACACCGTGTTAGGCATAAAAAAACGTATAAAAAAACAAATAAAAGAAACCGCATATAACACCTTTTAAAAATTCGATTGTAAAAAAAGCCAACTAATAGTTGGCTTTTTTATCAGGCCGCCTGCGTCTTCGCCGGCTCAACCACTTTCAGATGCAAATCCTTCAACTGCTGCGGTGTCGGGTCGCTTGGCGCCTGCATCATTGGGTCTTCGTACGCGCCGTTCATCACGAAGGCGTAGACTTCGCGGAGGTTCGGTTCGTTGGCGAGGATCATGACGATGCGGTCGATGCCGAAGGCGCAGCCGCCGTGTGGCGGGGCGCCGTATTTAAACGCGGAGAGCATGCCGCCGAATTTTTTCTCCAGCACTTCGTACGGGTAGCCGGCGATTTCGAACGCCTTGATCATCACGTCCGGTTTGTGGTTGCGGATGCCGCCGGAGCAAAGCTCGTAGCCGTTGCAGACGCAGTCATACTGGGTCGCCATGACTTTGAGCGGGTCCGGGCCGTTCAGCGCATCGAGGCCGCCCTGCGGCATCGAGAACGGGTTGTGGGAGAAATCGATCTTGCCGGTTTTCTCGTCTGCCTCGAACATCGGGAAGTCGACCAGCCAGAAGAATTTGTAGACGCCCTTTTCACGGACATGGCTGTGGCCTGCCGGAAGGTCGTCGCAGATTTTATCGCGCGCGCGTCCGGCGAATTTGGCAGCCTTGGCCTCCATGTCGCAGACGAAGAAGATGGCGTCGCCGTCTTCCAGTTTGGCGATGGCTTTCATTTCGGCGAGCGCGGCAGGCGGAACGAATTTGGCGATCGGGCCTTTGCCTTCACCGCCTTCGATCAGGATGTAGCCGAGACCCGGTGCGCCTTCCTGCTGCGCCCATGAATTGAGCTTGTCAAAGAACGAGCGTGGCTGGTCGCCGACTTTCGGGCAGCGGATGGCGCGGACGACGCCGCCCTTGGCGATCACGCCTTTGAACGCCTTGAATTCAACATCGTCGCGGTTGAAGACGGAGGTGACGTCGCAGACGATCAGCGGATTGCGCATATCCGGCTTGTCGGAGCCGTAATTCATCAGCGCATCGGCGTATTTCATGTTCGGCAGCCATTCGACTGTGTGCGGCGTGCCGGTCCAGCCGGAGAATTCATTGAAGATGCCGTCGATGACAGGGGTCATGGTGGCGAAGATGTCTTCCTGCGCCACGAAGCTCATTTCCATGTCGAGCTGGTAAAACTCGGCCAGGCGGTCGGCGCGGCCATCTTCATCACGGAAGCATGGCGCGATCTGGAAGTAGCGGTCGAAGCCGGAAACCATCAGCAATTGTTTGAACTGCTGCGGCGCCTGTGGCAGCGCGTAGAATTTACCCGGGTGCAGACGGGATGGCACGAGGTAATCGCGTGCGCCTTCCGGTGACGACGCGGTGAGGATCGGGGTGTTGAATTCCTGGAATCCCTGATCCCACATTTTCATGCGCATCGATTTGATGATGTTGTTGCGCAGGCGAATGCGCGAATGCATGCCTTCGCGGCGCAGATCGAGGAAACGGTATTTGAGGCGGACTTCCTCACCCGCCTGATCGCCGTCGGCAACCTGCAGCGGGACGACGTCGGCGGCACCCTGCACGACGGCTTCGTCGATATAGACTTCGATATCGCCGGTGCCCATTTTGGTATTCTCGGTCCCCTCATGGCGGGCCTTCACACGGCCGGTCACGGTGATGACCGATTCAACGCGCCAGCTTTCAACGGTTTTGAGGAGAGGGGAATCCTGATCAATCACGCACTGGGTCAGGCCCGTGGTGTCGCGCAGATCGATAAACAGCACGCCGCCATGGTCGCGCATCCGGTGAATCCAGCCCGAGAGTTTAACGGTCTGGCCGATGTCCGATTTGCGGAGGTCGCCACATTTATGGGTGCGGTAAGCGTGCATGGTCTTGTCCTTGGTAAGAATGAAGCCCCTTTTATACAGGCAGGGGCACCGGGATTCCACGAGAATCTGCCATTTTGGAGATGCAAAAACCGCCAAAACGCGTTATTCTTAAACATTACATAAAGAGAAGCGTCAGAATGACCACCTTACCCGATCCGCAGGCCCTCGCCGTCGCAACCCATACCGCCCTTCTGGCCCTGAAAGACCGCCTGGAACGCCGGTTGAACGCGGGGCCTGTGACGCGCGCCGACTGCGAACTGAACCACGCGGTTTTCACCGTCGTTGCCGAAGCCGCCGCTTTGGCCGAAGGCTATGCCGCCGATATTACCGGCGGGCTGGGCCGGGACACGCTGGCTTTGCAGGACGCCATTGACGCGCGCAACAGATTGCGGATTTTCATCGCCGCCGGGCGCGAACTGGAAGACCTGATCATCGCTTTGGAAGAAACCGCAACGGGCCAGGCTCACGGCCTTTCCCCCTTCTTCGCCCGCAATGCCCTGCGCGACCGCGACGATCTGCGCCGCATGGTCGAGCACATCAATAACACCTATGTCGCCGCCGCCCGGACCATCAGCGCACGGGAAAAGGCGCATCTGGACCTGCGGCAGCCGCCGCGCCTTGAATTGGTCAAAGGCTAATGAGGGCTATTTTTTTATTTCCATAGCTAAAGACCGCGTAAAAATATTGCGAAATCGCATTTTATATCAACTACATGGCTGATTTTGCTTGGCCTTGCCCTTTTTAGGCTATAGAAAATCCCCATGACCGTAATTACCGACCAAGCGGCGTTAGACGCCCTGTGCCACGAACTGGCAGCGCATTCCTGGATGACCATTGATACGGAATTCCTGCGCGACAAAACCTATTACCCGACGCTCTGCCTGGTGCAGGTGGCCGCGCCCGAGGGCCCCGCCTATGCCATCGATCCGCTGGCCAAGGGCATTGACCTCACCCCCCTGTTTGACCTGATGGCGAATGAGAACGTCCTCAAGGTTTTCCACGCGGCGCGGCAGGACCTGGAAATTTTCGTCAACATGGCGGGCAAGGTCCCGCACCCGGTCTTCGACACCCAGGTTGCCGCGATGGTGGCCGGGCATGGCGACCAGATCGGCTACCTCAATCTCGTTCAGGATATCTGCGGCCAGCGTCTGGACAAGGGGGCGCAGTTTACCGACTGGTCCCGCCGTCCCCTGACCGAGAAACAGATTACCTATGCGCTCGACGATGTCATCTGGCTGCGTGATGTTTACCGTTCGCTGTCCAGGGAATTGAAGGAGCGCGGCCGCCTCGACTGGGTGAAGGAGGAAATGGAATTCCTCACCCATCTCGACACCTATTCCAACCCGCCGGAAGAGTCGTGGAAACGTTTAAAACTGCGCACCGACAAGCCGCAGGCCATCGCCATCCTGATGGAAGTGTGCAAATGGCGCGAGGAAGAGGCGCAAAAGCGCAACGTGCCGCGCCAGCGGATCATCCGCGATGAAACCATCCTCGACCTTGCCGTGCACGCGCCGCGGAGCGCAGAAGAATTGAAACACATCCGCAACCTGGGCAGTGATGTCGCCAACGGCAAACTGGGCGCGGCGATCATGGCCGCCATCGAACGCGCCATGGCAAAACCGAAAAACGAAATCCCCAGACAGGATAAAAAGAAACCCCTGCCCCCATCCCTCGCCCCGATGGTCGAGATGATGAAGCTTCTCCTGCGCATCGTGTCGTCGGAAAACGAAGTGGCCGGACGCCTGATTGCCTCACCTGAAGAAATCGAGGACATCGCCAGAGACGACAAGGCTGATGTACCGCCGATGAAGGGCTGGCGCTTTGAGGTCTTCGGCAAGGAAGTCCTGGACCTGAAACACGGCCGTGTCGCCCTGGCGGTAAAAGGCGGGGAAATCGTTCGTCACAAGCTGGGCTAAGCGCGGCGGAGCGCTTAGAGCGCTAATTTCGCGTTCTGCGAAGGCTCGGTTGTCGTGCCGCCAACCTGAATCTGGTTTAGATGCTGCATGACTTCCTCCGGCTGGGGCAGCGCAACCTGGGCGCCCATCTTTGTGCAGGCCAGGGAACCGGCCACAGCCGCATGCCGAAGCGATTCAGACAGCGGCAGACCGCGGTCCAGCCCGGCGCAGAGATAGCCAACAAACGCGTCACCCGCCCCGATCGTATCCACGGGCTTGATTTTCAGGGAGGAGACTGTAATCAGCCCTTCCGGTGCGCAGCAGATCGCCCCGTCAGGCCCCAGCGTTACAATGGTGGTGAGGTTGTAGCGGCTGTACAAGGCGGTTGCGAAGGAGATTTTATCCGCCGTGTCGATACCGACATGTTCGCCAAGCAGATTGGCCTCGTGCTCGTTCAGCACAATGATATCAAGGTTTTTCAGCATCGTTTCAGAAATTTCCTTGGCAGGGGCAAGGTTCATGACCGTGCGTGCGCCGCCCTTTTTGGCGCGGACCAGCAAAGCCTCGGTCTCCGCCAGGGGCAGTTCCGCCTGCACCAGAACGATGGCGTCGCGGTTGAGAATTTTGTCCGGAATGGTGCTTTGCTTCGCCTTCAGATTTGCGCCGTGACTGACCACGACACGGTGGGTGCCGTCACGTTCATCGACAAAAATGGTGGCCAGTCCAGAAGGAACGCCTTCCAGAATTTCGATGCCGGAAACATCGACCTTATTGATGCCCAAGTTTTTATACATCTGACGGCCATGACCACCATCACCGAGCGCACCATAGAAACGAACCTCGGCCCCCGCACGCGCGGCCGCGACGGCCTGGTTGGCGCCTTTGCCGCCCGGCGCCTCGACATGCTCCGCCAGATGCTTTGCCGTATCCGCAGGCGGCAGATCGGCAAGATCAAAAAAGATATCGAGGACGTTGGAGCCGAAAACAATAATCATGAAATCCTCATTAAGGCTGTGGTGCGGGAGGCGTCGCAGCAGGGCTTGCCGCTACAGGCGCGTTAAAAAAAACCGGTTGCGTAAAAGACGCCTTGACGGATGGATCGGCGACAAAGGCGACAGCCGCCTCAAGATCGTCCATATGAGAGATAACAACAGCTGCCCCGGCATTCAGCAGGGACTGGGCGACAACCGCTTTGCGGACATCGGAAATATGATCTGCGCCGACAAAACCGACGACATCGATGCCAGCCGCCCGCGCGGATTTGGTGCCGGTGGCGCTATCCTCGACCGCAACGGAATCGAGCGCGGTCGTCTTTAAGGCTTTCAGCGCATGCAGGTAAATCGAAGGATCAGGTTTTGGCGTCGGGGTCGGCAATGTATCATGCGCGCTGAATTTCAGGTCAGCCGGGAAATATCCATCGAGTCCCGCCGCGATCAGACTGACATTGACACGGTCGAATTCGGAACTTGTGACAATTGCACGCTTGCCGTTGGCAGCATCGTGGCGGGCCAGGGCATTGGCCATACCCGGCGTTGCCGAGATTAGTTTCAGGGCCTCGATCGTGCGGTATGTCTTATCGGCAGAGAGGGCAGCCTTGTCCAGGGAAACACCGTGACGGGATTCCATCGCAGAAAGCATCTGGTCGAAATGTCCGCCGGTAAATTCCTGGACCAAAGCCTGACGGTCAAGCGTCAGCATGGGCCGCTGGGCTTCGACCGCATCGGCGAGAACGTCAATGGCAACGCCCATCGCCGGCTTTTCGCTATTGACCAGCGTGCCGTCGCAATCAAACAGAATCCATGAAATTGTCCGGGCCATCAGGCGACGCCTTTCAGCCAGGCTTCAAGCGTTGCGCGTGCGCCCTTGCTGTACAGGCTGTCCAGCGCTGCGGCGATTTCCTGACGCAGTTCCGGCGAGGCGGACAGCGTAGCGCCGAAAATATCCTGAAGCCCCAGTATGGCATCGGGGCTGCGCGGTTCGATTTTCGCGCGCGCGTTCAACACATCGGCCAGTGGATCTTTCAACGGGATTTCCTTCAGCTCCTCATCCGTACCGGACAGGAACCGGAACCAGGCCGCCAGGGCCAGCGCGGCAAATTTAATCGACCCGCCGGTTTTCAGTTGATGCTCGAGGCAGGGAACAATCGCGTTCTGGATCTTCTGCGATCCGTCTTCCGCCAGGCGCAGGATCTGGTCACGGATAGCGGGATTGGAGAAACGGCGGATCAGCGTATCTTTATAATCGGTCAGATCGATGCCGGGCACATCGGGGACGCTTGGCGTAATATCATGGTCCATATAAGCGCGGACAAATTTACGGATCAGCGGATCGGCCATGGCCAGATCCACATCGCGGTAACCCATCAGATAGGAAATATAAGACAGCGCGGAATGCGAGCCGTTCAGCAGGCGCACTTTCATCTTTTCATAGGGTTCGACGTCTTTCACGATCTGAACGCCGACTTTTTCGAAATCAGGGCGACCAAGGCCGAAATCATCTTCCAGCACCCATTGACGGAAATCTTCGCAGACGACAGGCCAGCCATCATTGACGCCGAATTTTTCAAGCAGGGTGCTCCGCGTGGCGTCGGTTGTCACCGGGGTAATGCGGTCGACCATTGCGCTGGGGAAGCGGACATTATCGTTGATCCATTGCGCCAGCGCAGGATCGCGTAGGGCGGCAAACTGGGTGATGATGCGGCGGGCGACGTGGCCGTTACCTGGCAGATTGTCACAGGACATGACGGTAAAGGCCGAGGCATTCGCAGCCATCCGGCGGCGCAGCGCCTCAACCGTATAGCCAAGCGCCGATTTAGGACGGTCCGGGTTGGCAAGGTCGTGCTGGACCATCGGATGGGTTTCATCGAGGTCGCGATTCTTATTATAGCAGTAACCTTTTTCCGTGATCGTCAGGGACAGGATCTTTGTGTCCGGCGACGCCAGTTTTTCAAACACGGCAGCAGGATCGGACGGCGCATGAAGGATGTCCTTCATCGCGCCGACGATATGCGCCTGGTCTTCGCTCTCGGCGCGTTCCAGAACGGTATAAAGGCAATCCTGCGCCTGCATGGCGCGAACATTGTCCAGATCGTTATCCAGAAGGCCGACGCCGCTGATCATCCAGTCGGACGGCGCAAGATTGAGAAGATCGTCGATATAAACAGCCTGGTGTGAACGGTGGAACCCGCCAACACTCATATGAACGATGCCGCTTTTCAGGGAGGCGCGGTCATAATTCGGAACACCCATGCGGTTTTCAAGTTGCGCAAGGTTAGCCGTTGAGATTTCAAGACCGGCAGCGGATTTCGACAATGGTTTATTCACAATCAGACCTCATGGTGCGGGAGCCGGAACACCCGGAACGGGGGTGTTTGCAGGCTCGGGATTATCCGGAAACTGCAGAGCTTCTAGAATATTATCAGGATGATTGCAAATCCTGGTCAAACAGCCCTTAAACTTGGCCTGGAAAAAGCGCGAGGATGGCAGGTCGGACCCGAAAATGTCCTTATTGGCCAGAATTGCGCTGCCTGTCGATCCGCTGGCGCGTGCTTTCTCCGGCAAGGCCCCGTTCACGGCCTTCTCATCCTGAATGTCGAAGCCGGGACCAGCACGTTTCAGATATTCAATCCAGCTGGCGGCGGCGAAAACCAGGCGTTCGCAAGGTGTTTGCCGCGACAGGGCATCGCGCAGGGGCGAGAGGAAACGGGAATCCATTTTATCGACGCCGTTCCGGGCCAGCCGGGCCAGCTCGTCCTTCATGTATTCGCTTTCAAGGCGCGTGATGATGGTGGCTTTATAAGCTTCCAGATCGACGCCTTTAACGGGGTTCAGCGTCTGCGTCATCTCATCCATCATGCCTTTGATAAAAGACCGGATTGCCGGATCGCGGATGGCTTCGTGGGAATAGGTATAACCCGCCATGCGCCCGATCATTCCAAGCGCCATATGCGTTCCGTTCAGAAGGCGGATTTTCATCAACTCGAAAACGCCGACATCCTCGGTATGCAGAGCGCCCGCTTTGGAAAAATCAGGGAACGGGAATTCAGCGGGAACATTTTCGATCACCAGTTGGCGGAACGATTCCGTGTAAATCGGCCAGGCATCGCCATAGCCGAATTCCTGTTTATGCTGATCCACATTTTCAGGCGTGGTTTTCGGGACGATGCGGTCCACCATTGTGCTTGGGAACGGAACTTCATTGGCGATCCAGTCCCGCAGTTCGGGTGATTTCTGCGCGGCATAGGCAAGAACGACGTTCCGCAGCACGAAGCTGTTATTCGGCAGGTTATCGCAGGACATAACGGCAAAAGGCTTTATTCCCGCCTGCATGCGCATTTCCAGCGCTTTGACGATAAACCCGACAGTGGAGCTTGGTTCATCCGCCTTCGTCAGATCGGCCTTGATATCTTCATGATCGAAATCAAGATTGCCGTTCTTGTAATAGTAACCACCCTGCGTCACGGTCATGGTGACCAGTTTAGTCTCCGGCGAGGCCATTTTCTGAAGCACGACCTGGGGGTTGTCGCGCGCGACAATAATCTCCTTAACACTGCCGATGACCCGCGCCTGTTTTCCCTGTGCGCTCTGTTCGACGACGGTATAAAGGCAATCCTGGGATTTCAGCGCATTGCTGACGTTATTGGTTTTGAGGCTGACGGCGCAGATGCCAAGATCGGTCGCGCCCTGATTTAACAGATCATCAACATAGACGGCGAGATGACCGCGGAAAAAGGCACTTGGTCCGATATGCACGATGCCGGTTGTGACCCGATTGCGGTCGTAGCCGGGCACGGTGATATTATCGGAAAGACTGGATAGACTGTTTTGAGTCAGATTTACGAAAGTCATATTTTCACCCTTGAACGCGCGTTGTGTTTTTTATTTTGGCGGATCGGGTCATAATATTTACCCATGAAAACTTTCACAATCTTTACTCTTGCTGCGGGTGCTCACTCAGCCCTGCTGCGCTTTAAAATGTCTGGTGGAACGGAATAATAGCACCATCGCCCCTGTATTATCCATAAAATTAAATAATTTTTGATAAACATTTGTTTTCCCTAACTTTCTGCGATTTTCTTTTGTCCGGAGAGAAGTTATGCTTTGTCTATGAGAACCCTCTTCATCCTGCGTCACGCGCAGGCCGCAAGCCCCGCCGGTACCGAAGACCTTCACCGCCCCCTGACCGCGCAGGGGATGGCGGATGCGCGGGCCTTGGGCAAGCTGATGAAGGCGAAAATGTACAAACCCGATTTTGTGGTCTGTTCCCCCGCCCGGCGCGCGCAACAGACCTATCGCCGCCTGGCCGAGACGCTGGGCGATATGCCCATGACCTCGCCATCCTCCGTTTATTACACGACGGTATCCAATCTTTATGAAGAACTGAAAAAAGTCGACGGCAATGTACGCAACCTGTTGCTGATCTCGCATAACCCGTCAATTCACGGCTTTGCCAAATTCCTCGCCGGGCTTGGCACCGACGATTCCATGCTGCGCCTGAACGCCGAATACAGGGAATGCACCCTGACCGTCCTGCAATGCCCGATTGACGGCTGGGCGACCCTGATGCCGAACGAGAACGATCTGGCTGACCTGCTGATCGCGGGCCGGGACTTTGAAGGCAAGGTCGAATAAGGGGCGCTGTCCTAATCCTGCGCGGCAAGAACCTGGCGCATCAACGGCACGGTGACCGCCTTTTTTTCGGCCAGCGCCAGACGGTCCGCGCGGTCGACCACATCGCGCGCGGCGGCGAAGGACCGGTCCATGCGCGGCAGGACATATGTCAGGACGTCGGTGGCAATCTGTAACTGTCGGTCCGCAAAAAGCTTCACCAGCAGCGCGGCGAGCAGTGTGTCATCCGGGGCCTGTATGCTGGCCACCGGTGCCGCGCGAAGTCGCGAAGACAGATCGGGCAGGGAAAAGCCGATCTGCCCCGGCGCGGTGCGCATGGTGAGCAGCAGCGTGGTGCCGCGGTCCTTCATCGTATTGTAAAGGTGAAAAAGCGTGGTTTCAGCGTCGCGGTCCCCGATCCAGGGATCGAAATGATCGACCACCACATGGCCGGAACCGCAAAGATCATTGGCATCCGCACCGGAAAGTACGGCGGCATCAACCCATGCCGCATCGGTGGTATTTTTCCACACCGCGCCCAGATGGGTTTTCCCGGACGCAGGCGGCCCCTGCAGGATCAATGCGGGCGCGGGCCAGGCGGGCCAGCGGTCTATCCACCCCACGGCATCCTGATTGCACGGTGCGATCAGAAAATCCTCGCGCCCCAGCGCAATGCGGTGGCCGAGATCGAGCGGAATCTGTTGCGCGGAAACAAGAGTCATTCGGGCGTGTCCGGATGAATGATCAACGGCGCCGCCGGTTCCGCCGGTTGTTCGGCGGGCATCTGAACGATAACCTGAACCGCGGGCGCCTGCACCGCGGGATCGGCGACGTTGTCGTAGAACAGGCTCTTTTTATATTCGGATATCGCAAACGCGATCAGCACCCCGGCCACCGCCGCGACAGGCACCGCCAGGAACATGCCGGTCAGACCGAACAGCGCCCCGCCCGCCACCAGGGCCAGCAAAATCCACACCGGATGCAGGCCGACGGCGCTGCCCATGATGCGCGGGGAAACGATGTTCCCCTCGAGGAATTGCCCGACCAGGAAGATCACGGTGATGATGGCCGTATATTCAATGCTGTAGCTCTGGAACCACGCGACCGAGATCGAAACGATCAGGCCGATCGTGGTCCCGACCAGCGGAATGACCGACAGCACACCGGTCATCAGACCGATCAGGAAGCCGAATTTCAGCCCCGCCAGCGTCAGCACGATGGCATAGGAAATGCCGAGGAAGAACGACACCAGCAACTGGCCCCGGATGAAGCCGGAAATCTTCCGGTCCATCTTGCTGAGCAGTCCGTGAATTTTTTCGTAGTTCTTGCGCGGGATCATATCGTCGATCCAGCGCGTGATGACGACCCATTGCTCCATCACGAAGAACGCGACGATGGGTGTAATGATAATAAAGCTGGCCATGCCGAGGATCAGCTGCCCGCCGCCGATGATGCCGACCAGAAGGGTGCCGCCGACCTTGAACACCTTGTCCATGTTTTCCTTGATCGTCGTCTGGAAATCGGTGAGGTCGCCCGCGCCGAATTTATGCTGCATCATCTCGATATAGGGAACCAGATGCGCCTGGGCCTTGTCCGCCAGTTGCGGCAGATCCTGCGCCAGCTGCACCGCTTCACGGTAGGCAAACGGGACGATCAAAGCGAGGATGATGATCAACACCACCGAGAACGACCCCAGGATCAGCACCGCCGCCCATTTGCGCGGCACCCCGTAACCGATCAGCCTGCGGACGATGGGGCCGAGCAGATAGGCAATCGCCATCCCGCAGATAAACGGCAGCAGAACATCGCGCAGCACCCAGACCAGCGCCAGAAACAGGATGGTGGAACCTGTCCAGAACAGGGCATGGTTACGGACAGAGGACGCGGTGGCCATGATGAATTCCTCGGATGATTGGAAGCGTTATCAATACGACGCCGTTTTGCGCAGGGCCAGTGCGTAGTTGCTGCCCGTGGCGTCGGTGGTCAGAACCATGTCGCTTTGCGCCAGAAGCGCCCGCAGACGGTCGATGCCGCCGGCAAAGCTCAAATCGACCTGCGCCTCGCGCGGGGTGACGGAGCGGACCTTCATATCGCTGATCCCCTGCACCGTCTGCAGGGCCTGTCGTGTGGTCACCCATTCCTGCATGGTGGTGAACTGGACATGCACGGTAATGGTGTTATTGAGGCCGGAGACAGGGCCGGAGGCCGCAAGACGGCGGTCATACGGGCTGGCGTTCGGATCGGTATAGGCGGGGATGTCGCCGGACCCGGCGATGTTGCCCTGGGCCGGGTCGATCATCGTCTGGTTCTTCCAGTTTTTCTGCAGGATGGCGCGCACCTGACGCACGGCCTTGACGTAGAGCGCATCGGCGGAGGTCGCCCCCGCATCGGCGGTGACCTTGACCGTCTGTGCGTATTCCGGGGTGCCGTTATCGGTGCGGTAGATCATCACGCTGAGATCTGCGGGGAAATCGCCGGTTGCGGGCTTGCCCGGCTTGGCGATCAGTATAATCGCCTCTTTCGCGCCGTAGCGCGCCAGCATCTCTTCCAGCTTGTCCGCCGGGACATCCAGCGCTTGGTCATCCGAAATACTGCAGACATCCAGCGCATCGCCAAGCGGCACGTTGATCGGCACAAGGCCGCCTTTCAGGTCGGCATGGGTCCATGCCTTCAGCCACGGGTTACCGTCGCGCCACAGGCTGATCACCTGCCCCATCTGATAGAACGGCAGGACCAGAACAGGCTTGCTGACGACATCGCTGTATTTCAGGCCCTGCATATTGAAGCGGTTGCGCACCGCGTTGCCTTCGAAGCGGAAGGTGTAGGTGCCGATATATTCGACAGCGGAAATCTGTTCGTTGGTGACTTCGAAATCCTTGATCATCGCGGCGATGGTGGCGGTGTCGGGAATTTTATAGGCTTTCGCTTCCTCATCCCCGAGCAGTTTGGTGGCGATGGCGGTGAAGGCGACAGTCTGCGCGGTGGCGAATGCCTTTTCCCGCGCGGCGACGGCATTTTCCGCCTTGGCGTCGACCTTGACCCCGGCGACGGTAAACACATCATCGGCGGCAATAACCGGGGATGACAGAATAACCAGCCCCGCCCCCAACATTAATCCGGTCAGGAGGGCTGTACGCATGCGGTGAAAGGCCGTATAAATGTTTCTCGTCATGGTCCCTATTTCAACACGTTTGAGCCTTCTATGAAACCCTCTGAACACACGAAAGATGCCTATCGCGACGCCGGAGTGGATATCGAGGCCGGGGACGCCCTTGTCGAACGCATCCGCCCACATGTGAAACGCACCCATAGATCAGGTGTAATGGAAGATATTGGCGGTTTCGGGGCGCTGTTTGATTTAAAGGCCTGCGGCTATACCGATCCGGTGCTGGTTTCCTCGACCGACGGCGTCGGCACCAAGCTCAGGATCGCCATCGACACCGGAAAACACGACACAATCGGCCAGGACCTGGTAGCGATGTGCGTCAACGATCTGGTGGTGCAGGGCGCAGAACCTCTGTTTTTCCTCGATTACTTCGCCTGCGGCAAACTGGACGTCGAGATTGCGGCGCGGGTTGTAGCCGGGATCGCAGCCGCCTGTAAAGAAGCCGGTTGCGCCCTTATTGGCGGTGAAACCGCCGAAATGCCGGGCCATTACGCGACGGAAGATTACGACCTCGCCGGGTTCACGGTTGGCGCGGTGGAACGCGCAAATATAATTACCGGCAAGGATATCAAGCCGGGTGATGTCGTTCTGGGCCTGGCCTCGTCCGGGCCGCATTCCAATGGCTATTCCCTGATCCGCAAGATCGTGAAGGATGCCGGGCTGGAATTTGACAGCGAAGCGCCGTTTACGCCGGGTAAAAACCTTGGAGATATCCTTCTGGCGCCGACGAAGCTTTATATCCGCCCGATCCTTGATGTCCTGAAATCCGGAACGGTGATCAAGGGGCTGGCTCACATTACCGGCGGTGGACTTCTGGAAAACATTCCACGTTGCCTGCCGAAAGGCACGGCGGTGCGTCTCGATACCAAAGCCTGGCCCCTGCCGCCCGTGTTCCAGTGGCTGGCGTCCGCCGCCGGACTGTCCGCCGCCGAGCTGGGCCGGACCCTTAATTGCGGGATCGGCATGACCCTGATCTGCGCGGCAGAGGATGCTGCGCAAATTACTACGGCGCTGGACGCTGCAGGGGAGACGGTTTACACCATCGGCGTGGTTGTGGCGGGTGAGCGTGATGTGCAGCTCGACGATGCGGCTGTGAACTGGTCCCTCCCCACATGAAGGTCAGATTAGGTATTCTTATTTCTGGTCGGGGCAGCAATATGGAGGCCCTGATCCGGGCCTGCGCCGACCCGGAATTCCCGGCGGAAATTATTGTCGTTATTTCTAACAAGGCCGATGCGCCGGGC
>JAQGJB010000079.1 GCA_028290825.1 Micavibrio sp.
CTTCTGGTCGATGATGATGCCTTTTTCAGGGAGGTGACGATTACGGCGCTGAAAGGTGCGGGATACGGGGTTATTGCTGTTTCCGATGGAAGGGAGGTCGTCAAAAAAATTCAAGACGACGGCTTTGATCTTGTCATTACAGATATTTTTATGCCGTATAAAGACGGAATAGAAGTGATCCAGGAAATCAGGGCAATTCATCCCACAATAAAAATCATCACGATTTCCTCCGATAGGCCGACCGGCTATAGGTCCTTTCTCGATGTTGCAAAAATTTTGGGGTCGAACGGAAGCCTGGAAAAACCTTTCAATCACGAACAACTTCTCAGTAAAATTAATGACGTCATGCAGGTTGCGAAATAATGGATGTTCTTCAGCACTATAACCTGACCCGCTTCATGAACTATGTACCGAGGATCAAGAAGGCAACGGGCGAATGGTATATCGTTGAGGTCAGCCTGATAAAACAGGCCAATCACAATGCCGCCTATATCGCGATGAAGCTGCGGGATTACTTCGACACCCATGAAGGGGTTATCTTTATCTGTAACAGTCAGAGTGTTCTGGTTCTTGCCCATATGGGTAAGGATATAAGTAAAGAATCCATTTCCGACGGGGTTCATAAAAACCTGCCGAGACATAATTGTACGACCCGGATCGAGGATATGACGCTGGATGGGCTCATCAAAATACAGGTTCGTCTTGAGGAGATCGAGCAGAATAACAAAGCACAACCCGATAAGCCTTTATTCCAGACAAGGCAAAAAAGGCGTGAAAATATTGTCATGATTGTTGATGATGATATGTTCATGCGTTCGCTGGTCAACAAAACATTCATGGCCAAAAACAGAATTGTCGAATTTAAAAGTACCGATGGGGTTCTGGAATCTTACCTTGAGCATCTTCCCGATATCGTCTTTCTCGACATACACCTGCCGGATGGTTCCGGGATCGTCCTGTTAAGTGATATCCTCCGTTTTGACGACACCGCACACGTGGTCATCATGAGTTCGGATAGTGTCATTAATAATATTGTTGACTGCAAAGAACTGGGCGCCAAAAACTTTATCGCAAAGCCTTTTACTTTAGCGCAACTGGAATCCTCGTATAGAAAATGCTCAACTATAAATGCCTAAAGAGCGGGATCGGTGATTTTGTAAGAGTTTTCAGGCCGGATGGCTGTTCTTTCAACCCAGTGATATTGATCTCTGATGTTCCAGCCATAATTGTAAGAGTATTTTATACGAAAATTCGTGGCTCAATAACTTAAAATCCCATCCGTTGACATGCCATGCTGATCTCTAAAGACCAACTTTCTCCAACAGGCCTTTATCTTCTTTCATGCCCTGGATGGATGCCATGTCGATCACATAACGGAAATCAATGTCACCTTTGTCGATTTTGTCAAAAGCATCATTAACCTGATCGATAGAGATAATCTCAATATTGGCTGCGATGTCGTGTTGGCTGCAAAATTCCAGAACTTCCTGGGTTTCTGCAATTGAACCAATCAGAGATGTACCAATATTTTTCCTGTCAGGCAGCATTTTGCTCAGATCGAGCGGTTTGGTTGTTGGCGCAATACAGCCAACAATAGTTAAAACACCCTCACGCCGTAGAAGTGTGATGTAAGGGTTAATATCATGGGGCTGCGGAATTGTGCTCAGGATAAAATCCAGTGTTGCTTCATTGGCCTTCATCGCATCCTTATTGTCGGAAACAATAACATTAATCGCACCAAGCTTATGGGCATCTCCTGCCTTATCTGGTGATGTTGTAATCAGTGTAACTTCTGCACCCATCGCTACGGCTAACTGTATAGCCATGTGACCGAGGCCGCCCAAGCCGACAATCCCGACCTTTGTACCGGGTCCGACATCCCAGTATCGTAACGGGGAATACGTTGTTACCCCGGCGCAGAGAATGGGCGCAGCCTTTGCCGGGTCCAGGTTTTCAGGGATGCTGAGCACAAAATCTTCACGGACGACGATGGTGTTGGAGTAACCGCCATAGGTCAGGTTCTCTTTGCTTGGCGTTCTCATGTTGCCGTTATAAGTGGCAAGAAAACCTTCTTCACAATAATTCTCCAGACCCTCGTCACAGGCGTCGCAATGGTGGCAGGAATCGATCATGCAACCGACGCCGACTAAATTGCCTGCTTTGTATCGGGTGACATCTGCCCCGACTTTCGTAACCTTGCCGACAATTTCATGGCCTGGCATGCAAGGATAAACCGTGTTTTTCCATTCATTGCGGGCCTGATGTACATCGGAATGGCATACACCACAGAACATAATATCGATCTGCACCTCGTTTGCCGCAGGTTCACTACGCTGGATTTCCATGGGATGAAGTTTCCCGGAGGCGTGTTTGGTCGCAAATCCTATCGCATCGATCATGGCTTTATTCTCATTGAATGAACTGAACAAAATCAACGCGAAAACCAGATATTTAGTTCCATTTCAGGAACTTAAATAAGTTATTGCCCGTTTGATCAAGGATCAGTCAGAGGAATTAAGTTGAAAAAGACAGGCCCCCATCCGGATGAAAATAAAGATCGATCAGGCTTCGTGGTTACGCGCGGTGCCCGCGAGCACAATCTAAAAGATATCGATGTCGATATTCCACGCAATCAACTTGTGGTTTTTACCGGTGTATCCGGATCAGGAAAATCATCCCTCGCCTTTGGCACGCTGTATACCGAAGCGCAACGGCGTTATTTTGAATCTGTTTCACCTTATGCACGGCGGCTGATTGACCAGGTTGGTGTGCCTGATGTCGATTCGATAGATGGTTTGCCACCTGCTGTCGCCCTGCAGCAGCAACGCGGTACGCCCAATGCCCGCTCAACAGTGGGTAGTCTGACAACGATTTCCAGTCTTGTGCGAATGCTCTATTCGCGTGCCGGTTCCTATCCGGCAAAGCAGCCGATGCTCTATGCCGAAGATTTCTCGCCCAATACGCCACAGGGCGCGTGCCCCGGGTGCCATGGGATAGGGCGCGTTCATACCATGACCGAGGAATCGATGGTACCCGATCCATCCCTGACCATTCGTGAACGGGCCATTGCCGCATGGCCGACCGCTTGGGGCGGGCAAAACTTGCGCGATATTCTGGTTTCGCTTGGTTACGATGTCGATACACCGTGGAAAGATCTGCCCAAGAAGGATCGTAAATGGATCCTCTTTACGGAGGAGCAACCAACCGTGCCGGTTTATGCGGGCTTTACCCCTGCTGAAACACGTCAGGCCCTGAAACGCAGGATGGAGCCAAGTTATCAGGGTACTTTCAGCAGTGCCAAACGTCATCTTGAATACACTTTTTCCAATACTCAAAGTGCATCAATGCGCAAACGGGTGGCGCAATTCATGATCGCCCGCCCGTGCCCGCTTTGTCACGGTAAACGACTGAAGCGGGAGGCGCTGTCAGTCAGATTTGCAGGGTACGATATCGCCGAAATCTCAAACTTCTCTTTAGAGCAACTGGCGCAGATTGTCCGTCCCGCAGCGGAAGGGAAGCTGCCGCAGAATTCTGGTATGGATAAGAGTGTACTAAGCCGCCAAAAAGCCAAGGCCGCTATAGATGAACGAGTTAAAGCGGGTGGCTCCGCGCATAAAGCCGCCCCCGATATCCGCCGGACAGGAAATATGTCGGCCGAAAAAATGATAGCGGCAGAGCGTCTTTGTCAGGATCTTCTGGCCCGGATAACGACGCTGACCGAGCTTGGACTTGGCTATCTTTCCCTTGATCGTAATACGCCCAGCCTGTCCTCCGGGGAACTGCAGCGTCTGCGTCTTGCAACGCAACTCTCATCACAACTGTTTGGCGTTATCTATGTTCTTGATGAACCGACAGCCGGCTTACATCCCGCCGATGGTGATGCTCTGTTTACTGCTTTAGAGCATCTTAAAAATTCAGGAAATTCCCTGTTTGTTGTCGAGCATGATGTCGAAATGATGCGCCGCGCCGACTGGCTGGTGGATGTTGGGCCGGAGGCAGGGGTTGAAGGCGGCAGTATTTTATATAGTGGTCCTCCACAGGGTCTTAAAGATATTAAAACCTCGCGTACTAGACCGTATTTATTCAATGAAATTCAGTCTCCACAATCAAGAAACCGGACGCCTCAGGGGTGGCTAAAGCTGGAGGAGGTTACCCGCAATAATCTGCACTCTCTTACTGCTGAATTTCCGCTCGGTTGCTTTACGTCCGTAACGGGCGTGTCAGGCTCGGGGAAATCCAGTCTTGTCAGCCAGGCCTTGCTGGATCTGGTTACTGATTATCTTGGCGGCGTACGAGATGGGGAGGAGGATGAAGTCCTGGAAGATGATACGCCTGCCGAAGTGACAAAGGGCCATATTACCGGCGACGTCGCTAAGATACAGCGTCTGGTCAAAGTCAGTCAGAAGCCTATCGGGCGTACTCCTCGCTCCAACCTTGCCACTTATACCGGCCTGTTCGACCATGTCCGCAAGCTTTTCGCCGCAACGCCTGCCGCGCGCAAACGTCGATTTGATGCGGGACAATTTTCCTTCAATGTTGCCAAAGGCCGCTGCCCGACTTGCGAAGGGGAGGGGTTCGTCAGCGTTGAGCTTCTCTTCATGCCCAGTGTTTACGCGCCATGCCCAACCTGCCATGGGGCCAGGTATAATTCCAAAACACTGGAGATTCTCTGGAGCGGCAAGACAATCGCGGATATTCTGAGTCTTACTGTCAGTGAAGCCTGCGATATTTTTGCCGAAGAGATGCCGGTTCTGCGCTCTCTGGAGATTTTGCGCGACATCGGCCTCGGTTATCTCCGCCTCGGTCAGCCCGCAACGGAATTATCCGGCGGCGAAGCGCAGCGAATCAAACTTGCCACTGAACTGCAACGAATGCAGCGCGGCTCGACCCTGTATGTTCTTGATGAGCCAACGACTGGCCTGCATCCCCGCGACATTGATCGCCTGCTGGTGCAGCTCAATCGGCTGGTTGATGCCGGTAATACGGTCATTGTAGTCGAACATGATATGCGCACCGTCGCGCAAAGCGACTGGGTCATCGATATGGGGCCGGGGGCTGGTGAAAGCGGGGGTGATATTGTCGCCGCCGGAATTCCCTCCGCTATTGCAGCCAGCAGGCGCAGCCGCACCGCTTCATATCTGGCCGCAGCACTCAAGAGCCAGGCATAGATTTTTGAGGTGGCGGCTCGATCCCGAAAACACTGCGTCCGCCGTACGAAGACGATGCTTCCATTTCCTGCGCAATCAATTGCGGTACGGTCGGGCCGGTCGCATAACGCTCCAAGGCGCGGGCCTGAACATCAAGACGCTTGATAGCCTGCAGTTCCTCTTCGCGTCCGAGTTTTGCGCCTTTGACTGCCGACTTCATAACCCGGATCGTTTCATCGTATACGCGGATGGGGACCGGGAAGGGGTGGCGGTCTTTGCCGCCATGGGCCAGTGAGAAGCGTGCGGGATCTGAAAAGCGATACGGCGCGCCATGAACGACTTCCGCCACCATGGCCAGCGCGCGCACGGTTCTGGCGCCAATCCCCGCCACCAAAAGCAGATCGGAAAAATCCACGGGGCCGCGATCAGCGGCGGCGGCCAGATTGCCGTGCAGTCTTTTCGTCACAATATCTTCCGGCCTTAGGTCATGATGGCCCGGCATAAACAAGTGCGGTAATGT
>JAQGJB010000083.1 GCA_028290825.1 Micavibrio sp.
CAACATGCTGATTTGCGATTACTAGCGATTCCAGCTTCATGCCCTCGAGGTGCAGAGGACAATCTGAACTGAGACAACTTTTAGAGATTAGCTCCTCCTTGCAGAGTGGCTGCTCACTGTCATTGCCATTGTAGCACGTTTCTAGCCCTACGTGTAAGGGCCATGATGACTTGACGTCGTCCCCACCTTCCTCCGGCTTATCACCGGCGGTCTCGTATGAGTGCCCAACATTACTTGCTGGCAACATACGACAGGGGTTGCGCTCGTTGCGGGACTTAACCCAACATCTCACGACACGAGCTGACGACAGCCATGCAGCACCTGTCACTGATCCAACTAAATGATGGCTCTTGTCTCCAAAAACCTCGATCAGGATGGCAAACGTAGGTAAGGTTCTTCGCGTTGCTTCGAATTAAAGAACATGCTCCACCGCTTGTGCGGGTCCCCGTCAATTCCTTTGAGTTTTAATCTTGCGACCGTACTCCCCAGGCGGTGTGCTTAAAGCGTTAGCTGCGCCACCGAAACTCTAAGAGTCCCAGCAGCTAGCACACATCGTTTATGGTATGGACTACCAGGGTATCTAATCCTGTTTGCTCCCCATACTTTCGTATCTCAGCGTCAGTAATTGTCCAGTTGGCTGCTTACGCCATCGGTGTTCCTCCTAATATCTGCGCATTTCACTGCTACACTAGGAATTCCGCTAACCTCTCCAATACTCGAGTCTTCCAGTCACAAATGCAGTTCCAAAGTTAAGCTCTGGGATTTCACATCTGTCTTAAAAAACCGCCTACATACGCTTTACGCCCAGTAATTCCGAACAACGCTCGCTCCCTCCGTATTACCGCGGCTGCTGGCACGGAGTTAGCCGGAGCTTCTTCTGATGCTACCGTCATTATCTTCACATCTGAAAGAGCTTTACAACCCGAAGGCCTTCATCACTCACGCGGCATGGCTGGATCAGGGTTTCCCCCATTGTCCAAAATTCCTCACTGCTGCCTCCCGTAGGAGTCTGGGCCGTGTCTCAGTCCCAGTGTGGCTGATCATCCTCTCAGACCAGCTAAAGATCGTCGGCTTGGTAGGCCATTACCCCACCAACTACCTAATCTTACGCGGGCTAATCCTTCACCGATAAATCTTTGGACCGGAGTCATTATACGGTATTAGCGTCAGTTTCCCGACGTTGTTCCGTAGTGAAGGGCATATTCCCACGCGTTACTCACCCGTGCGCCACTCCCCTTGCGGGGCGTTCGACTTGCATGTGTTAAGCCTGCCGCCAGCGTTCGTTCTGAGCCAGGATCAAACTCTTAAGTTTAGATCCATGCTTTTGGTCCGCTTCAACATCCGAAGATGTATCCCTGGACCGATTACAAGAAATTTTCAGAAAGACCTGCTATGCGTCTTAATTGCGTATTTTAAAATACACAGGACATATAGCAGTCTTTACTGTTTGTGTGTTCAACACAACACCAAGCACTGCTGCCTGTGTATCTCTTCTTTTCTTCACGATGTTCAAGAAACATTTCTGTGGATCAATGATCCACTCAAAATTAGGCCGGGTCGCAACCCGGCGTCGTTTTGGTTTGGAGTGAGTGGTTTGTAGTCTAAGTCCGCACTCACTGTCAACACTGTTTTTTCAAGGAAACCCTTTTATTTTCAGCGCCCGGCAGCTCGTAGTCCGCTGCAGAGGATCGACCTTATACATACCCCCTTTCGGGCTGTAAAGCACTTTTTTCAAAAAAGTTCCGGAATTTTTCAAAATGGTCGTTTATCCGCAGATTACTAATATAGCTGGGAAAGATTACCCAAAGATTAACAAGATATAGGGATTTATTCTTTCATTTTAGACGAAAAACAAATTTTTGAAGTGCCATTGCCGGCAAACGGGGCATAATCAACGCAGAGTAGAATCAATAATCCTCCTTCCCGCCTCTTATTCCAGTTTTTTCTCAATGAAACCCGCATTTTCCTGCAAAATTATACGCCTGCTGATAGGCGTTGCCGTGTTCTCTTTGGCAGGGAATGGACCGGCGCGGGCCGAAAACGGCTTTCTTCCGATCCAGATTCCGCCCTGGATCACCGCCGATAATGGCGATCTGGCGGACCGTATCGACCCGGCGCCGCAAAAAAACCGGGGCGCGCCGCGCAAACAGAACGATTCCCCGCGTCTTTTAAAGCCCGACGACTATCAGGCCGCACTCGAAAAGCTCGGCACAGCCGCGCCGCTGCCCCGAATAATGGAGACTTCGACACTGGAGGACATGTATTCGCGCCGTGTTAAGAGCGATGTAACGCAGTTCGGTTACGAGTTATTCGACAATAGCGATGAAGCAAAAACCAAAGACGGAACAGGTAATAACGTCGCGATGCCTGCCGGTGCGGTTCAGGATAATTTCGTGCTGGCAATCGGGGATAAGCTCAACATCGTCTTTCGCGGTCAGCGCAGCAATCAGGGCGTCTACAGCATTAACAGCGACGGGCAACTGGTTGTTGATGATTTAAATCCAATTGCTGCGGCGGGAAAAACAATCGGTGAAGTGCGGGAGATGCTGCGCGGTTATGCGGCGGACCTCCATAATACGGATGTTTTTGTTTCGCTGGAGAGTGTGAAGCAGGTCGGCGTTTTAGTCATTGGCAATGTGAAGAAGCCGGGTCGCAAGGTGCTGACGGTTTTCAATACGGCGCTTGATGCACTGGTCGCGGCGGGTGGTGTGGAGAAGACCGGGTCGCTGCGCCAGATCAAACTGGTGCGCGGTAATACCGCGCGGATTATTGATCTTTATGCGCTTTTGAACGGGGCGACGAATGGCAGCGACCTCAATCTTCTCGATGGGGACAAGATCGTTATTCCAACCATCGGACCGACACTGGCCATTGCGGGCGGCGTTAAACGTCCCGGTATCTATGAGACAACGGGCAGGACGATTTCGGTTAATGACGCCCTCGCGCTTGCAGGCGGCTTGCTGAGCCCCGGAAACAACCGCATCACCAGGCTGACCATGACGGCGGATGGCCGCGAAGTGGTTGAGCAGACCAACCTGTCGGCCGTACCTGCTCTGGGTGATGGCAGCATCCTTATGGTCGACCGCGCCGGGGAAAAGCGCAGCGAGACAGTTGAGCTTGGCGGCAATACGCGCCAGCCCGGCCTTCATGCCTTGCGCCAGTCGGGCAGCCTTTCCGCACTGTTGCAGGACCCCAAGGTTCTGGGGCCGGATATTTATCCGCTGATCGGCGTCATCAGCCGTGAAGACCGCAAGACCCTTAGCAGCAAGATGATCGATTTCCCGCCGAACCTTGTCGTGCATGGAGAATTCGACAGGGTTCTGCAGGACGGGGATAAAATCCTCCTCTTCACCCGCAAACAGATCAAAGATCTGCAAAAAGAGAAAAATGCGAAGACAGATGATGATGACAATATCGATCCTATCGACGACGCCACGCTTCAATCATTCCTGCGGGAGCGAAGTGTCTATGTGCGCGGTTCGGTGCGTGACCCTGGGGCGTGGCCGGTTTCAGGCGGGGCAACGCTCGATACCGTCCTGGCGGCAGCAGGCGGGCTTAATCTTGATGCCAATACCGCGAATATCGAACTGACCACCTCCGCCGCGGGTGAGGGGCATCAGACGGACGGGCGTGCGGGGACGCAGCGCATCACGATTGATTACAACAATACTTCGCCTGATGATGTTGCCGTTGCCCCGGGTGACGCCATCCGCGTCAATCAGAAATTCCAGAAAACGCAGGGGCAGTCGATTGCCTTGTCAGGCGAAGTTAACCACCCCGGACGCTATGACCTCCTGCCCGGCGACACGCTTGGTAAATTGCTGGAACGTGCCGGCGGGCTGTTCCGCCGCGCGCGAACTGGAACGCGCCGTGGCCGCCGCATCGGAGAAGAAGGACAACCCGCCGGATACCGAGAAAATCGCCATGGTGAAAGACCTGGCCAGCGAACTGAAAGAGGTCGAGGGCGTAGGCCGTATTACGGTTCAGTCCGATCCCGTAATCCTGAAAGCCCACCCGGACGAGGATATCCTGCTGGAGGCCAATGATCGGATTTACATTCCACGCAGGCCGATGACCGTGCGGGTTTATGGCGAGGTCTTATCCCCCGCAAACCTGCAATTCCGCAAGGACAAGACACCAGATACATATGTCAGCGAAGCCGGCGGCCTCACCTATTATGCCGATGACGACCGTGCCTTCGTGCTGTATCCGGACGGCAGCGCCCAGCCTTTGCAGATCAGCGCGTGGAACCACAGAGCCGCGATGATCCCGCCGGGCTCGACTATCGTCGTGCCGCGCGACCCGAAACCGTTTGATTTTATCGAGTCGGCAAAGGATATCACCCAGATCCTCTCCAACCTCGCGATCACGTCGGTTTTCGTGCGCGATATCAAGGATAACTAGCCATGTTATTCAGCATTATCACTATCACCCGCAATAACCTGGACGGCCTGAAAACGACGCACGAATGCCTGCACTGGCAGGTCTGCCGCGATTTTGAATGGATTGTTATCGACGGCGCGTCAAAGGACGGGACGAAACAATATCTTGAGGAACACGCCACCCACTGGATCAGTGAGAAAGATGACGGCATCTATGACGCGATGAACAAGGGCATCGCCCATGCCTCGGGGAATTACCTGTTATTCCTGAATGCCGGGGATACGCTCGCCGCACCGGATACGCTGGAGCGGGTTAAAGCCGCTATGACCACGCCACCGGATTTCATCTACGGCGATTCCATGGAGGCCGAGAATCACAAACCGGCGCGACACCACAGCGGTATATTGAGCGGCATGTTCACGCACCATCAGTCGATGTTTTATAACCGTCATATCCTTGGTCACTTGCGCTATGACACCAGTTACAAAATTGCCGCCGATTACAAATTCACTCTCGCCTTCCTGAAAAAATGTGCCGTGATCCTGTATTGCCCCTTCCCGGTGTGCATTTTCGAGCAGGGCGGCGTGTCTCAGACCCACGTCCGGCATGGACGGATGGAGCAGTTCCGCGCGCGGCGCGAGCTTGAAGCCTGCCATCCGGTGCGGAATTTCGCGATTTACGTCATGCAAAGTGTTATAATGGCTCTACGGCGGATTTCACCCCGGTTCTACTGGTTTTTAAGGAATTCGCGCTAACATTATTCGGAGAAGGAGATTTCCCATGGGATGCTGCCAACATGATCCGGCCAAAGCCGAAACACCGAAAACCGAAGGGGGTTGCTGCGGCGGCTCCGCCATGAAAAAGGAATCCTGCTGCAAAGGCAGCAAGATCGCCGGTTTCTTCAAGATGCTTTTGGGTAAGAAGTGTTGCGGCTCTGCCGACTGCAAGACCTGATCATTCTATAATAGGCGGCGCGTTTGCGGGCGAAATCAAGGCCGCCTGCGCCGTCCAGAACACCCAGCTTCCAGATATAGGTATGCAAAAAGGCGATTTCGCCGCGGAAAGGCATGCGGCGGAACAGCGCCTTTAAAGCCTGCCGCCATTTCACCGGGTCTTTCGGCCAGGCTTTCCGGAGATTCATCCCGGCCTCCCATTGCGCGTAACGTTTATGCCGCGCGAGCCATTGGTCTTCGCTGTGGGCCGCATCGTGGTCGAGTTCGGCGTTTAACTGACCGATTCCGTCGTTATTATAGATGTAACGCAGGACAGGCTGGTAGTGTCCCTCCATCTCGCCCATTCCGGGCAGGCCCAGATCGTTGACGACGGGAAAAACGAATTTGCGGCGGTTGATCAGCGCGAGCTTGTTGTTTTTCAGGCCGTGGTTGAGGGGTTTACCGTTCCAGATATAACGCCCCTTCACAAAATACCCTGCACAACCGAATTTCAGTGCAGATAATTCCCCTACAACCGCCGCCGTGACGATTTCATCCGCATCGACGAAGAAAATCCATTCATGGCGGGTTTCAAGGTTATCGAGGCACCATTGGCGTTTTTTGGGATACTGGCCATTCCAGCGGAAATCAATGAGCGTTGCGCCGTGCTCCCGCGCAATCTCCGCCGTGCGGTCGGTGCTGCCCGAATCAACCACGATCACCTCATCGAAGTTGCGCAAGGCGCCAAGGCAGGCCGCCAGACGCGATTCTTCGTTCAGGGTGGCGATAATAACGGTAACGGGAATAATCACCTGCGCGCCCGCGCAGCGCCAAGGGCGAAGCCCAGAACCATCCCGGCAAAAACAAAACCGGCAAGGATCAGGCTTTTACGCGGCCACCACGGCTTGACCGAGACACTTGGCGCTTCCGCAATTATGGCGGAATAGGCTTCATTGGCGCCCATGATCATCTGGATATGCTCCTGCTCCATCAGCAGGGCGGTGAGCGCGCGGCGGTGGTCAGGATTATTCACTTTGCCAAGCATGTCCTGCAGGTAAGCGGCGCGGTTGCGGGCCTGATTCAGAACCTCGGCGCGGATCAGGCCATCGGTCTGAGCATAGGCTTTATTCAGGACATAGAGGCCGAATTCGCGGGAAGACACATCGATGCCGATGCGGCGTAATGGTGTATTGCCGATGGGATCAATGCTGATTTCTTTTTGCAGGAGGTCTGAGAGTTCCTGCGGGCTATCAATTTCCGCGGCGGGTGAAAAGACAAACGGCCCGTTATGCGCCATACCGTCTTTGATCTTCGCGTCTTTGAGAAGCTCCGCCGCCACCGCCGGGCCGCGCAGGGTGTTTTCAAAGCGCATGAAATCGCTGGAATCCTGCGACCCCATGGTGCTGACCAGGTATTGCAGGGCAAAGCTGGGGTTATCAGGGAGAAGCGCCTTGATGTCCGCCTTGGGCGCATGTTCTGCCGGGCCGACCAGCATGGTGACGCGGTAATGCGGAACGGCAACCGATAAAAAAATAATGGCTGCGAGCAGGCCGAAGACGCCACCGACAACCACCGACAGTTTCGCCTTCCAGACAGAGTGGCGAACATCACTCAGTGTCGGTTCGGCGGTGACTGCGGTCATGCGGCTTTTTCTTCTCTGGCTTCGGGGGCGGAGGGAAGGCCGACAACATCGCGGGCGCGTTTCAGCCAGGCATTAAGGGATTCATCAGGAATAAAGATCCGCCCCGCCTGCCCCGCGCCCTGATGGGCGGCCATCCACATTTCCCCGCTGTTGCGGAAATCCATGATTGTGTTGGCAAGCCCTTCGGCATCGCCCTGCGAAACCACGCGACCGGCTTTGAAATCGTTGATGACGCGTGCGGCCTCGGACTGGGCCGGGCCAATGAAGATGCAGGGCCGCGCAACGGCCAGCGCGGAATAGAGTTTCGACGGCACCAGCATCCCGGCGGCGTCATGGGTCATGGAGATCAGGTGAACGTCACCGCTTTCCATCAGTTCGCGCAGGCGACTGGCCGGTTGCCAGGGAAGAAAGCGGATATTTTCCAGGCGGCGCCGTGCGCGCTCGGCCATCAGGCGGTCCTGCCCCGTGCCGTCGCCCACAAAGACCAGTTCGACATCAGGGGCTTCGCGGCCAAGAATTTCGGCGGCGTCCAGTACCGTGCCGATGGGGTGCGCCCGGCCCAGATTGCCGGAATAAAGAACGCGGAATTTCGGGTTGTCGCCGTCGCGGAACAATTGCTCATGCGGGCGCGCGACGGCGGCGGCGGCGGCCTCCTTCGCATTGGCGGCGTCCCCGTTGGCGCGGCGGAAGCGGCTCTTCACACTGAAGCGCGGGCCTCGGCCGGGGATCAGTTCGAAATCAGGCCAATTGGGAATGACGGAAATCTTCTTTGCATCGACGCCGCTATGGGTCAGGTTGCGCGCCATGCAGCGGCCAATGGTGACGACCTTGTCGCATGCGCCCATATCCCGGCGCGATTGTTTGCGCAGCAGGCCAAGCATGAAATCCGGCAGGTTGATGCCGAGCGTGGGCAGAAGATCCGGATAAAGATCCTGGCACCAGTGCATATGGCGGGATTTTTTTGATTTAGCGATCATCTGCCCGGCGGTGATCAGCATCGGCGGGTCGGTCATCGTGATGACAAGATCGTGGGCAGGCAGTTTCATTCCCGCGCGCAGGAGTTTGAACCACACACCGGCATAGCCGAAAACGCTTTTGTTTTTCAGGGCGGCGGCCACGCGGACGATGCGGATCGGCCCGTCTTTTTCCTCGCGCTCGGCGGTGCCCGTCGTGACCACGGTCACATCCCAGCCGTCGCGGACGAAAGCGCGCGCGAGGTCGCGCAGCACGCGGCCCGTTGCACCGCGCACCGGCGGATAGACACGATTTAAGAATAGAACCGATGGCTGCTTTGCCATTGTGAACGACCAGGTTTAAATGTCTGAAAACGAACCCATTTCATACACTAGACCGGATTTTCGCGCAACTTTTGCGCCGCGAGCATGACCAGCAGCAAAATAAGCCCGAAATCCAGTGACTTAAAGCTGGCGTACAGCGTCAGATCAATGACCAGAGGAACCCCGAGCGCCAGCGCCAAAAGGGGCCGGACCCGCAAAAGATCAAATAACGGGCGGCACAGCCCGTATAAATAAAGCGTCAGCAATAACAATCCGACCAGTCCCGTTTTTAAAAGATAAGTGGTGAAAATGTTATGCGTGTAATTGACCACAACCCCGCCCACCGCTGGATCGGCCAGTGCGTGCCCCAGCCTTTGCCGAACAGAACCGAAAGGGGCGAGGTGGCGACAACATCGAAAACCACGGAAGCTTCCTGAAAGCGGTTGTTATTTCCAACCAGGCTTTGTTTCTGCAGCAGGCTGCCCGACACTTCCGCCAGGACGGGGAAGAAACACAAGGCAGCCACCAGGACCGGCAATAACGGAACCACCGCGCGTGCCGGTTTTCGCCACAGCCCCACCGCCAGAAGAAGAAGGAGCGCGAAGGCGCTGAGCCCGATCCCTGCCCGCTGCAACGTAATGACCATGGCGGCGAAGGGCAGCACCGCGCAGCCAGCAAGAATTGGGGCCAATGCGATATTGCGAAGGCTCGGACCTGTATAAAGCAACATTCCAGCCGCCCCGCCGCACATAACCGCCGCAAAGGAAATCGTCGGCGCGATGGAGAGATATAACGGATCGGCCCCCGTACCGATGAAATCCCCATGCACCGTCGCCACCGGCAACACCACACGCAGGGCAAACGCAACCCCGATAAACGCCACCGCCGCCGCAACGACGCGCAGATCAGGCCGCCAGCCCTGCATAAACAGGGGCAAAAGCAGAAAACCAAAGGGGATCATGTCGCGCAGGATAAGCACTGGGTCATGCCCGCCGCCAAGACCCGCAACCACGGGGACGCTCAGGCCATAGACCAGCAAAGCCTGGCCCGCCGTGGCCCAGGAAGGGCGATGAAGCCGCAACACGGATTGCAGGGCCCGGAGGGGGCTGACCGCGATGATCAGGCAGATGGCGACGGTGATTTCCACCAGCCCCAAATCACCCGGTGTGGGGGAGGCAAAAATGCCGTAGACCATACAGGCCGCCACGAAAGCAGCCAGCCGGAGCGAAATCGCGTCCGTGTTAATCAAGGAACAATCCGGCAATCATCCAGGCCGCCATGCAAAACAGAAAGACCGAGAAAATACGGCGCAGGGTCTTTACCGGCAGGCTGTGCGCGTAATGCGCGCCAAGCGGCGCCATCAGCACACTGGCCGGGACGATCAGCACCCAGGCCAGCATATTGATATAGCCAAGTGAGAAAGGCGGCAGCGTCGTTTCCTGCCCCACGCCAATGGACAGGAAACCGATGACCGCGAATGTTGCGATTATGATCCCCATGGCCGACGCCGTTCCAACCGCCTGCGCGATCGGAACGCGGTACAGGGTCATATAGGGGATGGTTATCGTCGCCCCGCCAATGCCCATCATGGTCGCAAGGAAACCGATAACGCCCCCCGCCACACCCGGCCAAGGCTGCGCCGGTAATCCGTCACCCAGTGAATACCGTGTTGCATCGATGTTCATGATGATGGCCAGAACCACCAGCATGGAGGCAAAGATAATTTTCAATTCCTCGCTCGACACATGCTTGGCGACGAAAGTGCCGATGACGACCCCGGCGACAATGCCCGGCGTGAATTTTTTCAGCAGGTCGACCCGCACCCCGCCGCGCCGCCAATGCGCCCGCGCCGACGACATCCCGGTGGGCAGAATAACGGCCAGTGACGTCCCAACCGCCATATGCATCAGTTCCGCCTGGTCAAACCCCATCGCGGTCATGCCGTAAAACAGCCCCGGCACCAGCAAAACACCGCCGCCAACACCAAGCAACCCGGCCATGAAGCCGACAAGTGTGCCAAGACCGATAAAAAACGGCACCATGGTCAGGAGAGAATGATAATCCATGCTGCTCTATTCTACGGGGATAAGGCGTGGGGGAATTCGGGGTTTGTCATTCTGCATGTTTTCAAACATCACCTGCGCCGATACCGGGTCAGTCTTTTTTGGCTGTGTCTGCGCTTCGGCGGGTTTGGCTTCCGCCGGATTTTCCCGGGGCGGCTGGGCGGCCTTTTTATAGGCTTCCTCGATCAGCTGCAGGCGCGTCGGCGCCCGGCTTTCGGCCTCGGCCTTTTCCGCGAGAGCTTTGGCGTTGTCGTTGAGGCTTTCTTTCGGTTCTGCCTTAGACGGGGCGGGCTGCGGCACGCTGATCGTTTTCATGCCGCTGCTTTCACCGGCCTGCATTTTCTGCAATTGCGCCTGGATGGGTGAAAGCGGCTTTTCCTCCGCCGCGGAAACGACAGCAGAAAACCCGGCCAAACTTACTGCCAAAACAACCAGGGCCGAAGCCATTGAAAGAGGAAATCGCATCTCTATGTCCTTTATATAGACGCCACAATATCAGCTTTTCAGCCGGATTTCTGCGGGTTTAAAGATTTTAATCCTTTTAAACAGTTATTAACCTTTTCAGGACCTTATGTATTCAACTTCCACGTTTCCAAGGAAGACTGGCAAAAGCGACGGACCGGATTTTTAGAGGAGATAAAGATCATGAGCGAGAAAGTAAACATTCAGGAATTACTGGCCAAGGCCGGACTTGATGAACCGCTTTACCCCGGTAAACGCGTGGTCAGGAAATGCCCGCAACAGGGTCAGTTCAAAAGCCATTGCGTCGTCTATGACTGGCGCGATCCGAAAAAGATCCGCATTGAAATGAAGGCAGGCCTGTCGGGTCGCGATCTTCCGAAAAAAGAACTGTCAAAATATCCCATCAGCTTCCAGACGCCGACGTTTATCGAAGTCTCGGTCAGCCAGTAGAGGAGAGAGAAAATGAGTTTTAATCGTAGTTTTGATTCCGCCGCAGACGGCATTAGCTCCATTCCCACCCAGGGGACGGCGACGGCGGAAATTCTGGGCGTGCCCGTGCCCGCTGACCATATACTGTCCCTTGCTCCGGCCTTTGCAGGATCACGCCTTGATCCGATTGACGCTGCGGCAAAACTGCATGTCGCGCGACTTACCCTCGGCACCGCAGGTGGCGGGATCGCACATGACGCTTCAAAAGATACAAGCAAGTATGATGCCGTCGAAGTTTATAAACCACGCGATGATGATGGCGCGCTGTTCAGAACAAGTTCCGATCCCAAACCTGCAATTCCGGGCCTGAACTGATTTAAATCCGTTTCAAGTTTCTAAAAACAGGACAGAGCCCTCTCTGTCCTGTTTTGCATATGCGAGATGCCGGGGTGGACACATGGCGTAAAACGCCGATAATCCGGGCAAAGGAAGCCATCATGGAAACAAAAGATTATATCGTCCGCGAAGAAAAATATGTCGCCCGCAACTATAACCCCCTGCCCGTTGTCCTGAACAAGGGCGAAGGCGTGTGGATGTGGGATGTCGAGGGCAATAAATATCTCGATTTCCTGAGCGCCTATAGCGCGGTAAGCGCGGGCCACGGTAATCCCCGGATCAAGAAGGCGCTGATCGACCAGCTGAACAAACTGGATGTGCCGTGCCGTGCGTTCCGCACCGAAGGCCTTGGCGAATTTGCCGAGACGCTTTGCCAGCTGACCGGAATGGATATGATGCTGCCGATGAATACGGGGGCCGAGGCGATTGAAACCGCGATCAAGGCCGCCCGCCGCTGGGGCTACCGCGCGAAGAAAATTCCGGAGAACAAGGCGCGTATCATCGTCTGTGAAAACAATTTCCATGGCCGCACCACCACCATCATCAGCTTCTCCACCGAACCGTCATACAAGGCGGATTTCGGCCCCTTCGACGGCGGCTTCGATTACGTCCCCTTCGGCGACGCGGCTGCGCTCGAAAAGGCCATTACGCCCGACACCTGCGCCTTTCTGGTAGAACCGATCCAGGCCGAGGCCGGAATCCTGATGCCGCCTAAGGGCTGGCTCAAAAAAGTGCAGGCGATCTGCAAGAAGCATAACGTCCTGCTGATCCTCGATGAGATTCAGACGGGCATGGCACGGACGGGCAAGGATTTCTGCTACCAGCATGAAATTGATAAACCGGATTGCATGACCCTCGGCAAGGCCCTTGGCGGCGGGATTTATCCTGTCTCCGCTTTCCTGGCCCGCAAGGATGTCATGGACCATTTCAATCCGGGCAGCCACGGCTCGACCTTCGGCGGAAATCCCCTTGCGACAGCGATCGGCATCGAAGCCCTGAAAATGCTGAAAGACGAAAATCTGGCGGAACGCAGCCGGGACCTCGGCGACTACCTCCTTCAAAAACTGCGCGGGTTCAACTCGCCCGCCATCAAGGATGTGCGCGGTCTGGGCCTGCTGATCGGTGTCGAGATTGACCCGGCCAAAGCCACCGCCCGCGATGTCTGCGAACGTCTGCAAAAAAAAGGCGTGCTTTGCAAGGAAACGCACGAGGTTGTCGTGCGCTTCGCCCCGCCCCTTACCATTACGCGTGAAGAAATCGACTGGGGCCTGCAGAAGGTCAGTGAAGTGCTGATGGAGATTGAAACCCCTGAGCAACAGGCCAATCGTGCCTGATGACAATGTCATTCATTTCGTCCCGCGCCCGCCCGGCGGGGACCCGGAAGACCGGCAGCCTTTTATAAAGCTGCCGGGCTTTACAAAATATTTCGCTTTGTTGCTGCTCGGCATCCATATTTTGTTATCGGCGGTGTCGGAACCCACACGGTTCTGGGTGTTCGAGCATTTCGGGCTGACCCCCGCCTATTACGGCGGAGCTTTGCCTTTTGACTGGCCCGCAATCATCGGCCCCCTCACCTTCACATTCATTCATGGTAACTGGACGCATTTAATTATGAACACAGTCATGCTGGTGGCGTTTGGCGCCGGGCTGGAGCCGTGGATGGGATGGAAGCGGCTGGCCTTTTTAATGTTCCTCTGCAATTGCGCCGCCGTCATCCTGCAGGTTGCCTTTGATCCAGGCAGCACCAATCCCGTTATCGGCGCATCGGGTGCACTGAGCGGTCTTTTCGCCGCCGCCATCATCATGTTGCAGGACCGCAGCGGTGCGGCCATGGGCAAATACGGCTATTGGCCGATGATTGTCATCTGGGTCGGGGCCTCCATCGCCTTTGGGGTGATCGGCGGCCCGAATGGCGAATCCATCGCCTGGCAGGCGCATATCGGCGGCTTCCTGACCGGCTTTGCATTGTACAAGCCGGTCATGAAACTCTGGCGCTGAGCCTTACGGCGCCGGTGCCTGGGGTGCCGTAAGGACGCCTTCACGCAGATAGAGATGTTTCGGGTCCGGGTTCCCGCCGGTCAGATCGCGGAATTCGTCCGAAGGATGGCGACGGTTGCCCGAGGCATAAATGCGTTCCCGCACAGCCGCCATGACATCCTTGTTATAAACATCGTCTTTGGGGAACAGGCTGTAGATATGCGCCTCCAGAACCTCGGCCCATTTATAGCTGTTATACCCGGCGGAATAACCGCCCGCGAAGATGTGCGAGAAGCTGGTGGATTCAGAACCGCCTTCCGAGGGCAGCAATGAAGCGAGATCGAAGATTTCTTTCTCCAGCGTTTCCAGCGATTCAATCTGCGCCGGATCGGTCATATGCCATTTCATGTCCAGGAGAGCCAGGCGTGTCTGACGCAGGCCGCCATAGCCGACGCCAAAGGTTTTCATGGCAGCCATTTTATCGAGCATTTCATCGGGGATCGGCTGGTTGGTGATGTAATGCCGCGCGAATTTTTTGAGTAAGCCACGCTCGGCGATCCAGTTTTCCTGAAGCTGCGATTGTGTTTCCACAAAATCCCACAAGACATTCGGACCGCTTAAGGATGGATATTTACCCGTGTACAACAAGGGGTGAAGACCGTGACCGCCCTCATGGAAAATGGTTGAGAAATCGTATGGCGAACCCAGCACAGGCGGCTGCCCCGGCTCCTGCCTTGTATAATTGCAATCATTTGTAACGATGGGGCTGCTCACAACGCCGTTGCGTACCGACCGTGTCCGCGGCGCATCCATCCAGGCCCCGCCCTGCTTGAAGCTGTTGGGGTTTTTATCCTGGGTATAATTGGTCATGAGCAGGCCGACAAAAGATTTGGCGGTTTTGCTGGCATTATTGAAGACTTCATAAACCCGTACCGTATCCTTGTGCACCGGATAGGGTTTTTCCTTGAGCGTCAGGCCAAACGCTTTATTGATATGATAGTGGAAAGCCTTGATGCCGTTTTCGACGGGGAAATATTCACGAACCTTTTTCATGTCCAGGCTGAAAGTTTCTTCGGCCAGAAGGGTTTCGTAATACTTAAGGTCCCAGGCTTTGATATCGGCAACATTGTCCTTTTTCAAAGCAAATTCACGAATTTTCTGAAGATGCGCTTCGGCGGACGGTTTATAGACTTTCAGATTGTCATGAAGGAATGCCATCACCGTTTCAGGGTTTTTCGCCATCCGGTCATCAAGAACAAATTCAGCATGATTTTTGTAACCGAATAATTGCGCACGTTCATGGCGCAGTTTAATCATGTCCAAAATCACAGGGCGGTTATCGAATTTCGGGTGATTATAGGCCAGGTTAGTCTGGGCGCGATATACCTGTTCCCGCAAAGTGCGGTTCCGCGCGTATTTCGAGATCATCGCCACATCGTCGTTTAACGTTATGATGCCTTTGCCCTTCAATCCCGCATCTTCGCCTGCCTTCATCACTCTTTTGACGACATCGTCCGGAATGCCGGTCAGGCTGGCTTCAGTAACTTCGATTTTGACGGCATCGGTGGCTTCGGCCAGATTCGTTCCGAATTTCGTTGTCGCGGCAGAGAGCTTTTCGTCAAGTTCGCGCAGGCGTTGTTTCTGTGCGCTGTCCAGCAGGGCGCCGGAACGGACATAGACTTTATAGGTTATCTCCAGCAGGCGCTTTTCATCCGCGCCAAGATTTTGCGAGGCCGGGTCATCATGAACCGCCTTGATGCGGGCAAATAATGCTTCATCAAGCCCGATGTTATTGCCGTGCTCGGACAGCTTCTGGCTGATGATTTCGTCCAGCCCGACGATGCCCTTTTCAGCATCGCCGCGCATTTCCTTGTCGCTTTTGGTGCCGGAGAAAATATTGTAGACGCTTGACGCGCGCTGCAAAGCCTGGCCCGCGAATTCCAAAGCCTCAATGGTATTTACAAAACTCGGCTTTTCGGGATTGTTTTTAATGGCATCGATCTCGGCCTGATGCAGAGCAATTCCGTACTCGATCGCGGGAAGAAAATGTTCGGTTTTTACCACATCCAGCGGCAACGCGCCGTGCGGCAGATTTCTTGAATCGTGGACGAGCGGATTGCTTTTCAGATTGGCTGAAATGGCCATGGTATTCTCCCTGTGATCGTTTTTTATTTTGGTTATGTATTATTGGTAGACTACCCCTTTGCACAGCGCAAGGGGCAGACACTAATTCCCTGAATTCTTTGGTTAAAAATGCGCCGAAATTTTCTTCGGTTCGATCACCAGGTCATTGGCGGACGATGCGATGCGCGCGGCGGGCGAAGCCTGGCCCGCGTGGGGGTAATTCCAGACGATGGTATTGAACGACCCGTGCGGCTCGGCGATGGCGGACCATGCCTCGTAAATGCGCCCGGTTTCGGTGCAGGTCCAGACTTTATCGGGGGCGGCGTTGGCGGCCTTTTCCCAGTAGCGTTTGGCGGATTCGCCGTGGCTGGTTTTTTCTTCCATCTGCGCCCACATGCGGTAAAGGCGCGCATTGGGGCGGATTTTTTCTGCGGCGGCCAGATATTGCCAGGCTTCGCCCCACATACCGTCCCCGATCGCAGCCTTTGCCGCCGCCATCTGGCTTTCGGCATCACCGGGTTTCAGGGCGACGAGGCGTTCGAACCAGCGCAAATGCGCGGTCGGGTCATTTGGCTTGTTTGCCGGGGCCAATGACTCCCAGATCGGCACCAGTGCCGGATGCGGGTTATCGCGCCAGGCGCGTTCGATCACCGCAATCGCCTGACGGCGGTGCTGGGTGTCCATATAATGCTTCGCAAGGCGTACAGCCGTCGGCACAAATGACGGGTCAATGTGCTGCGCCTCTTTAAGCTTCCGTGTCGCTTCACCCACATAACCGGCACGGGTCAGTTCATCGGCCTGCTGCAGCAGCAGCGCAACACGGTTGCTCCTGATCTCCTCTGCGGTCCAGACCTTGCCGCGTTCGCCCTTTTTCAGGGTGGAGAGCGCATCGGCCCATTCGCGTTTCTGGGTTTCAAGACCGAAGACGGTGCGAATGATCCACGGCTGGTCCGGATGCATGGAGAGCGCCTGTTGCGCCAGACTGAGAGCCCTGTCCAGATCGGCCCCGTCGACGGCGGATTGTAAAAGCCCGCGCACACCAAGGAACGATGTATCTTTATCTTTCAGCAGTTTCTCGAAATACCCCTGCGCCGCCATTTCATCACCGCGCAGGCGCGCCGCCTGCGCCTCCAGCAGCCATGGCAAACCCTTTTCATCGGGCATGGCCTTCCGCATCCTGAACGCATGATACCCGGCCATCTTCGCATCACCGGCGGCGACGGCAGAAAGGCCGATGGTCATGGATTTATAGCCGCGTTCCTTACGAAGGCGCACGCGGCGTTCGCTCCAGCGCCGCGGCATGGAAAAGATCAGGCCGAGAATTTTGTAGAAAGCGAGCAGCGCGAACACAATCGCCACGATGCCGAGGAACGCCACACCCGGATTGGCGTGGATGTCATAGCCGAGCCAGTGCACATCGACAGTCCCGGGCCGGTTGAAAATCCACAACGCCGCAACGGCGATAGCGATAACCTGAACCAGAACAAGGATGAGTCGGATCATGATCTAAGGTCCCTGCTGCACGGGCTGCGTGTTGATGCCAAGCGGCGCGACCAGCCCGCCCAGACCGGGGTTGGCCGTCAAAGGCACGGGGTTCACCGCGCCCTTTATCTGCGACACGATATTTTTGCTCAACATATTCTGCACGTTCTGCGCCATCAGCGTGACCATTCCCTGGTCGATCACCGGTTGCGCCTTCTGGCGGGCGGGGCCTTGCAAGGTCTGCAATTCCGCCATCGCACCGTTGATGTCCCCGGCATCGAGCAATGCCTGCGCCTTGGCGACCCGTGCCTGCGCGTCATTGCCTAACACTGGTTTGCCGTCTTTTTCAATGCTGACATATTTCTGGAACCGGGCCATGGCCCTGTCCTGGATCGAGGCATCTTCGCCGTTCACCGAGGCGACAAGGATATCGCCGGTCAGGCCTTTCAGTTCGCTGGAGAGGCCGTTCGGCGACAGCACGCCCTTTTCCGCATACGGCGCAAGCTTGGCAATCGCCGCATTCAGTTCAGGGTCCTGGTCGCCGGTCAGGCGCTGCATCATCGCCAGATCCTCCGCGAACGGTTCGTTACGCCCGAGTGACTCGCGGAACTGGTTCAGGCCGATCAGCATTGCGGCGGCCTTCAGTTCCTTCGGCGATACGCCTTCCAGCGCCTGGCCGAGTGCCGTGTTTGATTTCTGCTGCTCCGCCAGCGCTTCATCCATCTTGTCCATGCGGCCCTGCAGGCCCTGAACCAGGGTCTGCAGCTGATTCCCCGCTGCGCCAAGGGTCGCGTCACCCCCGGCGATGCTTTTAACAAGGTTTTCAAGGGTGGAGAGACGCTGCGTTATCGATCCTTCCGCCGAAGGACCCATCGCCATTCCGGCCTGGGTGCCGATATTTTTCAGCGAGGCCTCAACCCCGTCTATCCGCGCCTTCATTGAATCCATCATCCGCGCAAACGGGGTCGGTCCGCCCTGTGCAACGGGGGCCTGTTCCTCCAGCGCCGTAATACGCGCTTCATCACTTTTAAGGCGGTGATTGCCGATGGCGATAAACAACCCGCCAAACATCGCCAGAACCATGACCAGCCCGGCGGAAGCGGTGACGCTTTTACGAATCGTGCTCACTTGAGATTTCTTCAGGGCTTTCATCATATCCTCATGCGTGACTGCACCGCTGATGGCCTGCCGGTGAATCAGGTCAATCTCCGGGTGACGCACCTCTTCCCGGCGCGCGGTGTTCAGGGAAGCGCGGAAATCGTTGCCAGCAGGTTCATTATCGTTCTGGCTGGCGATGATGTCGGAGAGGTCCACATTATAAAGCTGCGCCGCGTCCAGAACATCGTCACGGCGGTTGCCAGGAATGACATTGCGTTTTTTCCAGCCCTGCACGGTGGTCACGGGCACGTTCATCTTGGTGGCCATGGGGCGGATGCCGCCGAACCGTTCAATCACCGCTTCGGCGTTGGTCAGGGCGTTGACATCATCATTGGCAGTTTGGATACGCGGAAAAATCGGCATTGTTTTCTCTGGTTTCAGGCGCTTCAACAGGGCCATCATTCCGGACTGGTCCGGGCGGGCGGATACAATAATCTCGGCCCATTGACTGCGATCCAGTGACTCTACCACCGATTCCGCGAGGCACAAAGCCTGTATGCCCCTAAAATTAAAGCGTTTATAGAGATTCATGAAAGCCGCCGCGCTGCGCGCCGAATAGAACAGAACCGCTTCGACCTGCCCGGCATCAAGCGCCTCAACCGCCTCGGGTGCGGGCGCATTCACCCGTTCGGCTTCATACAGGGTGATTCCGTCAACACTCCATCCCTCCGATTGCGGCAGGAGGATCGCGGGGTTCTCGCGCACATCGCGCCCGCGTAAATGCAGCAGTTTTGATGGCGGCACCATCTGCCGCCGGACCAGCCCGGCCAGATTCTTCATCGTGCCTGACGCAGACCGCACATCGGTGAACCCCGCCTGCGCCGCAATTTCCGCCGTGTGATCGCCAACGGTAAAGACTGGCTTCCTGAGGAATGCAGGGTCAGGATTCAGCTTTCCGAACGCCCGTACGCCATTGGCGCTCGAAAAAATCAGCCCCTGAATCGTGGATGAATCGGGAAGGGTCACGGGCAGGTCTATGATTCGCAGAGCAGGCGCCAGAAGCGGCCTGAACCCCGTCGACCTGATCGCCGGATCAATTTCTGCATTCTCCGCAGGACGGGTGATCAGGATTACGGGTTTCATAGAATCATATCCTTTCGCGCCGCGCGGTGGGTGCATTCAAATATTACGTCAAAAATCCCGGCGGCATCCGCGCCTTCAGGCGCAGGCC
>JAQGJB010000086.1 GCA_028290825.1 Micavibrio sp.
GTAGAAGGCGGTGATCTCAAGGCCAACAATTTCCGCATCAATAGACTATGCCCGACAGGTGGATGTCCAACCACAAGTCCGACATCCATGCCTGCGGCTATACCTGCTGAGACATTTACGCCTCAATCTATTTCCGGTCAGCCGGATTACAATCAAGTCAACAAGCCGGGCTATGGGATAAGTTGTGGTAACGTTACAGGCGATGCTGGCGCAATGACAGGTATCGCAAAGGCTGATGAAAAATGCCTGAATGTCGCTCCCTCGGGCCTGGATTTAGGAACCGTCTGCGCCTCGGGTAAAGTTTCGCATGGAACAGATGCATCAGGTCACCTGATATGCTCCGATTTTTAAAGGGACAGTATTAAATGTCGACGCCTGCTGTGAATTTAAGGACTGGTTTTACTTTAATTGAGATGGCTATCGTCATCACAATTATCGGCGTGCTGACACTACCTTTGCTGGTTCTTTACAAGAGCATGACCGAAAACAAGCTTCAGGAAGATACTAAGGCAAGACTGAAAAACATGAACAGCCTGATGACAGCGTCTTTTGAAAGTCAGTATGATATGCTTACGGGAAAGTCCACGTACCATTATCCGTGCCCTTCCGATCGCGCATTATCCCCGACAGATCCTAATTACCGGAGACAGTTTAACAATGGCCTGTGCAGCCTGGCGCAACTGGCTGCTATGCCTGCTCCCCTGGTTTATGTTCAGTCCATGACACCGCAACCACCTGTCTGCACACCTAATTTCGGCTTTTGTATTGTTCAGGGGAATGATGATAAGGATGGCGATCCCGGACTTGATCCTATACTTATTGGCGGAATTCCTATCCGCGACCTGCTCAAAGCCTATGTAGATGCAAAGGGCGATCCTTTCCCCGAATCATACGTTCTCGATGGCTGGGGGAGTAACTTTGATTTTGCTGTAAGCTATAATCTCGTCACCTATTCGGATACCTATTCGAAGAATGACAAAGGCGTGATTTCGGTTACAGATGAAAACAATCAAAATACTGCAGGTATTAATGATGACGCACATTACGTCATTGTATCTCATGGACCCGACAGGAAAGGCGCCTATAGCGCGAGTGGCGCAATCACTGTGAACTGCGGTACCGCCGCCACAGCGCTGGACAGCAATAATTGCGACAATGACAGTCGTTTTCGTTCTGCCCTTGGCCGGTTTGATGCCAAACTGCCTACGTTTTTTGATGATTACCTGGTCGCATATACGCGGCGTGAAACCGGAATCTGGGAAGCAGTGGGCAGCACAGGAAGCATCCACAATCTTAACAAAAAGAATGTGGGAATAGGAACCGCTACCCCCACTGCCAAGCTTGAAGTAAACGGGGACATACGTGCTGACTATGATGCCCGGGCTTCAGCCATTTGTAAAAAGGATGCGAGCGGCAACCCCGTCGATTGCTTTAATATTGAGGCCATTACAGGATCGGGAATTATTGAATGCCCAAATACAACCGCTCCCGCAGATCCCGCCACCTATACGATTATGCGGGGCATCACCAATGGCAGGGCTATCTGTGCGGCACCGCCAACCGCCGCAACAACCGCAAAACCTTCTACATCTTGCCCAGCAGGACAATTTATTAGCAGCATCAATCTAGCGACGGGAATACCGATATGTATAAATTAAATCAACTTTTTTCTCAAAAAGGCTACAGTCTTATTCAAATGGCGATTGCCATGGTGGTGCTCGGGGTACTGGTCGCTCCGTTCGCCAATATTTATCTGCTTGATAAAAAAACAAATCAGGCTATCGATACTCAGAAAAACCTCGATTCTATTACATTTGCCATCCAGGACTATAAACAGGCTTTTGGTGTTTACCCTCGCCCAGCCCCTATGAAAATTCTGCGCTTTGATTCAGCTTACGGCCATGCCGTTTCCGCGGCGACAATGACAGCCGTCGGAACCGGGGCATGCGGCACTAATGCCAGCAGTCTCTGCGTTCAAAACAGCCCCCGGACCACCCTTGCCAATCGCCGTGTCATTGTGGGCGCCATTCCTTTCAGACTTTTGCAATTATCTGAAGATCAGTCGGCTGATGCCTATGGGTCTAAATTTATTTATGCTGTAACGGAATCCCAAACCGAGCCGTCTACATACGATGAAAAAAATGGTGGTATTGATATAACGGACAATACCAAATCATTGGTTGAACCCGCCGGTTCCTCCGCTTTCATCGTCGTTGGCACTGGCCCCGACCATGTTGGCGGATATACCCTTCAAGGCGTCCAGACACAAGCTTGCGCCGGCCTGGGGAAAGATGTTCAGAACTGCAATCCGGGATTTGAGACCGGCACCTCTGTTCCCTCCAATGCTGTTTACACTTCGATCCTTGCGGGCAGCGCAGATAACTCGTCGCATTTTGATGATTACCTCAGTTACTCAACAAAAAATGTGGACCCACTCTGGAGACGCGCAAAAACGGATGACGAAAACATTCAGGTTGTTCCCACAGGAAATGTAGGTGTTGGGGTTGCCGCACCTGCGACGGGTGTCAAGCTTGATATTACCTCTGCCTCCGCTACACCGCCAAGATCGTCTGTGCTGGTCACTGGCGCAAGCGGCACCGATGGAAAACTTATTGTGCAACAGGTGTGTGATCCCGATGGCACTCATTGCTTTGATCCTTCGACGATTGGCGGAGCGGGAATTGATTGCGGCAACGGTAAATTCATGAGCGGCATAAATGGTACAGTTGCACAAAAAGCCGATTGCAATCTTTTATCCGATCTCTCGATTGGATGTCCGTTACCACTTCCGGAAGACCAGAATAACGTCGTTCTTCTGGGGATTAATACTGTTGGCGGTAAGAAAGTACCAGTATGCGGGCCGAAACCTTTACCCGCTTGCGCCGCTACAACGGCGACCTTATGTTCTGCGAACGATGTGACCTTACCACAGGGTGCTGATAAGTCGGTTGCAGGTCCTTTTAGCTCCGGTGTCTGCGCTTCTGCAAGCTATACCTGTGGCTCCAAAGTATGGACCCAAGGCACCATAACAGGTAGATGTAGTTTTATTCCGAAAGTGACAAAAACGACAGGCATTGCCTGTCCATTTGGCTATTCAGGCACCTATGAAACAACGTCAACAACCTTATGCCTTGGTGGATCGGCTGTCGTAAGTACACAGGCAATAGCCTGTAAATGTGTCGGGGCTACAAGTAGCAGTACACAGACATGTAACGCCTACTATGGATCGACTTATTATAGTGGCAATGTAACGACCACAAAAACGGCCAATGCTACGACCTGCGCCGTTACAACAACTGTCGATAAATCACAATGTGTCTGCAACGCACCCTCGCCTCTGCTCACGGAGACAAGTGGGGGTTCATGCCCCGCAGGCCAGATTGGCAGTATTATTCAGCCAATTAAATTCAATAATGCTGTAGGCACCTGTAAGTACGTTAACGATGGCGCAGCAATAAATAAATGCACCTGCGATACACCATCACCCTCAACCAGATCGGTGTATAGCAACTCCTGCCCTTCGGGATATGCGGGTAACGTTGAGCAGGTACAGGTTTATGACCCTACAAAAGGTGTTTGCGCCTGGAAGGACTCAGGCTCGCCTATTAAGCATTGCACCTGTAATACGGCGTCGTCTACCAGGTCTGCAGATCATACCTGCTCGGACCCGGTATGCGATTCTTCGGATAGCGCCAACCCGGATATTTTCACGACAACGGTTAACGCTGCTACATGTACCAAAACTGAACAGCTGACGACTGTGGGTTCCTGTAAATCCAATAACTTCTTCTGGCGCGCAGTAACAGGTGCGTCTCCGGGAGCGGGAACGCCGTCAAATCCCAACTATATCGGTGTAACGACATGTGATTGCGCTACATATAAAAGCGCGGCGCGCCAATTCTGTTACCAGCAGGGTGACAGCAGTTATGCGCGTTACCAGTGTACTTGCCAAAAATAAATAAATAAAAAGCCCTCCAACCGGAGGGCTTTTTTTAAACCTTGAGATCCGGCTAGCTGTTCGTGATAACTCCCACGCTTTCACTTGCGTCGTTTATGTCGCCACGCAGGGCTTTAGCGAGTGTATTGAGGGCGAGGTCTTCCTCATAACTGACATTGAGAATTTTTTCGGAGACGAATTTTTCGCGCTGGAGGATGCCGAAGAAGCGGTAGACGACAAGAGTGATCTGACGGAAAATTTTGTCGATCAGGGGGGCGCTCGTGCTGGATTCACGGAAGGCGCGGGCGACTTCCAGGCCGATCTGCATCAGGATATGACGGTAAGCGTCGATGTCACGTTGCGACAGACGACCGTGGAGAAAACGGATGACGTTGTGACATTCAGTCGGAACCCCTTTTATATCCTTCATCCAGTTCGGCCATTCATCCTTTTCCAGGAAGGTTTCGGCCATGACTTCGTGGACAAAGGCAGATTCAAACATACCCTGGACGATGCCGCTGATGGTGCGTTCGAGCGCTTCCAGTTCCTGCGCGTCCGCGTCGTGTCCGCCGGCGGCGTCGCTGGTGCTGACAAATAATCCGGCCCTGTAGGGCAGTGAAATGATCATCAGGCGTTCTTCGGCAGAAAAATCTTTTAGAAAAGCCATGGCTGTTTAGTTCTTTCTTTCAGGAAATCACGCGCTCTGCGTGTTCTGTTCATCCGGGTCGATTGTCGGGTCGATATATTTTGCCTGACGGCGTGTGCTGGACAGGTCAAGAGATTCGATCAGCTTATCCAGCGCCCTGCGTTCGGCATCGGAGACATTAAAAACTTCATCGGCATTGAAGGACTTGTTTCCGTTCATGATCGCGCGCAGGCGGTCGAGCAGGACACGGCTATACATTTTAATACGGGTTGAAATATCTGAATTGTCATCGAATTCCCGGTAGGCCATCGCCACCGAGGTGGCGATTTCCATCATTGTCAATTTGAAGGATGCTACTTGCTTCCGATCAAGATAGTCGCAAAGAAGGTCGATTGCTTTAAAGCATTCCCCTGGCACAGCTTCAATATTTTCGCCCCAGCTTTCCCATTCATTACGGCGGCTGACGGTTTGCTCCATCATCGTCTGGACGAACTGGGATTTAAGATAGTCTTCGGCAAAGGAGGTGACGATCAGAGACAGCGCCTGCATCTCGGCCTCGGCCGATTCATCGCCGCCTGTGTCATCACTGGAGCTGACAAACAGGCCAATGCGGTAGGGTAGCTTAATGAGAAGATCGAGCTGATCTTTTGTATAATGTTCCAGGCCGTACAATGCACCCTCCATTCAGGAATTATTATTCTTGATCAAGTTTAACGGAGCGCGCCCTGATCTCCAAGTGTTTAACCCTGAACCTTTATGGCAAAAACCCCTGCTGACAGGGGTTTTTGGATTTTAAAATTTCGTTTGCCAGAGATTAGGCCGCAATGGCCTTCTTCACGGCTTCACCGAGGCTGGCCGGGCTGTCAGCCATAACGAAACCGGCGGAAAGCATGGCTTCAATTTTGGCTTCGGCAGTATCATTGGCGCCGGAAATCAACGCACCGGCGTGGCCCATGCGCTTGCCTTTCGGCGCGGTCGCACCGGCGATGAAGCCCGCGATCGGCTTTTTGTTTTTGCAGGCTTTGTACCAGGCTGCGGCATCGGCTTCGGCGCTGCCGCCGATTTCGCCGATCATGATGATGGCCTCGGTTTCCGGGTCGTTGTGGAACATCTCGAGGCAATCGATGAAGTTTGTGCCGTTGACCGGGTCGCCGCCGATACCAATGCAGGTTGTCTGGCCGAGGCCGATGGCTGTGGTCTGGTGAACGGCTTCATAAGTCAGAGTGCCGGAACGGGACACGACGCCGACTTTACCGCGCATGTGGATGTGACCCGGCATAATGCCGATTTTGCATTCGCCTGGTGTAATCACACCTGGGCAGTTCGGACCGATCAGGCGGGTTTTGGAACCGGACAGCCCGCGCTTTACGCGAACCATATCGAGAACCGGAATGCCTTCGGTGATGCAGATGACCAAAGGAATTTCCGCGTCGATGGCTTCCAGAATCGAGTCCGCCGCGAAAGGAGGCGGAACATAAATCACAGAAGCATTACAACCTGTGACTGCTTTCGCTTCCCCAACAGTGTTGAAGACCGGCAGATTCAGGTGTTTTGAACCGCCCTTGCCCGGTGTAACGCCACCAACCATTTTTGTGCCATAGGCAATGGCCTGTTCGGAATGGAAAGTGCCTTGCGAGCCGGTAAAACCCTGGCAAATCACTTTAGTGTTTTTGTCGATGAGTACAGCCATAGTTGTATTTCCTGTGTTTGAATATTTTGTGAACGGTTAAGCGGCTTTCATCGCCTTCTTGGTCGCGTCGACAACTTTTTGTGCGGCGTCGGCAAGGTTGTCTGCCGGGATGACGGCGAGGCCGCTTTCACGCAGGATTTTCTTGCCCTCCTCCACGTTGGTGCCCTCTAAACGGACGACAAGTGGAACCTGCAACGCGACTTCTTTCGCCGCGGCGATAACGCCGTTGGCGATGATGTCGCATTTCATGATCCCGCCGAAGATGTTGACGAGAACGCCCTTTACATTCGGATCAGAGAGAATGATTTTGAAGGCAGCGGTCACGCGTTCGGTGGTGGCGCCGCCGCCCACATCGAGAAAGTTAGCCGGTTCGCCACCGTAGAGTTTGATGATATCCATCGTTGCCATTGCGAGACCGGCACCATTGACCATGCAGCCGATATTGCCATCGAGGCGGACGTAGGACAGTTCGTGGTCTTTGGCCAGACGCTCGTTCGGATCTTCTTCGTCCTCATCGCGCATTCCAGCGATGTCAGGATGACGGAATAAAGCGTTGTCATCGAAATTCATTTTAGCATCCAGCGCCATCACATCACCTGATTTGGTGATGACCAGCGGGTTAATTTCAACCTGCGACGCATCAAGCTCAACGAAGGCCTTGTAGATCGCCATCATGAATTTGGCAGCGTTCTTGTTGGCATCGCCTTCAAGGCCGAGGCCGAAGGCCAGCTTGCGCGCGTGGAATGGCTGCATGCCTGTTGCGGCGTCGACGGAAACGCGGACGATTTTTTCCGGGTGCTTCTCGGCTGTTTCTTCGATCTCCATGCCGCCTTCGGTGGAGACGAGGAACGTAACGCGCGACGTGTTGCGGTCCATCACGACCGAGCAATACATTTCGCGGGCAATGTCACAGCCCTGTTCGATATAGAGACGGCGAACCTTCTGGCCTTCGGGACCAGTCTGGTGCGTGATCAGTTGCATGCCGAGAATACGTTGGGATTCTGTCTGTACGTCGTCGATTGATTTTACAACTTTAACGCCGCCGCCTTTACCGCGGCCTCCTGCATGAATTTGTGCTTTCACAACCCAGACCGGGCCACCCAGTTTCTTGGCCGCATCCACGGCTTCCTCGACGCTCATGGCCGAATGTCCTTCTGGGACAGCAACGCCATATTTTTTTAGCAGGGATTTAGCCTGGTATTCATGGATATTCATGGAAAAACCTTTGGTTTCGGGTGGACTTGTTAGATGTCTTGGAGGGGCTTGAAGTCGCTCTTTATCTAGCATTTCTGCGGTGCGTTGCAAAGTCTAATACCCCGAGCCTGAACAAGACATTAATTTCTTAATCAATTTATTTCAAATTTTATCTATTTACATAATATTAAATAAGGTTGTGCATTATAGGGGTGCAAGCGCGGTCTGTGGGGAAACGTAGACCGAACGGGCATAACGAAAACGAATGGTGGGGAATACTAAGTGGCTAACGAATTAAACGAGCAGCAGACCGCTGCCCCGGAACCGGAACTGCGTGTTGCAGAGCCGATTGACCTCCAAGCAATTGAAGCCGCGCCAGACGCTGCAATGCAGGATGAAACGAAGGCGGAGGCACCCTCCACCCCAAACTTCACAGTTCATCACAACAAAAATTTTCATTCAGCTTATTACGGCGGCGATGATTCAAAAGCGGCGCGTGATAATGATCCGGAGCAGGATCAGGTGCAGCAGGCCATCAGCGCTATCCGCCGTGATCCTTCCCTTATTGCGAACGGAGCGACACAGGGCCGCCTTAACCAGCAACTGGCCAGCCGCGCAGCCGGGAATAATGATAACGGGTCGTCGGTTCGGTCGCAGCAGGACCGGTATCTGGCGGAACAGAGAAGGATTGAGGCGTGGAACAATACGCAGATCATGGTTGGCGGTGTCAGCATGACCCAGGGTCAGGCTTTGAGCGCCCTGCAGAAAATCAACAATGATCCTGAGGCGTACGCCAAACGCGCACTTGAAGAAGGTCGCATCAAGAAAGGCGAAGAAGAAGAATATAAAAGAACTGCAAAACGTATGCAGGAATTGATGGAAAAGGATAAGGACGGAAAATTATCCGCATCAGAACTACAGGAAAAATCACAACTCGAAAAATCGCGCATGGGTGAAATTGTCAGGGGCGATATCGGAAAAACGGTTGAAAAGGATAATGCATATAATCAAAACGCCACAATTCAAAACGCTGAACGCGGTGGCGGATCATATGCGAAATCAGGCATTTCTGATTTTTCGGTTAAGCCCGAATTTACTGCCGCTGCTCAGCAAAGACAGATTTCCGGGGAAATAACTTTGGTTGCTACAAAAACGGCACCTGAAATTACTGAGCAAGTGAAAAGGAATAATGCCACTGTTCCAGGCCTTGGCTAGTTCAAACTAAATTTAGGAACCTCACCTGCCAATGTCGAAGAGAGCATTTTCAGGCCCCCCGGCGTATATTGAACATTAGCAGCATCATAAATTCTTGAAGTATTTCCTGTCGCCGCTTCTGTGAAAAGAATTGAGCCGTTGCCTTTATGTTTTGTATCCTGGCTGATCATATTTGCCGTGGCTGTAATAATAGTTCCGTCCGGGCGGCCGCCTGTCAGACGATTAGCCTGAAACATAACGCGCTCATTAAGGTTGCTCAGGACCTTCAGATGTTCGGCAAGAAGGGGTGATTTTTCGAATGCCTGTTGCGGACCCTTGATTGACGGATCTGCAGGCTGAATATCGGAAATCGCATAGTCGATACACATTTGCGTGGGACCAAACTCAAGGGGGACTTCTGTTTTGGCAATATAACCCTTGGAACGATCGGCATTTGTGAAGTAAATCAATCCGAAGGAAAGCGGCTGGGTGAGATGCATTGATTTCGTTTCCTGAGCATTACTCAGGCGACGCCCCTTACCAAAAGCGCTTTGTCCTTCTTGTGAAAGCTTCGCGCCCATATCTGCGATAGGTCCGCATTGACCCGCTTCAAGCGCATTAGCAGACGCTGCACCAAAAGCCATCGCAACACCGATTAATGCGGGACCAACAAATTTACTAAACGAAGCCATGATCATCCTCATATGGTTGTAATATCCTGCTCTTATCTCATGTTTCCATAAGATTGGTCAAGATTAATTTTGTTTACAACACAACCCTTATGCTTTGCCTGAACGTTTATTAACTTTTATCGTTTCTTATCAATGGCCTGAGACTAACGTCTGATATGGCAAAAATCAACATTTATGTACCGAAATCCTTTACGTAATATTAAACCATTTCGCCGATAATATGCTTGCAGGGCATTATCAGGAAAAAACCGCGTATTTCTTGGGTTTATGATGCTTAATGGAACAGGGAAGCAATATTGTTGGCTACTGATAATCAAATCACCGACAGCCGGAAAAAGGAAACTGCGCCTGCGGTCGTGCCTGAGCCTGCGCCCATCAAGGCGGCGCCTGCGAAGAAGTTCATGGAAAAGCCCGTCGCCAATGTTGCGGCGGATTTTACCAATGCGAAGGGTGAAATACCAACACCTCTGACCCCTTCCCTCGCCCAGCCTTTGATCTTCCTGACGCCTGCTCAGAAAACAAACGAAGGCCAGGAAGCATTTTACGGTGATATAACAATCATCCGCAACGGCGCGGCAGAAGAAGAAAAATCAGGCACGACACGGTCCAGGAGCAATCCTGATCAGGAAAATGAAAGTGCCGACGGCCATGGCTTCGGCACATCAGGGTATGGCCAGTCCGATGACGTGGAAGTCGGCAGCAACTTCCTGCAAAGCCAGATGCAGGAAACCAACCGTTATCTCAGCAACCTGCGAAATGACGCGGCGTCCTGTCGCGCGCGGCAAGATCATTATCAGGCCCGCATGGATGCGCGCCGGCAATATATTGAATATGCGCAAACTCATGAAAGTGAATGGGCAGAGGAACAGAAAAGACTGACCGCCCGCGTGGAAGGCAACAAACAGGAACTGGCAAAGGCAGAGAAAGCGCAGACTGAGGCGGTCGAGGCATATTCAGCCAAGGTCGCGCAGATTTACGGCCCCAATGGCCGCAATATTTTCAGCGGTGACGGACCTGATAGTGTTGAGATCGGTGATGAAAAGCTGCGTCAGGAAGCCTGGGCGAAAAACCGCGATTCCATTGAAGCCGATTATGTGTCCAAGGGGTTTACAAAAGAAGAATTCGCCGCCATGGAGCGGAGCATTAACGGCCAGCCATCGCAACCTGGCGATAATATCGGCGCAGCTGCCGACAAGGCACGTGCGGCGGGCCTGAGCGGAAACCTCTATGTCGCCCTCAATGAAAAGTTGAAACAGAACGACCCAGCCAACCCATATCTGGACACCAAAGATTCTAAGAGCGTCGATACCCAGAAGGCCGTTGAAATCAGTGTCAAAGCCAGCACCGAATTCGTTGCAATACAGAATGAAAATGTATATGGCAAAATTCAGGAATTGGCCGCCAAACGTGATGCCCTTGCTAAGGCGCGTGAGGACAATGACAGCGATGCCAAAGAAAAGCGGAAAGCGACCGAGACTCTGACGAAGATTGATAAAGAGGTTCAAACGGCAACGACTTATAAAAACTGGCTCACCAAGAACGAAGGCGTCAAAATGACCAGAGCCGAATTTGAAAAAAATGTGCCGGAAAGCATGCGTGAAAGCGTCGCAAGAGATATGGCGGCACAAAACATCCAGACCGGCGACTCGTCCGCCCAAAATTCAGCTAAGGCCTCACGCAGCATTGCAAGCGCCGCGAGCAGCAATATTGAAGCCCCCCTGATCAGGGAAACATTTAATGCGGCCGCCCCGCCAGCGGTCCAAGGCCCGCCGGCGAGCGCACCTGCCGCCCCAGCACCAGCCGTGGAAGTCCGGAAGCCTGCTCCGGGCCTCGGCGTCGCATCGCCTACAGCCGGAATATCATAACTCATTATAAACATTCAACAATTCTCTATAATTAGATTTTGCTAAAGTTTGCATCTGATGTCTGTTTCTGGTATTATGGTGTTAATTGCTGAAAACAGCGCTTAATGAAAGTGTGGCAAATGGCGAGTGATGTTTCCAAAAAAACACCAGCCGACCTTGAGAAGGAAGAACGCGACCGCGGTCTTCGTGAAGCCCGCACCCGTGTGCCTTTCCAGCCAGGTTCAAACCAACCGCCTGCCATGACCGACACACAGGATTCCGATCCTGATATCGGTGGTGGAATCTTCGGTCTTCTCGCGAAAATTCTAAAGGCGCTTTTCACAGGCAGTTTTGCCGGTGCTCTGCAGGGACTGGGCGACATCGGCGGTTCTGTATCCTCCAGTTTCAGTGACTTTACCGAGGGCCTAAGCGGGCGCGGCGATACTCCCCTTGCACCCAGAGGCACCAAACAAAATCTGGGATTTGCCAACAGTGTCGGCACGACTTTACGTGCAGGCATGGATGGTGTCCTGGAACTGATCGGCAAACACGAATCCAATGGCGATTATAACCGAGTTTACGGCAAGGGCGTAAAGCGCGTAGACCTGACCAATATGACCATCGACCAGGTCCAGCAATGGCAGAGAGACTATGTGAACGCCGGTTCACCGTCTGCCGCCGCCGGAAAATATCAGATCGTCACCAATACTCTTGCCGGCCTTGAAAAACAGATGGGCCTGACGGGTAAGGAGAAATTCGACGAAGCGATGCAGGACCGTATGGCCCTTCAATTACTGGAAAATCGCGGTATTAATAAATTCAAGGCCGGAACGATGACAACCGGCCAGATCGTCAAAGAAATTTCGAAGGAGTGGGCATCCATTTCTACACTGAATGGTGGCGGTTCTTATGATGGTGACGGCCTGAATATGGCTGTGCGCGGCACCGGCCAGCAGATGGCGATGCTCCTGAACGGTATGAAAGACGACCCGAACGGGGCACGCAGCTCTGCCGCCCGGCAGATTGATAAAGAGCAGACTGTCGCGAAAAGCGCATCCGCTGAAATGTCGCGCGCGGCTGCGGCACCGGTCGATCCGGTTGCGGACAGGAAGACGGTAAAAATTGCAGGCGGCGCGACCAAGTTCGTCGGCAGTTACGGTGAAGGTGACGATCCGAAACTCAAAGTCGCCAGCATTACCTTTGCACCAGACTCTAGCCTAAGCCGCGGCTTAAGCCTCAATCCGAAAGTTTAATCCTTCCTCAACCCTGTGCTGGTTGTGGGCCTGGCCTCAGTGTTTTTGAGTGGGGATGTTCTTCTGCAATTTCCTGCAGAACGACGCAGCTTTCATACCAGTCGATCAGTATCCTGGTTTTTGGGTTATCCTGCCAGCGCAGGAAATTTTCCAGTGCTGCTTCTGACGTTTGGACGCTGCCGGACATCATTTCATGCTCTCTTGTATAACGCAGATGACGCTGGACGCTTTGGAAAAAAACCCGCTTGTCCCCCAGAATCTGAGAACGGTTTATGTCTTCACCAACCTGAATCAGAGGCGCGACGATATCCGTACACTTCCGGAAGGCCCGGGACAGGGCATTTGGGTCGTCCCATTGGCCGAGAAGCAGTTTCAGTTCAGCGATAGCGGGCAATGCATTTTTTTCACCGAATAAGACAACGGCTTTGTTCTCCATGATTCTGGCGTTCTTGATGATTTCGCTGAACCGGCGATCATAAATCATTTTGTAAGTATCGCACATTTCCTCGAGCAGCATGCGGCTTTCCAGCAAAGAGGCGTCAATCAGGGTGCGGCCTTCGGCCTCGGCATCATCTTCGGAATCATCGTAGAGGGGGGCGCGATAACTTTGACCATCAGGTGAATACCCCATAGCCAGCATAAGCGGTTGAAGATCATCTGTATTTTCCCGGACCATGGCGCGTGCGGAACGGTATTCCCTGTCCAGACGGTAAAGGCTTCTGGCGCGGTCGTTATGGCTGAAGCCAGGCTTTTCTACCATGGCGATAAGACTATAGAGGATTTCACGGGGTAGAGGCATTCCGGGGCCGGCCTCGGGGCAGTAAAGATCGAGCGGGTGGCATTTCATAGCACGGCAAAACGTGAGAATGGTTTCCGGCGAGGCACGCATATCGCCATAATCCAGTTCTGCATAATCGGAGTATTCCCACCCCATCAGCGCGGCAACATCGCCCTTCTCAAGATTTTTCTGTGTCCGCATTTCTGCAAAAGGCGTTCGGCAGAACGATTCAGGCTTCTGCGCGATTTCCCAGAAATTCCGATGGAGGGATTCCGGCGTTTTCTTTCGCTGGCTATGGGTCAATGGCGGCTCCCGGTTCATATCTGTTTTTCATTTTTTTATTTGTTCCAGCCTAACGTTCCTTTAATCCCTTGCACAAGACAAAATTAGATGGCAGCGTTCAAAAAAACAAAAATCTGTCTGGGATTATTGGGGTTTAAAATCATGAGTGTTGCGTTGCAAAAATATTTTGCTGCGGGATTAAGCGGCCTGTTCTTCCTTGCAGCAACAGGGGCGCCTTCGGCCGAAGCTGCCGCGAAGCATTCCCCTAAAAAATCCGGGAACCGTGTTACGACCCCGGTAAAGCATAAGGCTTCCACCAATAATGCCTGTATTCAGACGGCCAGCGAAACATTCGCCAGAAGCGTCGGCTACAGCAGCCTCAACGTAATGCGCCGGGCCTCGGCGCTAGCCTATCTGCGTACGGAACGTGGCGAAGACAATGCTATCATCGACGGTATTGCTCTTGCCAATAAAGATACCGGTGCTGATTTTAACCTGCTCATGATGATCGCATCGTCGGAAAGCAGGTTGGGTGCGGAAGAAACACCTCTCTATAACAGCTCACGCGCCGTCGGGCCTTTCCAGTATTTGCCGGCACCCTTCCTGACATTGTTCAATTGGTTCGGGGCTGATTATGCCGGGGGTCTCTATGCGCGCCCCGCGGCGCGGATTAAATTTGACGAACAGAAAAATCCTTCGACCGACGATCCTGCCCTGACCAGTCAGATACTGTCTTTAAGGTCAGACAGATATGTTTCCTCCTATATCAAGGGCGTTGAGATTATGAAGGATGTGAAGCCTTTGTTGCGTGCGGTACTTGGGCGCGAGCCATCATCATCCGATATCCATGTCTCCCATATCATCGGACTGGAGCAGGAAAAAGCTCTGCTGCGCGCCCTGCGTAATAATCCTAAAGCGCCCGCAGCCGATATTTTTCCGCTGGAGGCCAGCAAGGAAGATAATTCCAGCCTGTTTTATAAAAAGGGTAAAAAGCTGACCATTCAGCAATTTTATAAGAACCTTAGTTCCAGGACTGCATCCCACACCCGCAAAATAAACGATCTAGTTCTTGAGGGCCTTGCTGCAAAATCCTGCCTGCCACCGCGTATTTTGGTGCGCCCCGATCCGGTCATTATTGCCGTTCCGGATAGTGCCCCAGCAAGCACCCCGCCGCAACCTTCCGCGCCTGTTGAAAATATGCCGGCCGAACCGGAAGTGTTTACTAATCCTGCATCCCCCGCCCCACAACAACCCGCACCAGCTTCATTACCGCAGTGGCATGCGCCCGCCCAAGTGGGGCCGGGCGGAAACGGACCATAAAAGAAAACAGGAAAAATTGTCTTCGCATATTTTTAAGCTTTTCAACGCCCTGTCCAAATGGGTTGTGCACGGACCCGATCAGGACGCGGCGGATGCCGTCATTCCGCATCGTTCGAACTTTATTCCGACTGATGCCCTGCCCCCGTATATCGACAGGGCTTATCGCCGCCTCGGTGCCGGCTATGACAGCCCTGAGAGTATATTTCGTCCCGAACTCCTGAATTTCTCAGGACTTTATAACCTGCGCAATATGGGGCTGCAGGAGGTATATGTAAGGAAACTGGATCGCGCCTCTCCATATGAGGCGAAAGACATCCTCATGACGTCGGGACCGCTTCTGGATAATCCGGCGCTTGCCGCCTTGCCGGAACGCAGGCGCCTGATTGCCGAAATCACACTGGCGCAGATGCTTTATGCCAACGGCATGCAGAAGGATGTATATAATTTTTTCTGCGATTATATTCGTCAATGTAAACCTGATGCGGCGTTTACCAACGACGAAGACGCTAGAATAAAACTGATTACACAATCACTTCTTGCTGGTAAGAATGGCGCGTCAATCAAAAATATGCTGCCCAGAAAACATATTACACGCGACAATGCCGCAACCCAATATCATCTGCGCCGCAATTTTATGCAGGCGGTCGCGGATGAAATCGCCAAGGCGCATCACCACCCTTCCGTGCCGGTAATTTTTGACGAATTCCCAAGGGCAATCAAACATGCGGGCACCTACGCGCTTCGTAAGAGCTATGTCTCCGGTCTGCGGGGTACAGGGGCCATTCTGGTCAACGCCACCGCTGAAGCGATCAATAGTGTGCCGCGCATGATCAATCTGGTGGGGCATGAGATGCGCCATATCCTCGACTTTAAATTAAGCGATCATGTCCGGACTTCCAGATTGCCCATCCACCATGCGGGCTTTATTCATGGGGCATTGATTGCGCTGAATGACGCAGCTTATTACAGCGCACCTATAGGCCTGGAAAATGTGCTTGATAAAAGGGATCTGAGCACACGGTATAATCAGTATGCAACGCAGTACATGGAGCGGGCGGCGCGAAATTTCGGTGAAAAACTTGAAAAAAGCCTTTCGCCTGCTTTGCCAGCGATCTTTGATCCAAGCCTGAAAATCACAAAAATGCTTTCTTATTCAATGCATTAGATGAAATTTGCGGTGTTTAGGCTTTAAGAGTAAATTTCCTATATAATATATGCATAATAACCAGATACGGAATTCAGCCATGAGCGACCTGCGTCAGTCCTTTGATCATCCTGAAAATGAAACGCCTAAAACGATTATCGTCCGAAGCATGACGGCAACTGACATTAACGAAATTATGGGCCTAAATCCGCAAAGTCATGCCGGTGATAAATTTAATTTGTTCAAAGCTTATTATGCAGATCATCTTGGGCATAGTCTTGTTGCTGTTGAGCCACGCACTAAAAATCATCCTGGCGGCCTTATTCTTGGATATTCATTGCTAAAAAAAGAATCCGTACTCTTTGGCGGAAAAATTGGTATTAAAGATATTTTTGTTCATCCAAATTGTGAAAATGCCGACAAAGTTGCTAATTCCCTGATTGAAAAATCTGCCCGGGTTTGTCTGGCAAATGGTCAGGATAAAATGAGCGTCGTCGTTGTTGAAAACGATCCGGTCAAGCTTGATATCTGCAATCGCTTTGATGCTGCTTTAACTATGGCTGCGCCTTACTGCGACATTTATTCCGTGACAGATCTGTCTGGAAAATTTGGCTATGGCGCAGAGAAAAAGGCACAGGCCAAATTAACGCCTTAACCCGCAGCCAATCCTAGAAAATCGATCTGCCAGCGTAGCTCCTGTTCGTTCATCGGGTAATCGCTGCCGTTGCGGGGATAAAGCAATTCGCGCGGCGGAACGCGGCCCAGCGATTGTTGCAGTTGCAGGGCCAGACGCATCGACAAACCGGCTTTCCAGGTCAGGGCGACAATCGGTTTGGCCGTGTTCAGGGCCATGACGCGCTTCACCTCCGCCGGGGTGGTTCTTGCAAGAATAGCGAGCGCCGCCAAAACGAATTCTTCCTCGCGCAAGGCTATACTGTCCGCAATGATGCTTTCATCAAGCTTGCCCTTTTTCATCAGGTCCACAGCCCTTTGTTGCGGCGTTTCCCCGCCGTTATCCTTGGCTGTGTCGCTGGCTATCGAGTGAATCAGACGGCGTTTCATGGCCTGACTGATGTCATCGCGCGTGCGGCGGTCAAAATCGCCGCGGCGGATCAGAATTTTACGAACGGAATCGTGGGCGAACTCGGAAAGGATCTTTGCGATATCCGGCGGCAGGCCCTTGCGCATGGCCAGAGGTTCCTGCCATTCGGGAAGTTCACGGGCGCGCGCGACAATGTCTTTCAGCAACTTTTGGCTTATTTTTGCATTACCGTTTTTTAATAGCGCCGCACCACCGCTTTTCGATCCCGTGTCGATGACAGCGGCCGAGACATTGTCGCTGACATATTTGCGGCGCGCGATAGCATCAACAGCCCAGCTGGGCGGCATGTTCTGCAGAATGCCGATCAATACATCATCGGGCAGCGCCATGCAAAAACGCAGGATGGGTTCGGAGACTTCACGCTCCACATCCTTTGCCAGCTGGCTGACCACGGGGACAGGTGCATAGGCATGATCTTTGAGAGCGGAGGACAGGGCCACGCGCACGCGCAGCACTTCATCCATGGCAAGGGTCGCCAGCGCCTTGACGGCGACGGCGTAAAGCTGACTATGGTCTTCCTGCGACAATTCCGGAAGCATATAAACAAGGCGTTCGGCCAGGGCAAGCCGGACATCGACGTTTTTATCCTGGGCGATCACGCCGCAGGCAAGGATCGGGGTGGCAAGGTTTTTAGCGACGGCGCGGCGGACGTTTTCATCCGGGTCGTTTTCCGCCATGAAATAAAGAATTTCCTGATGCGTCTTCGGGTTCTTTGCAATTTTCATCCGCTCGGCCACGTTCAGCGATCTTGAAGCCGTCTTTTCAAGTTCATACCGGGCCGGGTCGCGCGCGGGCCGCGTGTTCAGGCTAGGGCTTTGCTTTTTCAGGATTTTGCGGAGAACACCGATCATGCAAAGAATCTAACCGATGCAGGAATAAGGTCAAGCCAGACGTTTTTCGGTCTTTTCCAGCCAGTCATGGCTCTGCATCTCCAGCAGGCGGCTGACCGTACGCTGGAATTCGAATTCGTGGTCGGTTCCGTAATAGAGCTTTTCAGGGGGAGCGTCGGCGGTGATGACGAGGCGTGTGCCGCTGTCATATAAAGCGTCGATCAGGGTCATCAGGCGTTTGGCCTCGTTGCGCCGGTCGTAGCGCAGTTTCGGTATGCCCTCAAGGAAGACCGTGTGATATTTCCGGGCAATGGCCAGGTAATCTTCGGCCCCCACCGGACGCTCACAAAGCTGGGCGAAGGAGAAGCGCGCGACATTGCGGGCGACGCGGTCGATATGCATGACGCGGCCCTTCACGGTCAGTTCTTCGGTATGCACCGGCGATCCGCCACTCAGTTCCCGGAACATGTTATCGGCCCAGCCTTCGGTATGGTGGCCAAGGGGCCAGTGGTAGACGCCAGTGTCTTCCAGAAGACGTATACGATAGTCAACAGGGCCGTCCAGGGCGACGACTTCGAAATCCGCCTTTACCAAGGTGATAAACGGCAGAAAGCGGTCGCGCTGCAATCCACCTTCGTACAGCTTGTCCGGCGGCCAGTTGCTTGTGGCGACCACGGCGAGCCCCTGTTCCAGCAAAGCGGTGAACATGCGGGAGAGGATCATCGCATCGGCAACATCGACCACGTGGAACTCATCGAAGCAGAGAACGCGAATGGATTTACCAAGCTGGCCCGCGAATTTCAGGAGCGCAGTATCGCCCTCCCCCTTCTGGCGCGCGGCGTGGAGATAATCATGGACCTCGATCATAAAGGCATGGAAGTGGACGCGGCGTTTGGCGATGGTGCCGGGGAGGCTGTCGTAGAACATATCCATCAGCATGGATTTACCGCGACCGACAGGGCCGTGTATATAAACGCCGCGGATCTGTTTCTTTTTAGCGAAGAAGCGTTTCGGCTTTTCATTCACCAGATCGTCGTTCAAGCGTTGCAATGCCGTGATCGCAGCATATTGATGCGGGTCGTCTTTTAACGATCCGGTGTCGATGCGGGCGTGATAGAGGTTATTCAGGCTTTGGGTTGGCATTCGGCTCGACTCTCCGCACCAGAATAATCGAAATTTCATAAAGCGCCAGCATCGGTATTGCGAGGCAGAGCTGGCTCATCACGTCGGGCGGGGTGAGGACGGCGGCAATGATAAAGATAATGACGATGGCATAGCGTCTTTTGCCTGCCAGCATCTTGGCATCGACGATCCCGGCGCGGCCCATCAGTGTCAGGACCACCGGCATCTGGAAACACAGGCCGAAGGCAAAAATCAGCGTCATGATCAGGTCGAGATATTCGCCAACCTTTGCCTCCAGCTGGATCGGGAGGACAGTTTCGCCTGCGCCACTCTGGAAGCTGAGAAAGAAAGGCCAGGCCATCGGCAGGATCAGGTAATAAACCATCGCCCCGCCCAGAAAAAACAGGATCGGTGTGGCAAAAAGATAGGGCAGAAAGGCACGGCGTTCGTTCTTATAAAGGCCGGGGGCGATAAACTTCCAGATCTGCGTGGCAAGGATCGGAAAGGTCAGGAAGGTTCCTGCAAAGAAGGCGACTTTCAGATAGGTGAAGAAGGCCTCGGTCAGGCCGGTATAGATCAGACGGTTGGTGCTGCCCGGGCCCATGGCGTGTGCGAGCGGGGCGACAAGGAAGCCGTAGATCGGCTTGACGTAGATGTAACAGATGAGCGTTCCCGCCATCATGGAGAGGAACGACCACAGGAGGCGTTTTCGCAGTTCGCGCAAATGGTCCAGCAGCGGGCGGGATTTCATGTCGTCGACGGAGGGTTCGGCGCTGGTCATAGTTTCTCGCCCTCCTCTCCCGCTGTGTCATCCCCGCGCAGGTGGACACCCGGGCCAGTCGTATCCACATCATGGGTCCCCGCCTGCGCGGGGATGACAGGGGTAGGAGCACGGGTCAGACTTTCATTATAATCTTCAAGATCGCCCTCGGATTCATCGATGTCAGGTGCATTTCGCGATTTCTCGAAATTGACCTTGCGCAGTTCGTCTAGATCCCCCGCTTTCATCAAATCCTCGAACTGCTGGGACATGGCGAATTTCATGTATTGTATGCGGCGCATAATGCGGCCCAGACCCATCATGGCTTTCGGTATGTCTTCGGGTTTCATCACGACCACCGAAACAACCCCAATCAACAAAATTTCAGACCAACCGATATCGAGCATGACGCCCTAATTCCTTTATGAATGTCCCCCCACCCGGCAGCGGGAGGGGGGATGAAGCGGAGAAGAAGTCTTAGGCGTCCTTGTCCGTCTTATCCTCGATCTGCTTTTGCTTTTCGTCGCCACCGAGGCCTTTTTTAAAGGCATTTATGCCCTTGCCCATGTCTTCCATCAGGCGTGGCAGGCGGCCAGTACCGAAAAGGAGCAGAACGATGACCACGACGATCAGGAGATGCGGTAAGCTCAGGCCCATTATTTGTCGTCCTCTTCTTCGTCATCATCTTCGCTGTCGTCTTCATCGTCGTCAGCGTCTTCGTCTTCGCCTTCGGAATCTTCATCCTCAGAGTCATCGTCCTCCGTCACTTCTTCATCGGAATTTTTACCATCTGAATCTTCATTATCTGAGTCTTCGTCGCCAGAAGCGGAAGCTTCTGCAACGCCGGCGTTTTCCTCCAGCTCATCTTCGTCCTCTTCTACTGCGCGGTCTGCTTTGAGGGAGGCAAGTTCTTCTTCGGTGGCCATGGCGTCTTCTTCGACGGCGTCACGGGCTTCGTCTTCGGCAACCATTTCCTCGAACATATCACCGGTAGTGATTTCAATAGATGGACGACGGTCGAGCAGACCGGATGCCTTCAGTTCATCGAGGCCCGGCAGTTCGGTCAGCGATTGCAGGCCGAAATGATCGAGGAAATCGGTGGTGGTGACCCAGGTCAGCGGGCGGCCCGGCGTTTCGCGGCGGCGGCCCGGTTTCACCCAACCCTCTTCCATCAGGATGTCGAGTGTCCCGCCGGAGGTGACGACACCGCGGATGTTTTCAATCTCGGCGCGGGTGATCGGCTGGTGATAGGCGACGATGGCCAGTGTTTCCATGGCTGCGCGGGAGAGCGGACGGCGCACTTCTTTTTTGATCGCCAGAACGTCACCAAGGTCCGGTGCAGTCCGGATCGCCCATTGGCCCTCGAGATTGCTAATCGCGATGCCGCGCGGTTCGTAGAGTTTTTGCAGCTCCAGCAGCATACCACCGACATCCGCGCCTTCAGGAAGGCGTTCACGCATGGCGGCGAGAGTCAAAGGCTGGGCCGAGGCGAACAGCATCGCCTCCAGCGCACGGATGGTATTCGGGTCTCGGGCGACAGGGGCTTCATCGTGCATGACGACAGGGGCCTCATCCATGACTTCAAGATCTTCTGCAGTGTTATTCATGATCAGGCTCCAACAGCTTCGGCGTTGTTATCGGATATTGGTTCATCGTTATTAACCGGGGCTTCGACGGTGATGCCCTGATCGGTCGGCGGTGTGACGGGACCGTCCTGACGTTCGGCGTAGGAGGCGCGCAGGTAGATTGGACGGAAGGCGGCATCCTGACGGATATCGGCCTTGCCCTGCTTGACCATTTCAAGACCTGCAGTGAACATCGAAGCCAGCGAAGACCGGCGCAGCAATTCATCCTGCGG
>JAQGJB010000013.1 GCA_028290825.1 Micavibrio sp.
CTTTATCGATCTGGTCGTAAGCCATCGCCTGCGCGAAGCCTTTTTTCGACAGCACGGTCGCAATCGCTGCAGTCAGCGTGGTTTTACCATGGTCAACGTGACCGATTGTTCCGATGTTCACGTGCGGTTTGTTACGTTCGAACTTACCTTTTGCCATTTGTGTAGTCTCCTGACACTTTGAGATTGTTAAACAAAAAGCGCGGCTCCGATAAGATCTGGACGCCTCCAGCGCGTGAGATGGTTTAGGAAAGTTAAGCCCTTGTGTCAACGGGTTTTTATGCGAAATATAAGCCGGTTTTCAAAATTTTCATAATCGACTTTACCTTCGCCTCCCGCTAATTATGCGCATTATGACTATGTAAGGCTTCTGAGATCAACGCGGTCTGCAACCGGCCACGGGTGCAGAATCCAGATTGATCCCGCCCACCGCTGCGAATTTGCCTGACCCTTTAAAAGAGACAAAAAGATGCCTCTAGAAAAGACCCGCCTGAAAGCCCAGTTTACAGTCCAGGCTGCGGCCGCCTCCTCCTATGTCCGTTTTCCGCTGGGGCAAGAAAAGACGATCATCTTCACCTCTGTACGAAAAGCCGAAAGCCTGCTGACCCTGCGTGACGATTATATTACCCGGCTGACACGCTTTGACCGCGCTTCCAAAGCGCAAAAGAAAGGCGATATCTCTGAAGCGGAGTTTCTGGAGACTTACCGCAAAAACGGCCTTAAATGGCACCCGCTGGAAAAGTCGCAATTGATCTCCGCATTTCAAAAGATGATGCTCAGGGTGCCCTACGTGCAATCCCTTCTGCCGGATGAAATCAATCTGGTCAAAACGACAGGGCGCGAAGAAAGCAGGGGCGCCTATACGCGCGCCAACAACATCTTTTTCCCGCAGGGTTCCCTGTGCAATCCCCAGGCCGTTCTGGATTGGCTTCTGCCATGAAAGTTTTCATGTGCTTAGCAGGTCCAATCCGCAATTGCGCGAAAGTCTTTACAGACTGATCGGATTCGAGAAATGCAACGAAGTCGAATTGCCGCCCGCTCTGAAACACCAGAAGATCAGCAACCCCGATGCGCCGATTAATGATCATTTTATAAAAATCACCGTCTCCGGCGAAGAACACATGGCCGTGCCGATCGTTTTCTCCAGAACAAAGGAATACGATCCCGGGAAGGAAAAAAATTTCTTCAGATACCTGAAATTTAAACTGATGCTGGTCGAACGGGATACGGGCGGCAAAGTCGCACCCCTGAACCGGAACGGACGGCCCGTCTTGCTGAACCCGGATGCAGTAGAGGGCTTCTTTGAGAAAATCGGCAGGAACACCACCTATATTTTTCATCCCGAAGAAATCCTGGCGGAGAATTTCACCTATCACGTCTACCGCGACGAAAAACTGGGGTCCCACTTCAAGGCCGCAACGATCGATTCAACCCTACTGGATTCCATTGGAACGACCCTGAATCGTTACGCCGGACCAGAGGCTGAAATCCCCCCGGCACCATAAGCTAAGAGCCAAAAAGAACGATTGATGCTAGTGAATCTGCGCCTTCAGGATGATCAGCGCCGCCGCGCAGACAACCAGCCCGATCCCCGCCCACACATTTCCCTCGATCTTCCGCCCTGACAGCGCATAGAACCCCAGGATCATCGTCGAATCCAGATAGCGCACCGCCGGGATATAGGCCGGGTTATCGACATGGTAATAGGCCAGCACCGCCACCAGCACCGACGCCACCGATACCGTCCCGATAATCGCCCCACCGATACACGAATGCCGGGAAAACAAAACCTCCGGCGCGACCGGCTTCTTCACGGCATAATAAACCGCCCACAGCGTCATCATCATCAGCGCCTGTATGCAGGTATACGCATAAGGCCCGCTTTCGATCCCCGCATGGTTGGTGGTAATTTTGGCCAGCGGCGCGCCGAGCGTCGCAGCAAAGATCACGAACCACACCTGCCGGATGGCCCCCATCGACACGGTGCATTTCTTTAAGTGCGTCGCAAACCACACCCAGACCAGCAGCACGGCAAGGATCGCCCCGGAAACCCCTGGATAGCGCATATATTTCATGAACAGCGCCGGGTCGATCATGAACCACAGGATAAACCCGAAAATCACTGCCAGCGGAATCAGCCGCGAAACAACCGCCGCGCCGACCTTCGGGATCGCGCGGAAAAACACCACATCACTGATCGCATAAAGCACGGCACTGGCCCCCAGCGCATAATAAAACACCGGGTCGTGCGGCACGCCGTGAATGATCACCATCGGCAGCGTCACGACAACGCACATAATCTTGCACCAGAACGCCAGCGCAAATCCGTCCACTTTCAGACGTTCCTGAAGCAGCATCATCGCGGCGGAGGTCAGGGCGGCGAGCAGGCCGAAACCGGCCCAGAGGGGAAATATCATCACAACATTATGGCCCGCCGGAAAAGTTCCGGCAAGGCGAAGAAATATAATGATTGAAATAATCAGGCAAGCGCCCAATCTGAATGCCGCAACGCAAATCCCGCGTCAACAGATAAAGGAATTCCAAAATGTCCGCACAAAACGCCGCCCTCGCCATCCAGCCCATGCAATGGGGCAGGCTCGACGACCTGCACGACACCGCGCCCCTCGGCCAGGACGATTTTGAATGCATGCGCGCCGTGCGCGAAGTTCTAATGAAATTCAACAAGGTCGAACGTTTTGCCCTGCATTTGGTGCACAAGCACTTCGATCTGGCCGATGATGAGGTTCTGGTCGAATACAGCAACGCCAACACCCGCGAGCAGTATTTCAAACCAGAAAAAGCCGACAGCGAAATCGCCCGCGACACTATTCCGACTACCTGGATGCTGAAGGACATGGAACCGTCCGTCATCTGCGTCTGCGCCAAAACCGAAAACGGACATCAGGCCCGCCACGCAGAGGCTTGATAATATAATATTTTCCGGAAGGGTAGGGACAGGAACTTAAACGGAGGCCATCGGTTTGCATGGGTAAACCAGTCACAGGAGTAAACCATGCAAACCACGACCGAACAGGAAGCCAGAGAAAAAATCGGGGAGATGATCCGCGATATCAATATCGCCTGCTGGTGACGCAGGACCAGTCCGGAAATTTCCGTGCCCGCCCCATGGGTACCCAGAAATCCGATAAGGATAAACCTTTTACCGGTGAAATCTGGTTCATGACGGATATCAATTCTCCGAAAGTGGCTGAGATCAATGCCAACCCAAAAGTCTTACTCAGCTACGCCGAATCCAAAAAACAGGATTACATTTCCGTTGCGGGCACCGCCACCATTGTGCGCGATCAGGCAAAGGTGAAAGAATTCTGGACCGAAGCGTTTAAGGCCTGGTTCCCGGACGGACCGGAAGACCCGGACATCGCCCTGATCCGCGTCGATGCCGAGGCCGCCGAATACTGGGACGCACCGTCAAAGGCCATCGTCTACGCCTATGGCTATTTCAAAGCTAAACTAACCGGCCAGCAACCAGATATCGGTGAAAACCGGAAAGTCGCGCTTTAATACATTGGCGGGCGGTGGGACCAGTCGGCCTTGCCGCCCGTGCAATAATTATCCCAGTCCAGCCTTTTGCGTCGAGCCGTCTGCAAGCACCACATGCTGCGTACTGCCCGGATCGGTCAGCTGAACGGGAAGCCCCGCCGGCATCAGGGATGGGTCCAGATTCCCCGGCTCCACGGCCTTGCGCCAGCCATTCTGGAGAAGTTGAGAAATCATCGCTGCCTGTGCATGCGTTGCCATTTTTTGCCTGTTCTGTTTCTTGTTTTGAGAATGGAGCGGGTGAAGGGAATCGAACCCTCATAGCCAGCTTGGAAGGCTGGAGCTTTACCACTAAGCTACACCCGCGCTCTTAACCGGACATTACAAGCCTGCCCGGAAAGAATCAATCACTAAACTGGCCTTTAAACAGGCAGAAACCGTATGTTTTTCGACAGCATATGGTCGATCAGGGCGGTCGTCGCCCCGAACATATTATTGTGATCGTGCGCCAGGACGATATTGGCGCTGCCTGCGGAATTCAGCCACATATCCGTATCGATCTTCTGCTTCAGTTCATCGAGCGAATTATAAAGCCAGGTATAACCCGCCGCCCGAAAATCCGGATTCATCATCCAATCCGAGGTGGAAAAGGTATAGAGGGAATCCCGCGCCTTCGCCATTTCAGTGTCGGCATACCATGGGAACGTGACGCCGCCGAACGGGCCAGTGCAGAACCCTTCACGGGTGAGGTAATCCTGGATCTTCGCTTTCTTCTCGATCTGCGCGTCGCTTGGCGGGGTCATTCTGATATTCAGACCCGACCCGAACAATTCCATCAATGTCTCGCCGTGTTCGCCCGCCGCATTGTAATCGACGATCCATCCGCCCGCCCCGCGGTCGATATGCGGAAACCGCAGCAACTTATGCGTCCGTGTTTTGCCCGCCCTGCGATACATCGTCTCGATCAGGCTTTCGGTCTTTTCAATCTCGGCAATGACCTCCTCATAGGGCAGTTCCGACGAACGGCGATGCGTATAGGTATGGTTGCCGATGACGAAGCCTTTTGCGATCGCGCGTACGATCGGGTCCGGCAACTGCTCCATCCCCTGGCACGGAATATCAAGATCGGTATAGGCCGAGCCGATGCAGAACAGGGCAGCAGGCACATCCCGCTGCACCAGGAAATCCGTCAGCCGGTCGGTATTATGGGTCGGTGAATCGTCAATAGTCATATAAGCGGTCAGTGTCATCCCCATTCCTCTCTACGTCATCGGCCGCAGCCCGATCGGGCTGTGCCGCGCATCCTCGATCTCACCCTCCGGATCGACATGGATCATGATCTCCGCATTCGGGAAGTCACGCAGCAGGCAGCCTTCAACCTTGTGCGCGATCGCATGCGCGTCGCGCAGCGTCAAATCGGCATTAACCTCGATATCGAAAGAAATATTCAGACTCATCCCCACCATCCGCGTGCGCAGATCGTGAACGCCGTGCACATCCGTATTCGTCCGCACGCAATGCAAAATCTGCTCCCGCACTTCATCACTCACCTCGCGGTCCAGCAGCATGTCGACCCCGCCGCCCAGCACGATCCACGCCGTGCGGCACAGCCACAACCCGACCAGGAACGCCACCGCCGGATCGATCCATGTCGGCGCGCCCGCCGCCTGCAGAGCCAGCGCCCCGAGCACCGCGATATTCACCGCAATATCCGCCCCGTAATGTGCCTGATCCGCCTCAACCGCCAGCGACGGCGCATGTTTCAGCGCCGAATGCTGGATGATCACAAGGACCCCGGACATGATGACCGACAGCACCATGGCGATCATACCGAAGCCGTAGCTTTCAATCTCGACCGGATGAAAAATCTTATTGCCCGCCTCATACAGCAGATACGCCGCCGAGCCGCCGATCAGCGCTGCCTGAAACAGCGCCGCCAGCCCCTCGACTTTTCCATGCCCGTGCCGGTGATGAGAATCCGCCGGCTTCATCGAAATATGAATGGCCAGCAGGTTCATCAAAGACCCCGCCGCATCCGCGCCCGAGTCAATCAGCGCCGCCAGAATCCCCGTCGATCCGCCCGCCATATAGGCAACCGTCTTGATAACGATCAAAATCGTCACCGTAACGATAGACGCAACCCCGGCAATCAACGCCCGGCGCGGCTCATATAATTTCTGGGATTGAATTTCACTCATGAAAGGAGAATGCCACGGAGCTTTCCAAAGGCAAAGCCTCACAAAGCATCAGACCCTTCCTTTTCATTTTTGTGAGTCGAATATGACGGCCTTCGATAACCGGCGCAGAGCGGACTTAACGTCCGTGAGCACCGGAAGCGCAGACAGGCCAAACAGACGGCCGCAAAAATGAAAAGGAAGGGGTCTGATGGTGGAGGGGACAGGATTTGAACCTGTGTACCCTCTCGAGACCAGATTTACAGTCTGGCGCCATTAACCACTCGGCCACCCCTCCACATTTCAGACCTGCAAAAAAGAGAATTTTACTCGTCCTGTCAAGTGTGCAATGAATAACCCTATGAAAAAAACTGGAAAACCGCCTCAAAAATCCTCCCGCAAGCCTGCCGCCCGGTCTTCTGACCGCAGCGCAGGACCGCGCGAGCGCAGTTCCGGCGACAAACCCGCCCGCGCCCGGACGGATTCGCGCCCGGATTCCCGCCCAGCCCGCTCGGACGCAAGAACCGGCGAGAAAAAGCCCGCAGGCAAATTCAATGCCCGCACCGGCAAAAAGCCTTTCGACCGTGATGCAAAAGCCAAACCCGCCCACGCAGGGGCCAGAACCAGTGCACGGACAACCGAACGCGGCACCGACCGTCCAAAGCGCGATTTCGCTGATCGCCCAAAGAAAGACTTCGGCGACCGCCCTAAACGCGCCTACGCCAAGAAAGATTTTGGCGACGCCCCGCGCCGCAGTGAAACACGTGAGGCCCGTCCAGTTCGTGACGTTCGCCCGACCCGCGCCCCGCGTGAAGAACGCGCGCCACGCGAGCCAAAGGTCAGCCTCGGCCCCCGCGCCAACCTGTTCGGCCTGCATGCAGTGCGCGAAGCCTGGCTCAATCCGAAACGCAGCATCCACGCCATTTACCTGACCGAAGCCAACGAATCCCAATTCGAACCGGTCATGGAAAAAGCCCAACGCAAAGGCCTCATCCGCCCGCAGGTCAAAATCCTCGACAAGGAAGACTTTGAACGTTTAGTAGGCCGCGACACCGTTCACCAGGGTGCCGCCATGTCCGCTGCCCCGCAGGAAGAATGCTATATCCAGGACATCATCTCCATCGGCGCGGACAAGGAAAAATCCGTCATTGTCATGCTGGACCAGGTGACCGATCCGCATAATGTCGGTGCCATCCTGCGCTCCGCCTGCGCTTTCGGTGCCGATGGCGTCGTCATGCAAAAACGCCACGCCCCGGACCTTGACGGCATCGTCGCCAAAACCGCCAGCGGCGCCGCCGAACACATCCCGGTTGCCTACGAAACCAACCTCTCCCGCACTTTGGAAGAACTGACCGAAGCCGGTTACACCATTATCGGCCTCGACGAACACTCCGAAACCAGCCTCAGCGAAGTTGAAGTTCCGGCCAAAGCTGTGCTGATCCTCGGTGCCGAAGGCGATGGCATGCGCCGCCTGATTCGCGACCATTGCGATGTCCTGGTCACCCTGCCAACCCGGCTGCCAATCGCCAGCCTCAACGTCTCGAACGCAGCAGCCGTGGCGCTTTACGCTTTACTGAACTAGATCAAGGAAATAGATATTTTCTATAATAAAACATTGCTTTTTACCTCATGGGATTCTATAAAATATCATCATGAGTGTCTTGGTGAGATATCGCGGTATTACAACGGAAATCGTCCCGGCCCAGGCTTTGAGCGTGGCTCAAGCTAAGCCTGCGCCTGTCGCACAAAAACGACCGATGTACACCGCGTCCTATGGCTATGGTCCGACCCCGCGCCCAGCCACCACCCCGGCTTTCTTCTCCCTGGGCCGCCTGGCCCAGCTGACCCGCCGTTTCGCCTCGCACCCGATTTATCAGACCATTTCCCGGTCGAATGCCGGCCTTGGCGACTCCCCCGGCGCAGGCAACAAAAGTTTACGCGTCCGCGGCTACCAGATCTGAACACTCGGCAAAGTCCAGAATTGCCGCCTCTCCCCATTTAAAGTAGAATAAATATTCCGAAACAAACCTCTCCGGGGTCTCTTTATTTTGCAAAAATATATTCTGCGCGCCGCGCTTATCCTTTCCCTCCTGACGCTTTTCGCCAGCCCGCTAATGGCCAGCAATGTTACCCTGATCATGCCCGGCACCAGCGACAGCACACCGGCACCATTAAACCCCGATCAATACCCCCTGCAACCAGCCCTGTTTAAGTTCAAAAACGGTAATTCGACTGTCTATCTTTATGGCACCGTCCACCGCGTTGTCGAAGGCATTAAGTGGCGGACAAACGAATTCAATCGTGCGATCGCCAAGTCCGACAGGATCTGGTTTGAATCCACGTTCCGCGAAATGGCCAATCCGACCCTTATGGTCGACCAATATATTTCGATGAGAAATATTAACGGCCTACGCATTGAAGACATCCTCGACAAAAAGGAAATGGCCAAACTGAGAAAAGTAGCGCAGTCCCAAAATGTGGATATTGATGAATATGGTGAGCTTCACCCTTGGGTGATCTCGGATATCCTGAAAGGAGCTCATTATAAAACCGACATTAAAAAAGATAAAAAACAGGAAATAGTCAGCGGCGTCGGTGTTGAAGAAACGATTGACGCGATGGGCCTGGGAAAACCGATCCTGCCTTTGGAAAACACCCGCAAACATGTGATGCTTTTCTCGCAACTTTCTCCCGAGGATGAAAAAGCCCTGCTGATGGATACGGTAAACCAGATCGACCACAGCGTGAAAGATAGAATTACCGGCATCATGGACGCCTGGAGCAAAGGCGATCTCCCAGCTCTCGAAAAGCTTGATGTGAGCATGCGAAACAACACACCGGGACTTTATGGAATCATTATGACTGAGCGCAACCAGATTATGGCCGATAAGATCGCCACCATCCTGAAAGGCAGCGGCACGGATTTTGTTGCCGTCGGGGCCGCACATCTTCCTGGCCCTGGCGGGGTTGTCGCTCTGCTGGAAAAAGCGGGTTATAAAAGCGAACGTATCTATGATATTGAACCACCGGTCACTTCAAATACTGAACGTGAGATGTTCCCCCCCCATTACCGGCCTGAATTACGCGTTCCCACCAGACTGGTTGTTTCCCTTGTGCGTGGAAGAAATCCTGATGAAGTCATACTGCATTTCCAGCGCAGTCTGACATTCACCGGATGCATCGAAGTCTCCCCAATCAAAACGGATATCAGAAAAAATGAAGACAGCATTGATATCGATCTGGTCGGATACATTGTAAATATTCACCCCTATCCGAATATTGACGGTTGCGGACCTGCGGTTAAAACCGCCATGGCTGATATCCCGCTCAGCGTCAGCGAACTGAAAAAATATAAGGTCCACCTTGTTAAAATGCAGTCGATGCGTGGCTACGACTTCTATACCCTCACCTATGAAAACGGCACGCTGACCCTTGCCCCAAAGAAAGGCACTACTCTGGTCTTTCCAGACCTGAAAAAACTGGCGCTAACCGGGCTTTAAAGTGTTTGCCATCTGGACTCTCACACTCTGCTGCGCCATGTTATGCCCATGGCAAATCCTCAGGTACAAACAGACACATCTCCGGATGAAATTTTCCTTGTCGACGGCTCGGGTTATATCTTCCGGGCCTACTACGCAATCGGGCAGGGCCTGACCAACCCGCAGGGTGTTCCCGTCGGTGCCGTCCTCGGCTTCACCAATATGATCCTGAAGTTGCTGACTGACATGCATGCGCCCTACATCGCCATCATTTTCGATGCCGCGCGTAAAAACTACCGCAATGATATCTATTCCGAATACAAGGCCAACCGCAGCGAAACGCCGGAAGACCTGATCCCGCAATTCCCCCTGATCCGCGAGGCTACCGAAGCCTTCGGCATGCCCGCCATCGAACTGGAAGGCTACGAAGCCGACGACCTGATCGCCACCTATGCCCGCCTCGCATTGGAACAGGGCAAGACCGTGACGGTTGTCAGCTCCGACAAAGACCTGACCCAGCTGATGCGCCCCGGCGTCCGCATCTACGACCCGATGAAGGGTCGTTACATGGACGAATCCGACGTCATGGATAAGTTCGGCGTTACGCCAGATAAAGTTCCCGACGTGCAGGCCCTCTGCGGCGACGCCACCGACAACGTCCCCGGCGTTCCCGGCATTGGCGTTAAAACCGCCGCGCAACTGATCAATGAATACGGCAGCCTTGAAAACCTTCTTGAAAACGCGGGCGGGATCAAACAGAACAAACGCCGCGAAGCCTTGATTGAAAACGCCGAACTCGCCCGCATTTCCAAACGCCTCGTCGTTCTGGAAGACAAGGTGCCTGTGCCTTACGATCTCACCGATCTGAAAGCGCACGACCCGCACACCGGCAAACTTGCCAGTTTCCTCGCCGCGCAGGGGTTCAAATCTGTCCTCGCCCGCCTGGGCAGTCCCGCCCTCGATACCGCCTCCGTCGCCGCCAGCATGAAGCCGCCTGGCACCACTGAAATTAAAATCGATGTTCCGGTGCACCACAAGGAAGACATCCAGGCCGAATACACCCTTATCACGACTATGGACATCCTCGACCAGTGGCTTGATGAGGCCCGCACCACCGGACTTCTCTGCATCGATACCGAAACCACCGGCCTGACCCCCGCCAAGGCGAAACTGGTTGGTATCTCGATGGCCGTTACGCCCGGTAAAGCCGCCTACATCCCTGTCGGCCACACCACCCAGGTCGATCTTCTCGGCGACAGTGCCAACGGCGCCTATACCCAGCTGCCGCTTGCCGACGTCATTGCAAAGCTTAAACCGGTCCTTGAAGACGCTTCCATCCTCAAGATCGCGCATAACGCAAAATATGACTGGCAGATGTTCTATAATCACGGCATCGCCATGGCCGCCATCGACGACACCATGCTGATGTCCTACGTTCTCGACGGTGCGGCCCATGGCCACGGCATGGATGAACTCTCTCTCCTGCATCTCGGCCATGAAACAATTAAATATGCGGATGTTGCCGGAACCGGAAAGAACCAGGTTACCTTTGACCGCGTCGATATCGCCAAGGCCTGTGAATACGCGGCGGAAGATGCCGACATTACGCTGCGCCTCTACCACATTTTGAAACCGCGCCTCGCGCAGGAAAAAATGCTGCGCGTCTATGAAGACATCGAACGCCCGGTCATCGCCGTCATCGCCCTGATGGAACACACCGGCATCCGGCTCGACCTGAAACTGCTGAAGGAAATGAGCGCCGAATTTGGTCGCAAGCTCGCCATCCTCGAAAAAGACATCCATGAATTGGCCGGGCATGAATTCAATGTCGGCTCCCCGAAACAGCTTGGCATCGTCCTTTTCGATGAAATGGGCCTGCAGGGCGGCGCCAAGACGAAAAGCGGCGACTGGTCGACCTCCGTCGATATCCTTGAGGCTATCGCCGGGACGCCGATCATCGACAAAATTCTGGAATGGCGCAGCCTTTCGAAACTTAAATCCACCTACACCGATGCGCTGCAGGACCAGATCAATCATGCCAGCGGCCGTGTCCACACGTCTTACAACATGACGGGAACCAGTACGGGCCGCTTGTCCTCCACCGACCCCAATCTCCAGAACATCCCAATCCGCACCGAGGAAGGCCGCAAAATCCGTCAGGCTTTCGTCACGGACCCGGGCTGGAAGATTCTCTCCGTCGATTACTCCCAGGTTGAACTGCGCCTCGCCGCCGCCATGGCCGGGGTTGAGGCGCTGAAACAGGCCTTCCGCGATGGCACCGACATTCATACCCTCACCGCGTCGCAGGTCTTCGGCGTACCGCTAGCGGAAGTCACCCCGGATATCCGACGCTCGGCCAAAGCCGTCAATTTCGGCATCATCTACGGCATCAGCGGCTTCGGCCTCGCGAAACAGCTTGGCGTCGGCAATGCCGAGGCGGCCTCCTACATCCAGCGCTACCTCGCCAAATTCCACGAGATCCGTAACTTCATGGACGCCGCCAAGGATGAGGCCCGCGCCAACGGCTATGTCCGCACCGCCTATGGCCGCAAATGCTTCATACCGAACATCAATGCCAAGAACGGCGCGTGGCGGTCTGGCGCGGAACGCCAGGCCATCAACGCCCCGCTACAGGGAACCGCCGCCGACATCATGAAAATGGCCATGTCACGCATGCCGAAGGCGCTGGCCGATGCCGGATTAAAAGCCCGCATGCTGCTTCAGGTTCATGACGAACTCGTCTTCGAAGTCCCCGAAACTGAAATCGAAAAAACCGCCGAACTGGTGAAGACCGTCATGCAGGGTGTCGCCGATCTGGGCGTCCCCCTCGATGCCGAAGCCGGTTTCGCCGATAACTGGGCCGCCGCACACTGATTATCGGACGGGACTGACCAGTTCCGCCTGCCCCGCCGCGACGACAACACCGGATGTCTGATCCTGCACCGTCACGATGAACCCATCGGCAATGCCGTCGGGTTTCGGCTGCATCGACCATACGCGCTTTTTGCCGTCCCAGATCCCGCCCTCGATCAGCGATGTCGCAATATTATAAGGGTTGCGTTCACGCTGCTTGACCGCGCCGCCGAACAGCGAGGAATCCGGCGCATGTTTCACCATCGTGATGCGCAGCACATATTTGCCCGAGCCTTCCCCGATATCGGGCAGCAGCGCATCGTAACCGCCTGTCTCATGCCCGGTACTGATCTGGATATTGGCTGGCAGCCCGCCGCGTCCACGTAACGATTTGATCCCCTTCGATACCTTCTGCAAATCCTGTCCCGGCATCTGCAGCGTCCCGTTCATCACCAGCATCGGCGTATAATTCGATCCCGTCCGCAGCATATGAACGTAAACATCCTGCTGCGCCTGGCAGAAAGGGCGTGAGAGAATGCCGGACTTCCCGGAATCAAAGTAATCCACCATGCAGCTGACGCCGATTATCGACGAATCCGCCGCCAGGTCTTTCAGGTTCCGCTCCGCCGCCGGGCAGAAGGGGCAGCTTTCAGAATTATAAAGCTGCAGAAGTATGACCCTCTGGCCTTCTCCCCAGGCCTGCGCATCCTCGCTGACACTGTCGAAATCGTAATCGGCCTCCTGCGCCTGTGCGGCAAGCGGCAGCAGCATCAGGCCGGAAATTACCATTATTGTTCTTAATAGACCGATCAATCTCGCGACTCGATTTTTTTCAAAAGCTGGGCTAGGGTTCCCCTGTATGTGAATAGTAACCGACCGAGGCCAAAATGACCACAGCCCCCGCCCATCTCGATATGCCCCTGACTTGGGAGGATATCAGCCTGCACGCCCAGTCTCTGGCCCTGAAACTGGCCGATAAAGGCCCCGATAACGGCAAATGGACCGGTGTGATCGCGGTCACTACTGGCGGGCTGGTCCCGGCCTGCATCGTCACCCGGCACCTGAATATCAAAAACATCCAGACCTTCTGCGTCTCCAGCTATGACGACCAGACCCAGCGCAAAGCCCGGATCATCCGCCAGCCCACCGATTGCGGCGACGGCTCCGGCTGGCTCGTCGTCGACGACCTTTCCGATAAAGGCACCACACTCCGCCTGATCCGCGAGCATCTGCCCAACGCCCACTACGCCACCATCTACGCCAAGCCCGCTGGTGAAGACGCCGTCGATACCTATATCATGAGCGTCAGTCAGGATACCTGGCTGCACTTTCCTTGGGAAGAAAACGAAAAAAGCTACAAAGCCCCCGGCTCGGTCAGCGCAGCATAACCAGCCATGACCGCGGAAGAGATCAATATCCCCTGCGGTAAATACGACTGGCTCTGGGCGTGGCATGATCGCGGCGAAAAGGACAAGGACAGCGACAAACTCGCCGTCATGGTCCACGGCTTCCCCGGCGACCATAAATCCTACGGCGATGTTTTCGAAGATCTCACCGCACCCTTCACCGCCAAAGGCTTCCACACGCTGCGCTTCGACATGCGCGGCTGCGGGCACAGCGACAAGGGCTCCACCTTCTTTTCGTTCAAGACCGCCGCCGAGGATTGCGTCACCATCCTGCAATGGGCGGAAAAACTCGGCTACAAAAAACTCTATCTGATCGCCGAGGGCCTTGGCGCTCCAGTGGTCCTGACCATCCTCGGCGACCGCATCCGCCCGAAAGTCGCCGGTGTGGTTTTTCTCTGGCCGATCCTGTCGGTTGGGGAATCCGGTCTCAAAAAACTGGTTGCCGGCCAACCCGCCCTGTTCGGCCCTACGTTCACCGGCGAGGTTGAGGGCTACAATTTTACCCCGCTTATGCCGCGCCTGACCATGCCGACTATGGTTCTGTGCGGGTCTGCGGATACCATGGCCCCGCCCGAAACCCAGGCTGAAATTCTGAAAACCCACATCACCGGCAATAATCTGGAAATTCTAACCTTCGAAGGCGGCGACCACGGCCTGAAAACGGCCGTCGAACGCGATTTCCTGATGAAACAGATCAGGGCTTTTATCCACAAAATCTCTTGATTTCCGCCCTTTACCCTGTCTATATACGGCCACGACCCGGTCGATAGCTGGCTTATGAATATCTTGGCTGCCTTGCTATCGTTCATTAACACCTCACTGAGGAGCCCAAAATGCCAAAGATGAAGACCAAGTCGGGAGCGAAAAAACGCTTCCGCGTCACGGGGACAGGCCGTGTAAAGTTCAAGCCTGCCAAAAGCCGCCACATGATGATGAACAAGCCGAAGAAAATGAAACGGAAAATCCGTGGCATGTCCCTTCTGTCCGCGCCTGATACGCGCATCATCCTGGAAAACTTCCTGCCCTACCTGCGTGGTCTGAAAAAGATCCGCCGCCCGGTCAAGAAATCTGACACCAACAAAGCGGCATAGGAGATATAAACCATGGCACGCGTAACCGCAGGTCCCGCACAACGGGCACGTAAGAAAAAAGTTCTCAAACGTACGAAAGGCCATTACAGCCTTCGTCACAAAGCCATCCGTACCGCAAAGGAATCGTCCGACAAGGCCGGTCAGTATGCGTATCGCGATCGCAAGAACAACAAGCGTAACTTCCGCGCACTCTGGATTCAGCGTATCAATGCTGGCGCCCGTCTGCATGGTCTGACCTACTCGGAACTGATGCACGGCCTGAAACTGGCAAGCATCGACCTGGACCGCAAGATCCTGTCCGACCTGGCCATCACCCAGCCGGAAGACTTCAAAGCCATTGCCGAACAAGCCAAATCGGCTCTCGGCAGCAAAGAGAAAGCGGCGTAAGTCTCTTTTCTTTCACAAATACAAAAGCCCCGCCTTTCGCGGGGCTTTTTTTATTCCACTGCAGTACCGGGGAAATCTTTGAATGTAGGTCTACATTATAAAAAAATCGTTGACATAATAGGTATATTATCCTAATATTATCTGCGCGCGCCAAAGATCCACCGTGATCCACCCCTCCACCAGGATCTTCGCGCGATGGTGGAGACTCTCAAGACAATTTCCTCGAAATTGATCCCTTCCCCCTGTGCCGGGGCTGAAAGCGCATTTTATTTTTTCGACTGTATGTTCTCCGCCTGGCAGAACTTGGCTATCCACTCTGCCAGTTGCCTGATCTATGGCCGAACATGCCCGGATGCTGTCGCTTTCCTTTAGAAAGCCGGCGGACAGGCTGTGCCTGCTAAATCCATGGAAAAACTCCGCCCGCAATGCTACAAAAAGGACCTTAAGGATTTAAACAAAGTGACCGCCATGACCGCCACCATCATCGCCCTGAAAACGGAACTCACCCAGCTTGTACAGGCTGCCACTGACCTGCCCGGCATTGAGGCCGCGCGCGTCGCCGCCCTGGGCAAAAACGGTAAGATCACCGGATTAATGAAAACACTGGGGTCCATGTCGCCTGAGGAGCGCAAGGAAGCCGGTGCCGCCCTCAACGTCCTGAAAGATGAAATTGCGGCCCTGATCGAAACGCAGGAATCCGCGCTGAAACGTCAGGCGCTGGATCAGAAACTGGCCGACGAGAAAATCGACATTACTCTGTCCCCGCGCCCTGAGCGCAAGGGCCGCATCCACCCGATCAGCCAGACGATGGAAGAACTCGCCGCGATCTTCGCCGATATGGGCTTCACCGTAGCCGACGGTCCGGATATCGAAGACGATTTCCACAATTTCACCGCCCTGAATTTTCCGCCCGGTCACCCGGCGCGCGAAATGCATGACACTTTCTATTTGCCCGACGACCCGGATGAGACGGGAGAGGCTGCAAAGAAACTCCTGCGCACCCACACCTCAACGGTGCAGATCCGCACCATGATGAAGGAAAAGCCGCCGATCCGTATCATTACAATGGGCCGCGTCTACCGTTCCGACTGGGACATGACGCACACACCGATGTTTCACCAGATCGAAGGTCTGGTCATCGACAAGGACATTCACATGGGCCATCTCAAAGGTTGCCTGACGGATTTCTGCCGCGCCTTCTTCAAGATTGACGATCTTCCCGCGCGTTTCCGCCCCAGCTTCTTCCCGTTCACCGAACCCTCGGCGGAAATGGATATTGGTTGCTCGCGTGAAGGCGGCGGCCTGAAAATCGGCGGCGGCGACAGCTGGCTTGAAATACTCGGTTGCGGAATGGTGCATCCGAACGTCATCCGCAATTGCGGCCTCGACCCCGATGAGTATCAGGGCTTCGCCTTCGGCATGGGTCTGGAGCGTATGACCATGCTGAAATACGGCATCCCCGATCTACGCACCTTCTTCGAAAGCGATGTCCGCTGGCTGCAGCATTACGGCTTCGATCCGCTGGAGCGCCCTAACATGGCGACCGGTTCTTAAGAGTATCTGCGTTAGTCTTTCTTTAAGTCTGGGGACGAGAAGCGCATGGCTTAAGAGGCCACGCTCTACCGTCTTTTAAAATAAGAATCCTTAAAAAAGGAACGGACGGGCCATGCTGACGAAAATGCTTCAACCCTCTGACTATACCGAATGGCTTCCACTCTGGAACGCCAACATGGAATACACCGCCAGCGAAGAAGTGACCGCCCTGACCTGGTCCCGCATCTGCGACCCAGCCTCCATGGTTGGCGGCCTCGGCATCAGGCAGGGGGAAGACCTCCGCCTCGTCGGCATCTGCCATTACATCCTGCATCCCACGACCGGCAATACGAATCTCGTCTGTGTGATGCAGGATCTTTACGTCAGGCCCGAGGTTCGTGCACAGGGTCTTGGCCGCGCACTGGTCGATGCCCTGGTGGAACTGGGCCGCGCCGAAAACTGGGCGCGTCTTTACTGGCTGGCCGAAACGGAAAACGAAGCGGCCCAGCAACTCTATAAGTCACTGGGCCGCAAACTCGATTTCACCGTGCATATATTGCCGCTCGGCTAGAAGTCCATTTTATTCAGGACGCCCATCAGAACACGGCCAAGGCCCGCCCCGTCATTATAGCGGTTTCTGTCCGACAACATTCCGACACCCTGCCCGATAATGTTGTTATCCATGCGCCCCTCACGGTGCATTTGCTGGGCCCACGGCGCGATGACCGGCTGCATGCCGCCGCGCATTGCTCCGCCGCCAAAAATCTGCGTCATAAGATTATTACCTCGACCCGAGCTTTCATAATTATCCCTGGCTACTGCGGCACCATATTCCCTGCGGTCGATGACCCCGTCGCGGTTTCTGTCCTGCACCCCGATCTCGTGACCGGTACGCGGGTTCATGTAAGCGCCGGTATAGGGATTATAGGCAATCCCCGTCGCACGGTCGACCGCCATGGCCCCGCCGGCAGCCTGGCCGGTAAAAAACGGTGACAGGTTGTTGCGGTTGCCCATCTGAATGGCGCCCTGATTATAAATCGGCTGCGGGTAAGGTTGCATGGCTGCGCCGTAAGGCGGTTGTGCCGCTCTCGGTTGCTGCCCGCTTACTGACTCCTCTGCCGGAACGGGACGTCCTGTGGCCTGCGGTGATTGTTGTACCGGTGGCACAACACGGGCACCGCCGTCAACTTGCAATCCGCCAGTATTTTGCTGCTGTTGCTGTTGCGCTTGCGCGGCCTCTGGTGCCTGAACCGCAGCCTGTTGTGCCGCCGCCGCTGGTGCAGCCGGCGTTGTGGAGGCCGGTACCGCTGCCGCAACACCTCTGGCCATGGTCACCAGCGCCGCTCTGGTCGCATCGTCGTTAACGCCCGTTACCTTTACCATGGCGTCACGGTTCTTAAGGTTGTAGGCTATCTGGCCGGCTTTGACGTCATTGGCATCACCTGAATGCACCAGGCTGTTGATCTTGGCCGCATCCATGCCCGAGGCTTCAAATCTTTCTGCGATCTTGGCGCGGATAGCCTTATCGTCTGCCTTCTCAAGTCCGTTTTTCTTGGCGAAGGCCGCAACTGCGGCGTCCGTCTTGGCACCACGGCGTCCGTCAATATCACCCACGTCGGTCTGGCCGAGCATACGGAGCTGCGCCTGCATGACGAGATCCTCGCCACGGAAGGGGATTGTGGGCTTGGGCGGGGAAGCCTTTGCTGGAGCCGCCTGAGCCGGAGCAGCTTTAGCCGCTGCCTGAGGCTTCATCGATTCTTCGTAACCTTTGGTATAGGCGTTGGCAGTCATATCTGTCTGCTCATTCTTTTTGCCGGTCACTTCGATATCTTTTATTTCCTGCGCGCCCTTTGCAGTTGTTGTGGCGATCTTGGCGCCGAGCGACAGAAAATTTTCCTGCAGGTCGCGGATCTGGGAAGAGTTGAGTTTACCCTGCTGGTACAGCTTGGTTTGTTCGTAAAGCTTCTTCTGGCCCTCTGGCGTGCGCACTTCGCCGTAACGTTTTTCTTCGGCCGAATCCTCGGTGCCTGTAACATTGCCGAGTGCATCATAAGTAACTGCCATCACTAACCCCCCTACGCAAATTATGCTTTGCCTGCCCCTATTATTATCGCAAAGTCTTAAAAACCCCTTAAACATTACGTCAATATCGACAAGCCTTGGTTTTCCAGTCAAAAATGTTTAAATTCAGGGTCTTTTTAAGGGAAACGACCATGAAATTCACGCTGAACTGGCTGAAACAACATCTGGAAACCGCCGCCCCTCTCGATCAGATCCTGATCAGCCTCACGGCTCTTGGGCTGGAGGTTGACGGTGTCGAAGACCGGGCGAAAATCTTCGCCCCATTTTTCGTCGCTCACGTGGTCAGCGCGGAAAAACACCCGGATGCCGACCGTCTTAAATGCCTGGTCGTCGATACAGGCGCAGAGAAACTGAAAGTCGTCTGTGGCGCACCAAATGCCCGCGCAGGGATGAAGGGGATTTTCGCGCCCGCGGGAAGTCACATTCCAGGGACCGGCATTGATTTGAAAAAGGGCGTCATCCGCGGCCAGGAATCCAACGGCATGATGGTGTCCGAGCGCGAGATGGGCCTCTCCGACGCACATGAAGGGATTATCGAGATTGCGGACGATGTCCCGGTCGGCACACCCTTCGCCCAAATCTACCGCCTTGATGATCCAGTCATTGAAATCGGCCTCACGCCGGACCGCGGTGATTGCGCGGGGATCAGAGGTATTGCCCGCGACCTTGCGGCCACAGGCATCGGCACGCTGAAGCCACTTGATGATACTGCGGTAAAAGGCACCTTCAAAAATCCGGTCGGCGTAAACCTCAATACCGAACACTGCCCCCATTTCGTCGGCCGCATGATCAAAGGCGTGAAGAACGGCCCGTCCCCGCAATGGCTCCAGGACCGTCTGAAAGCCATCGGCCAGAAGCCGATCTCGGTTCTGGTAGACATCACGAATTATATGACCTTCGACCTCTGCCGCCCGCTTCATGTCTTAGATGCCGACAAGATGAAGGGAAATCTCAATGTCCGCACCGCGAAGAAAGGGGAAAGCTTTGAGGCGCTGAACGATAAAACCTACACCCTTGATGACGGCATGGTTGTTGTCTGTGACGATTCCGGCATTCTCGGCCTCGGCGGTGTCATGGGTGGCACCTCCACCGGTGTATCCGAAACCACCACAAACGTTTATATCGAGGCCGCTTACTTCGATCCCCTGCGCACCGCGCGTACAGGACGCGCCTTGCAGATCAGCAGTGACGCCCGTTACCGTTTCGAACGCGGCATCGACCCGCAATTCACAGCCCCCGGCATGGAATTGGCGACCAAACTGATCATCGAACTCTGTGGTGGCGAGCCCAGCGATGTCGTCATCGCCGGAAAAGCCCCGGAACGGAACCTTACCATCGAACACGCTCCGGCCTATGTCCGGCAACTGGGCGGTATCGAGATTGACGAAGCCGCGCAGGAGAAAATTCTCACCGCCCTCGGCTTTACTGTCCGTAAAACCGGCAAAACCTGGAGCGTGAGCACACCAAGCTGGCGCAGCGATATCGAAGGCCGCCCCGACCTGGTCGAGGAAATCATCCGCGTCAACGGCTACGATAAAATCCCGGCTGTCTCGGTTCCGAAACTGAGCGCCGTGACCCGCAGCGCCGAAACCCCGATCCTCAGCAAATCGCGTCAAGCCCGTACGGTCCTGGCGTCGCGCGGCCTTGATGAATCCGTCACTTGGTCCTTTATGGACAAAGGCTTGGCCGAAAAATTCGGGGCCGGTGATAAACAGAATGTCGCCGCGCTGACCATCGCCAACCCGATCTCCAGCGAACTGAACTTCATGCGCCCCTCCATCCTGCCCAACCTGATTGAGGCCGCAGGGCGCAATGCTGACAAGGGATATCCGGATACGGCCTTATGCGAGGTCGGGCCTGTTTTTGAATCACCGAAAATCACCGGCTATCATGTCTGCGCCGCCGGCATCCGTAGCGGCCTTTACCTTGGACGTCACTGGTCCGGAAAAGAATCCAGCCGCGTAGTGGATGCCTTTGATGCCAAGGCCGACGCCCTTGCCGTACTGGCGGCCTGCGGCGGGCCGACGCAGGTTCAGATCACGCGCGACGCCCCGTCCTGGTATCACCCAGGCCGCAGCGGCGTCATGCGCCTTGGCGCGAACGTGCTGGCGCGTTTCGGTGAAATCCACCCGGCCATCCTGCAGGATATGAAGATTGCCTTTCCTGTTGTCGGCTTCGAAGTGTTCCTTGATGCCATTCCCCTGCCGAAGAAAAAAGCGGAAACGGCGCGCCCACTTCTCACCCTATCACCGTTCCAGCCTATTTCCCGCGATTTTGCTTTTATTGTCGATGCCGGGCTGGAGGTTGATAATATCCTTCGTGCGGCGCGTGGCGCCGACAAAAACCTGATCGATACGGTCAGTGTCTTTGATGTGTATCAGGGCAAGGGCGTTGAGGCAGGTAAAAAATCCGTCGCGATTGCCGTGACGCTGCAACCGAAAGACAAAACCCTGACCGATCCGGAAATCGAAGACATAAGCAAAAAAATCATCGACAGCGTCGCCGCGAAAACCGGCGGAACCCTGCGCGCATGAGTGTTTTTTTCTGCCTTGATGATGTGTTCGAAATACTGGCCGCACGGGATAAGGAAGATTTCAGCCTTGATTACTTCGTGCCGGTGCATACGCGGAAAATCCAGTGCAACGGATTCCGTGATGACTGCCTGACGCTGCTCAGCCAGCCGCAGATGATGGACCTTAACGACCCGAAGGCGTTTTATCAGATGGCCTCGCTGATCGAGGAAATCCCGCTTTACCACATCAACCTGGAACTAGTGGTTGATGACATCCTGACCCAGCGGCATCACAACCTCATGGTCGGCAAGGCCATTCAGGATGCTTTCGGGACGCAAGCCCTGCCCGCGACGACCCATGGCGACGCCGGAAAAATGGGTGAAAACATCGATGGCCGCCTGCGCCACCCGATGATCGGACATCTGGATAAAGTTACCTTGTGCAAGATCTATCTGAACTTCATGCGCGCATTACCGCATGGCCATGATCAGTTTTCGTTCGAGCGTTTCATTATCGGAAGGCACGCCGGCCCCTATCATACGCAGTTTGACGGCTATATTTTCGGTGAAGGCGGCAAGGTTTCGGCTGGCATCCTTCTGGGCTTCGGCACGCGGTCGGATTACGATCCGCGGCAGCCTTTGCAGGTTTACATCGAAAGCGGCCAGCGTCAGGCCAAAGCCATGCACATCACCGACAGGTCAGAGCTGCTCCTCGCTTGGCTGGAGGCCGATCATTATCAGATGCGGCGCAGCCATGACATTCACCGTATCCTGACCCTGCGTGGGTTGCCGCGCATGCCGAACTGGGTTCGCACTGATGTCTTCCACTGCATGGAAAAGGAAGCGATGAAACAGATTTTTGCCACCAAACTGCTGGGCCTTGATCCCGACCTGAATGTCGCAAAAAAGCAACCCGCCATACGCAAGACGCTGCTGCTCAGTGCTCAGGGCAATATCGACGACGACCTGCAGAAACTGCTGGGGCAAATTCTGAACACAGGGATGGCCTATAGCGGCGTTGCGGAAAAATTCCATGAACAGGCCCAGTTGCGTGAGAAGGAAGCGCGCGCGCTCTAGTCTTGCGCTGCCTATTCGCGCAAAGCTTACGCCTGGACTGTTTTTCCGGTCTTTTCCTGCGCGAGGACGTCCTTGCGCGACAATTTGCCGATCATGGTTTTTGGCAGCGGTTCGGTACGGATCTCGATGCTGCGCGGCATCTCCATCTTGGAAACTTTTCCCTCAAGGAACGCCTTCAGATCGGCTTCGCTCAGGCTATGGCCCTCTTTCGGCTTCACCCAGGCTTTGACAATCTCGCCGCGCGTTTCATCGGGTATGCCGGCGACAATGCATTCTTCGACGGCGGGGTTGAGATAGATCACTTCCTCGACATTGCGCGGATAAACCTTATACCCGTTGGTGATGATCATGTCCTTGATGCGGTCGACGATGTAGAAATAACCATCGGCATCCATAATCGCCACATCACCGGTATGCAGGAGCCCGTCTTTCAGGACATCTGCGGTATCGCCCGGTTTATTCCAGTACCCTTTCATTACCTGCGGGCCGGAGGCGCAAAGTTCGCCGCGCTCGCCTTGCTTCATGCGTGTTTTACCGTCTTCGGGGTCTATGATCTCAACAATCGTGCCGGGCATGGGCAAGCCGATAGACCCGGCGCGGTTTTCACCCACCGGCGGATTGACGCAGATAACCGGCGACGATTCGGTCAGCCCATACCCTTCGCAGACGACGCAGCCGGTATTGGCCTCAAACGCCTTCTTTACCTCGACGGGCAACGGCGCCCCGCCGGATACACCTATCTTGATCG